>CAZQSX010000016.1:11821-23282 GCA_964596415.1 uncultured Gammaproteobacteria bacterium
AAATGCATTCTGCCATCTATAAATAGTTTTGCCGGAAATTCATTTCCGATCATCCAACCACCCCAATCGTAGAAATTTAAACCTCTTCCTTGTGGCGGATTTTTCTTAATATATTCTAAAGACTTCATTGAACATCTTGAACCATTTGCGCAATATGCGCTCATATCATATGAAAGAAGATTTTTCGTGCTTACTCTATTATGAATCCCTATTTGAAGAGCAATCAAAACCACCATAATCATAATAGGAAGAGAAGCTTTGTAGGAAGAGATTCTAACAGGAAACTTTGAAACATAATATGCAAGAATCGGAATTGTCACAACTGCCATAATTGGCACATAACGCCTGGCGGTAAATGAAAGATATACAACAACAGCCGCTGAAATAATAACATAAAAATCGGAAGTTTTAAGTTTTCCCTTTATAGTTTTTATAGCAATAAAACCTGCAACAAGCGTCATATAAAAAACCATCACCATAAAATATCCGGACATAAAATCAACCGGAATCCATTCCATAACAGTTGTAAGAAGTGGATTTCTGAAATGCCTCCAAGCTTCCAGATATACCTGATAGGTAAATGGGTTTAGAAACGTAACAAAAATTGAAGCAATAAATATTCCTAAGTATTTTACTGAGTATGGATCAAACACAGCTATTCCATTTCTCATTCTAAAATGAAAGTAGAACGACTGAAGTACTGAAAGTGCAAAGAAAAAAAGTCCAATCACAAATGTTCCATGAAAATTAACATAGAGAAAATAAAAAAGAGGTAAAAATAAATACGCTCGGGTTCTCTCATATAAAGATTTTCTGATTAGGTACAAATTTACGCTTAAAAAAAGGAGTCCTACTATTTGTGATCTCAAACCTTGGAAAAACGAACTGCTTACAAAAAATCCAAAGAAAAAAGCTAAAAACGCTTTTTCAACAAAGCTAATTTTCATTCCTCTTATGGAAAAATGAAAAGCTAAAACACCCACAAGCGCTCCCACAACTGAAAGACCTGTGAAACCAAAAAGATTTGTGAGCGTAAAAAGTAGCGGATCATATATCCATTCATGATTTACCCATAAATATCCTGGCATAGTCCATGACCAAGAGTCCTGCCACATGATTTGCCAATTGTTCAGAAAATATTCCCCGTATTTATAGTGCCATCCCCAATCATAATCAGTATATGGATACAGTAAAAAAAGAAATAATGAAAGATAAATACCCCACGTGATAAGTTTTTCTTTGGTGAATTGAATGGTAAAAGCAGATTGCATGGTACTTCTATCTTATGTGATTTTCTAGTCTCTTGGCAAGAGACTCATGGGATCAACTGTGTTTCCTTGTTTTTTTACTTCAAAATGAAGATGAGGTCCGGTACTTCTTCCTGTTGTACCTGACAAACCTAAACGAGTACCTCTTTGAACAGTCTGTCCTTTCACCACATCCAGCCTACTCATATGCGCATAAAGACTGGTATATCCGCCACTATGCTCTATCACCACGTGCCAGCCGTATCCCGTACCCCACCTTTCAACTGTTATTACTTTTCCAGGATATGCTGCGGTGATTGGCGTACCCATTGGAATCGCTATGTCAATTGCACCCGGATGCCACCAAAACGCGTACTGAGAAATAACACCACGAGCGGGCCAAGAAAACAGACCGGTTCCAATCGCAACCGGAATTTCAGGGGGAGGCGTATCAATATAACCATTTGGGACAATAAGAATTTGACCATTTGTTACAGAAAAGTTTTCATCAAACTCATTGTATGGATAATCAGCAATGGTCTGTGGATCAGCATGATATTTTTCTGCAACACTCTGCAAGGTGTCTCCTTCTTGCACCGTATGAGAAATAGTCACCGGCTCATATTTTGCAATATCATTATGAATTTTATTATCCAAAGGTGAATCTTCAGGCTCAACAAGTGAATACGTGTTCAAATCCGCATCTGCTGCAGCAAGAACACTTGTTTGTGTCTTTTGAACAGCAGAAGAACCAATTCGGGAATACAAAATAAATCCCGCTGATAAGAGAATAAATCCCAAAAATACATAAAAACGTGACTTAATTTTAATTTTCATATGTTTAGATTATCGCTTCTTGTTATGAAGCTTAAAAAGATAATTCAAGCGCCTCCATCATTATTATATATGACTTTTTATCCGTGCTTTTTCAACTTCATAATGCATTTTCTCATGTGATAATTTCTTTTCTAAAGATTCAACAAGTTTTCTCAGCAAAAAGTCCGTTTTATTAATAAGTTCAATAAATGTTTCATAGGTCAAATCGTTTGGGTTAACTTTTGCTAACGGAGGATAAAGAACGGTTATAGGATGGTACAGAAAAGCACCATCAGATTCAGGAAGCTTCTTGCCTTTTTTCTCCTCTATATTCCTATAATTTCCTTTAATCTCCCTTAAAGGAATTTTAGAGGAGCTTATAGGAGAATAAGCAGAAGGCTTTAAGGCGTGGTTAAATTCACCCAAATCTATACCTACACTCTTCAAGCTTGAGCCAGGATTGCTTTTTAAAAATCCGTCTTCCACAAGCTCCCTTATGTCTCCTTTTACTTCTTCTAGGCTCCCTTGAGAAAATCCAATAAATTCCATATAGGTAGACGTATTAGACCTTTTGAATCCTTCCTCTATGTTTCTTACAACGCTTCTGGCAGCATCATCTAATTGTGCTTTCCTCCTATATTCCGATTTCGGAAGAGTGCTTGTAAAATTTCTTACTAAGTATCGCAATAGTACGGAATTTGACCACTGGACAAGATATCGGTAGGCATTACCTGATTCCCACGTTCGTGAACGCTGTTTTGGCTTTTCAGATGCAAAAAGCTCATCCATGCTTTTTTGTATAAGATCATCAATAATGCTCATAAAGGTTGTTATAGGAAGTTAAAGGAAACTAAGGACTTCCTGTTAACGGGCCGAAGCGTACCCCTGCCCCTTGATTTACCACCTGCTTCATTTGAGTAGCGGTTAAAGCATAGTTATAAAACCTGACATCATCAATCTGTCCACTGGTATAAAATGTGGCATTATCAGAACCAATCGTAAAGTTATTGGCAGTAAGCGTAAGTGACACAGCACCTGATGCATATTCTTTTCCATTTACATACGCCCGAAGCGTAGTACCATCATATACGCATGCTAAGTTATACCACGTGCCTGTGGTAAGGGTAAAACCTGAAGCAACTGATCCTGCTGAAGTGTAACACCTAAACTCATTCCCGCTTGACATGTACGGTATGATTCTAGCACCCGCATCAGTTCCAAGAAATATGTGGTTTTGCTGAGCACCTAGCGTTGCGGGTTTTATCCAATAACTCACGGTCATTCTGGTAGTAATAGGCGCCGGACTTCCGCTTAAGCTTCCTGAAATATTATCATCTGTTCCGGTCCTATCAAAATTAAGTGAGGCATTATATTTTCCGGTTGCGCCATTTCCCCACGCAGTGCCAGCTGTTTGACACGTGCCAACAGCTGTTTGTGTACCAGAACCTCCAATGCTTATAGTTCCGTTATTCCCATTTCCTGAAGAATCATGTGCAACCGTTCCCTCACACTCATCTAATTTATAATGCGCAACAGGCGCCCCCTGGTTATACTCCCACGCAATTTGGGCAGGAGTCCGTCCATAATTATAAACTCTCACCTCATCTATATACCCATCCCAGAATACATTGGTCTGAACGTTTTTCCCAATCATATACAGTGGAGATGAAGGACTATTAATTGACCCTGCATAGGTGGTAGAAGCAGCAAGCTTCCCATTTTTATAGGCGCGGATGGTAGTTCCGTCATACGTACACGCTACATGATTCCACGCGTTTTGAGTTAAAGCATATGAACCAGAAAGCGAAGCATTTCTCCAACCTCCGCTAATATAGTAATAGCAGGCAAGATTTCCTGAAGTATTACTTATTTCTGCCGTAACCCCACCCACATTACTGGTATTTCTCCAGTTGTAAATTGGTCTTCCTGAAACAAAAGAGCGTGGATATACCCAGGCAGTTTGAGAAAGTGTGGTAGGAGTAAGCCCTGAAGTGTTTGTTATGGCAAGTCTTGTTGCAGACCCATCAAATACGCCCGCTTTTCCTATTTTACCTTTTGCCCAAAACGGAGCGGCGCCAGTGGTAAAAGACCCCACATTTCCATTTCCTGAAGTATCATTCGCGGTTGCTCCCTGTCCTTCTTCAAAATTCCAATATCCTACAGGCGCATCACACGTTGCAGTATCTCCCGGAATACAAAACTCTGCTGACGCAGAATTTGAAGCAACTGACCCGCCGGTTAGTCCAGATGTATCAGATAACGCGCCCAGAACAAGTGATTTCCCCTGGTTGTAATCAGTTTTTACATTATCAGAAGTGAGCGCATAATTATAAAGTTTTACCTCATCCATGAATCCAGAAACAGTATATGTGGTTGAGGAGCTATTATTATATGTTCCAATGTATTCACCCGTATTTGTGATATTTGCCCATGTACAGCTTCCTCCTCCTATAACCTGTCCGTCTTTATAAAACGTTACATAGTTTGTGCTTGAATCATGTGATGCAACTAAATGATGCCATTTGCCATCTGCCGTCCAACTATTCGCATTACTCTTCACGCTACAGTAACTCGCATTACCCTCCTGGTACCAAAGCTTATTAGTCCAGGTGTCAAAAAAGAACCATACAAATCCACTTGCACTCCCCTGTGATCCCCTATTAAATAGGGTATTATATGTACCTAAAACTGAAGAAGTTTTATACCAAGTAGAAATAGTAATTCCGCCACTCAAAGTATTACTGTCAGTAAGACTAACAAAATCATTATTACCATCAAATGCCAGTGCTTTTTCAATTTTCCCCGCCTGCTGCCATCCGGAATTTGTAGTTGCGGGAGATGCCATATTATTAAGGGTGGCAACCATAGCAGACCCACCGCTTCCGGAATTATTAGTAGTTGTTCCATATCCTTCATCAAACCTCCAATAACCCAGAGCAGATCCTACCGGACTTCCCACATTTGGATGCCCACCATTCATATCAGATACAATTTGGGAAGGAGTCCTTTCATAGCTATATATTTTTACTTCATCTTGTCTTCCGGTAAAATATGTATCCCTTCTTCCAATTCTCAAATCGGCTGTAGTATTTTCCATAGCGGTATAACTTCCGTTACTACTTGCGCTTGAAGCCTGAAGAACACCGTTGTAATAAATTTTAAGTCCAGATGCACTTCCAGACCCATCGTAAACTCCTGTAATATATGTCCATTTACCAACTTGCGGCTGAGCAGTTGCTTGTTGTCCAAGATATGCACCTGTACTGTTATCAACAACTCTAAAATATATCGACCCACTAGAAATAAGTAAATAATACTCCCCAGCATCTGCAGCGGTCGCTTTTGCAACAATTCCTCCAGTTATGCTAGACGTAGGAACATAAACCCAAGTACTTACGGTAAACGGCTTATCTGTTGTTCCGTTTCCAAATGTAAGATCATCAGAATCAGTTGCGGTAGCGTAACTAAAATTTGAGGTGTTGAAATTCCCTGCTTTCCCATATTTACCCTGTGCCCAAAATGGACCATTGCCAGTATAGGTAGCTGTATGCCCATTCCCAGACCCATCATTTACCGTAGTTGCCTCACCTTCCTCAAAATTATAGTAAGCAACTGGTCCCGGTGCCCAGTTGTAGAGGCTTGCTACTTCCTCCCCTGAAAGTGCACGTTTGTAAACCCTAAATTCATCCATGTACCCGTCCCATTCCTCTACGCCACCTATTCTCCCAATCTGCAAAGCTTGAGTGTTTGAAACAAATGTTCCCGTGCTGGTTGCGTCTAACTTCCCATTCACATATACTTTTGCGGTGGTTCCGTCATAAGTAGCTGTAACTAAATACCACGTCCCAGCAGTAAGCGTAGTTGAGCCTATGGCGTTAAATGTTCCACCGCTTTGGCTTGCCCAAAGCCCTGCTTTACCTGTTTGTGTACCAAACCTAAATCCGCTTGTTAAGTAAACCTCATTTGTTGCAAGCGCCCTATAATTTCCAGTAGAAGATGAGTAATCAACCGCATTAATCCACGTAGAAATAGTAAATGCATTTGTAGTTGTGTCTGGTAAGATTCTGTTTGAAGTATTATTAACTGTCAGATAATCATCATCTCCATCCAGTAGTCCTCCATTTGCAAATTTTCCCGTAGCGCCCCCTGTAGCACCAGTGGTATCAGGACAGCTTGCAGCTCCGTATCCATTTCCTGAAGAATCTGTTACTGTTGCGGTGCTGCAATTATTCGTCCATGAGGATTCATCCATTTTATAGTACAGGGAAAGACCGTCTGAAAGATATGCATCTTGATATGCTCCTAACACAGCAGATCCTGCTACATCAGAACCGCGGGAATTATAATTTGCCTGGATTTGTGCGGCAGAAAGATCATAGTTATAAATTTTTATATCATCCATGCTCCCATTAAAATAATAGTTAGTGCTAGCACTATAATAAGAATGCCCAATTAAAACCGGGGTACTTCTATTCTGAAGTGTATTTGTGACACTAGAATCCGTGTCTACCAGTTTTCCATTTTTATATAGCTTTGCTGTTCCTGCTCCATCATATGTCATATAAAACTGGCTCCAAGTTCCTTGAGAAAAAGTTGATGTTAAAACAATCTCATTCGCCCCTGCAGTAGTCCAGTAATAAAAATTTATAGTTGAATTACTTGCTCTCCAACTCCATTCATAGTTGGAAGTACCGTATCCACCAGCTTGTCCTTTCCCCATAATTCCTTGACTTCCTGATACAGAGTTTGGACGAATCCAAAATCCCATGGAAAAACTATCACTTACGGTCCAACTGAAATCAGTATTGGTATTAACATAACTGGTACTTCCATCAAATTTCAAACATTTTCCAGTTACGCACATATCATCAGTCATCCATGTTGAAGAATTTATGGTTCCATCATGATCATTAGATGTGGAATCATACGCAGTTGCTCCATACCCTTCGTCAAATGCCCAATACGCTGCTGGCGCTTCTACCGTTTCCTCTGAGCCGTAGCTTCCCATGGTGTAATTAGATGCTTCTGTTGAAAAGCCTGTATTTGAAAATCCGTTTTGCGCAGATGGATTTCCATAATACATATAGATTGTCTGCGCACCTGCAGGAAAAGTATTAAAATATACATGAACTACCGTAGAAGCAGAATTACAACCAGAGGCTATATAGTAAGGAAGCACATCACCATTCTCTTTTGTGAATCTGAGATCTCCACAGTCAGACTGAAGTTTTCCAGCAGTAACAAGTGTATCTGTATTTGAAACTGTTGTTGAAATGTATACATTAGTCTCTGCTGAAGTGTGGGCAGAGATCGCAATACTTTGCCGATACGCCCAAGAATCATTCCACCAGGAAGCAGATGTTCCTGAGGGGTGAAACAAATACCACCCATAAGCAGCTATAAACCCCACAAAAAGGACACCAAGAATCCCCGTTCTTTTTTTATTTTTTCTTAAAAACCCACGCCAGAAAAATATTTTTTTCATTACAATATGTACTCTATTCCTTCTTCTTACTCCTCCCAGAATTCTGGGTATAAACCTCTAAATGCTTCACAATTTTTTGCTGTTGGAATATCTACTATAGCACGACCAGCTGGATAAGAAATACTATTTTTATTTCCGTACATGCACTGAACTACTCCGCGAAGATAATCTTCTGAAACTACCCCATAACTTTCTTTTACTGGACTATCTGACATGAGAGTTCCCTGTTCTGGATAGACTGAGGTAGCAGATCCACCGCACCCAGAATAATATCCAACTGTATCAAACTGTAAAGTATATGGTCCCCACCACTCCTCTGCCTCCGCCTCTGAAGATGCGCAATTTGGCAGTTTTGAGTACTGATTCTGTTCGATTGAATTTGAGCCTGTCTCAAGGCTCAGACCCAGACTTCTTCCCAAGTTTTGTGCGAACTGTGCTCCTAAAAATCTATTAAATTCTTCCTCTGGCGTATCCCCTTGAAATGTTGAAACAGTAATCCAGGAATTTTTACCTCGAGCTGGCTCTGCTGATGACTGAAAATCCAAAGGGGAAAGAATTACCACCTTAAAATGATCTACTCCCAGATTTTTAAATGATTCAATAAGTTTTTCACTACATATCAGCTGATTATTTTTTACATCACACTTCTGTGAATCCGTCGTAAACGTTTTATATAAAAGAGTATCAGAAGATGACTTAAAGGGTTCTAATATAACAAGCGCTTCTTTTAACACTTTTATATAAGAAAGTGCTTTTTCTTGTGATTTATACCCATCATAGAAAAAAATGATGGTCATTTTGTCTTTATAGGTATTTTTTAATTTACGGACTTTATCAGAGTTATTCGTATCAGAATTAGAACTAGAATCAACCGTCTCTACCACGTCTCCTTCTGGAGTTTTTAACTCAACCGGCTTCTGAGATGTATTACTTAGCGTGTAAATAACCGCAAAAATGCCATATCCTATTATTAGCAGGAATATAAAAAATCGCGGTTTGATGGTAAATCTCATAATATAATATAAATTTTAAATTTTAAGTTCTAAATTTTAATTCAATTCTCAAATTTTAATTTTAAATTAACAATTGAATATCTATTATTCTTTCTTTCTGCTAGTAATCTTACCAAATATAAGCGTTAGTTCTTGCGCTTCTTTCCAGAGCTTCTTACAATCATCCTTCATGCTCTCATCAGCTTTTGCAAGCATCCTGAGCCAGTACTGAGTTTCTTTAGACTCTTTCTTTGAAATAAACGCTTTATTTAAAAAATCTTTCTTACTGCTTGCACCATTTGCTTCAGCATAATTTGCACCAATGCTTGTTCCCGCTCGAATCAACTGACTTACTATTGGAATTGATATAGGATTCCTTGATGCTTTTTTGCAAAGGCTAATTACATCTTCTCCAAATTTTGCAGTTCTCTCCTCAAGATCATATTTCATGCTTGTAATTTGAACTTTTTTAAATTGATTTAAAATTTAAAATTGTAAATTTCAAATTCTCTACACCTACGGTGTAGGCGTTACTCCTGATTCTGAAATTCTTGGGTTCTGTATAAGAACTGCACTCCATGTGAATTGAACATCTGCAGAAGGTGTCGCCTCAACTGCTACCGTGAATCCTGATTCTGTTGCGTTTTTCACAAATCCAGCAGCAGCACTATTATTTGCCGTGATATTTACAATTGGCGAAACTTCATAAGGCCTATCAAATTCTATTGCTACCTCTGTTGTTCCTGCTTTAATAACTGCAATTCCAGCCGTATCCTGATCTGTGTGTTTAATACGTCCTGCAAGAACTATATCCTGAAGGAATTCTACGCCGTTATTAAACGCGACCTGCACATTAAATACTGCTTTTTCTATGGCACCAAATGGATCAGTTACAAGGCTAAATACTGAAAGCTTTGTATTAATATCTGTTATATCTTGTGTCTCAATTTTAGAAAGCCTTCCAAAAACAGTAGTCATTTGTGCAGAATCAGTTGCAGTACCTAATACACTAAATATTTCTTGTCTTAATCCTGAAGTTATAACATCTGGATTAACCCATGATGTGTTTCCATTTCCATCTGTTACTAAAACCTCACCGTTTTGTCCTGCATCAACAGGTAGTGTCATAGTCCAATTCGCAGATGAAGATGCAGATGTAATCGTTACTGAACCAGAATCAGCGCTACTAATCTTAAGAGATCCCTGAGATGCTCCCTCTACCCCAAGAGAAGCTATTCCTTGAACGTTTATTTCAGGAACAATTCCCGTAAATCCAGAAGCTACTTTCTCATCTATCAGCTGGTCAATCTTATCAGCAGTTATAACTTTTCCATTAAATTCTGTTTTCAAAACTCCATTTACATCTAAGAATCCAGAAGTAGTATCAGCATATAACTGATCTCCCAAGTAGTATTGCGGATTTACATACATAACTACTTTCCCTGTGCCTGCCCCATTGTAAGATGAAAGTGCAACTCCCAGAACTCTTCCAGCTTTTGTTGCCTTCATACCAACTCCAGGAGTAGATGATGAAGTGATAACATCACCCCTATTAATAGGACCGTTTTGTGTATTTACCTTTACAGTAACACGTCCTGCAAGTGAAACTGGTCGAGGGTTTTCAGAGCCATCAAATAATCCATCATCTCCGTATACCTGATTTGGAGCCGTTGAAATTACACCAAGTAGATCACCCTGATAGGAAGCTGATGCTTTTTTAACATACGCTTTTGAAGTAGGCGCACCATTTACTATCACCTCTACTGCGTTTCCATCTGCAACCACTATGTCTCCTGCCTCAACGCTACCATCTGTTGCACCAAAGTATTCTGCTAAGTCTGTTGGGGCACCATTACAATCATAAATGAGTGACGCTCCGGAATTATCCCAACAGAGTCCTGCGGTATTTGCAGTTGAGAAGGATGCTACTGAAATATTTCCGCCAATTGATGTAGTCATACCGCTCATGCCAATTGTTATTGCAGATGAATTGTTAGTACCAATATCTATAGTCCCATCAGCTGTTCCGTTTCCGGATTGGATAGATATATTTCCGCCGGTTGTAGTACCAGAACCGGCAGTTAACTGGATTGACCCAGGAACACCCGGAGTACCTGATGAACCATTTACACCACCATTTCCTGCTGTAACTATAAAGCTTCCGCCTGCGCCTCCTGCTCCATATGAAGATGTATAATACCCTCTTCCTCCATGCCCAAGCGTAAACGTAACCCCGCCACCGTTTCCTCCGTTTGTGTTATTTATAGAAGAGTTTGAGCCTCCGCTCCCGAGTGTTACCGTGAAATCTCCGCCAGCTCCTGAAAGAGAAATGCCATTTGCACCTGTTCCTGAAGTAAATGAAAACGCTCCACCGTCTCCTGAATTACCTCCACCAGCCCCAGCATTAAACGTAAATCCGCCACCGTTTCCGCCTGCTCCACTAGTACCACTTGCGCCACCGTTTCCTGCAACTACCGTAAATCCACCGCCTGCGCCTCCTGCTCCATATGAAGAAGAGAAGTATCCTGTTCCTCCTGCGCCTAAGGTTAAACTAAAGCTTCCTCCTGCGCCACCGTTTGTGTTAGTTGTAGAAGAGTTTGAGCCTCCTGCACCTAACGTAATTGTAAAGTTGCCACCATTCCCAACAGCTGCGCCACCGTTTCCGCCTGCTCCACTTGTAAACGAAAATGCGCCTCCTGCTCCGGAATTTATTCCTCCTGCGCCAGCATTAAACGTAAATCCACCGCCTGCGCCTCCTACATTTGATGTACCACTTGCGCCACCGTTTCCTGCAACTACCGTAAATCCGCCACCCGCACCTCCATATCCCCCTGAAGAGCTGAAATATCCAACTCCTCCTGTACCTAAGGTTAAGCTAAAGCTTCCTCCTGCGCCTCCGTTTGTGTTACTGGAAGCAGAAT
>CAZQSX010000017.1:0-23067 GCA_964596415.1 uncultured Gammaproteobacteria bacterium
ATGTGTGTGTGTGTGTGTGTGTGTGTATGTGTGTGTGTGTGTGTGTGTGTCTGTCTGTGTGTGTGTGCTAAAGGATCCTAAGAAAAAGGAAGACATTGCCTCCTTCCACCTCCCTCCCAAGTGTTCATGTGGGGTTCTCCCGTTCGCATAATTTTGTTTTCTCGTGCGTATTATTTTTTGTTTTTTTCCGTGGGCTTCTGAGAAGTTTCAGTTTTTTTCCTTTCTCGTGGCCTTCTGAGTTTTTTTGTTCTCGTGGCCTTCTGCGAATTTTCCGTTTTTTGTTTTTTGTTTTGCGGACTCAGATGATGTGAGCCCAGCTGAAGGAGTTGCTGATTCAAAATAATTTTTATTATCTATGGTAAGTTTTTCATTTGATACCGTAAAATTAAATAATGGATATGCCGTACCACCAGGTACACAGGCTTGTCTCATACCTTCACGTATAATTGCTAAATATTCACCAGAGACTATCCCTTCTTGAAGACTTTTTTCTCTTCCTTTTAGAATATGTGGCTGATACATTTTCCCTCCATTTGCAACTATCTGTGTCATAAGATTTACCTGAAGCGGCGTTGCCTCTAAATAGCCTTGTCCTATGCTCATATTATATGTATCTCCTAAATACCAGTCTTCACCAATAACGCGTTTCTTCCAGGACTCACCCGGAACTGTTCCTGAAACTTCACCTGGAATATCAATTCCTGTTTTTACACCCAAACCAAACTTTTCAGAAAAATCATCTAAATTATTAACACCTATTTTTTCAGACGCTTTATAAAAGAAAATATCATTTGAACGTTTTAATGCGTGGATTATGTCTAAACTTCCTTCTGTTTTTCCATTTTGTAAAAAGTTCCACGTCCCAAATTTGAGTCCACCTATTTCAACTACCCCTGTGTCTTGAAACTGCGTATCTTCAGTTATAGAACGTGTTTCAAGACCAGCCGCAGAAGTAATTAATTTGAAGGTTGAAGCAGGAGGATAAACTCCGGAGATTGCTCTGTTTAAAAGTGGTAAATTTTCAGAATCTGTCAAAAGTGTCTCAATTGTCCCGTATTCTCCAAGTGCTTTATATCCGCTGGAGTGCGTAAAAAGGTTGTTATCAAATGAGGGTTTTGAATACATTGCAATAATACTTCCATCTTTTGGGTTAGATACCACAACTGCGCCTTTTTCAATTTTAGAAAATGCACGTTCCGCGGCTTTTTGAATATCTATATCTAAAGTTGTCTCAATATTTTTTCCAGCAATAGGATCTTCACTTCCAAGAAACCTCATTTTTTTACCGGCGGCATCAACCTCATATAATTCTCGCCCATTTTTTCCATGCAACAACTGTTCATAACTTTTCTCAACACCTAACTTTCCAACAAAATCAGAAATAACATACCCTTCATAATCTGGATGATTCAATTCATCTTCTGATATTTGACCTGTATACCCTAGCACATGCGCCATCGTATCCTTATATAAGTATTCCCGAGCTATACTATTTCTTACGTCTTTTCCTTGTGCTATCAAAGCCAGTGCTTCATCATTTTCAATAATCTTCACTTTTCCTTTCTCAACCACTTCAAACACAGGAACATTTCTAACAAGCGGGCGTTTTTTAGCATCAAAAATAATACCTCTTGGAGACGGGATTATAACCGTTCTTGTTCTGTTCTCATCTGAAAGTCTCGCGTAATATGCCCCTTGAACAACGCCTACATAAAAAAGCCGTATAAAAAGAATGATAAATATTACGATAAGAAGAAATAATGGAAAGATAGATAGAAATCCAGATCTTGTGTAAAAACTTCCATAACTTTTTTTTCCACCACCTATTGAAAACGATTCTTTCGTTACAAAGTCTGAAAATGCAATACCAACTTTTTGTTTTTTTCTATTCATTATATTTTCCCAGGCAATCTACTATACTTTATTTGTAATCTATGAAGTGTTATGCCAGTTACCATAAGGCCAATGAAAAAAATTATAGAA
This sequence comes from uncultured Gammaproteobacteria bacterium, assembly GCA_964596415.1. Taxonomy (GTDB): domain Bacteria; phylum Patescibacteriota; class Microgenomatia; order Levybacterales; family GWA1-39-11; genus JAGORM01. The sequence goes on from CAZQSX010000017.1 coordinate 1,984, forward strand.
GTTATAAACTGAAACGGATAACCATTTACACCTCTTATAATCTCCGCTGCAAAAAAAATAAAAAGCATATAGAGCCGAACATCAAGAACAGCAAAAACTCTTTCTACCATATATAAAAATAGTAAAAATAAAGCCAATAGAAACGTTGTAATTGGTGGACTTACAACAGTTAAGATGTCAAGAAGAACTGCAAAAATCAAAGCAAAAAGAAAAAACAAAATATCTCTTTGAAAAAGAAAAAAAACTGCAAGTGCTATAAAAACCAAAGGGTACGGTAAAAAAACCGACTCTAAAAAAACCGCACATAATACTACTAAGAAAAATATGAAAGAAATAAGCATGATACAAAATTATTGCAAGACAACAAATACGGTAAGCAATGTAACGATGCGTAATCCAGGCTCTACAATTCCTGTTTGAAACGGTTTGGTTTCTGATTTCTCAACCCCTTTTATACTTCCTACTAAAAGCCCTTCAGGAATAACCGCCCCGCTATCAAATACTTCTCCCTTTGTATAAATAGGGTCATTTTCCCCAATCTCATCTGTTATAACTACATGGTCCAAAAGAAGCAAATCTTCTTGACCCGTAATAATCCCTGGCGCATTTGTTTTTCCATCATATACTAACGTTGAAAACTTTGGTGAGTTAACAAGTATCACTTCAGCATTATATTCAAAAACTTCTCCAATTTTTCCAATTAATTCTCTCCCCACAATTACTGCTGCATTCTTTTTTATTCCTGATTTTTTCCCTTGATCAATTAAAAGTCCTGACGGGCGCGTATACTTTCCCTTATAACCAACAACTTTTGCCGGCAAAAGTCTTTCTGGTTGAATAAAAGTTTCCTGAAATTGTGATCTTAAAGCTTCATTATCTTTTTTTATATTTTCCATTTCTAGAATTTGCTCTCTTAACTTTTTAACCTCTGCCTCTAGTTTTTGGTATGAAGAATCTTTATTTTGGGCATGCGCAAAAGAATACAGACCGGATCGTAAACCATTTGTCCAATAACCAAAAATTTGAAATGGATTAAAAAAAATTGAAGGAAATATGAAGATAAATAGTGAGATAAGAAAAAAACCAACAAGCATTACTTCTCTTTTTTTCATGAACTTCATTATATTACGAACGTAGTGAGTAATACAACGTAGTTTTACCGTACAATCTACCCATACAAACTACTTTTTACCTCGGGGTATTCTTCTAAAAAATATGGTTTTAACTGGTCTACCTGTTCTATAAGAGTATTCTTGTCGATCAAAAATAAGCTGCCTAGGGTTTAAGTTATAAATGGAGCCCCAAGCGAACTTAATAAGCTCTTTTGAACGCCTGGTAATTCTTCTTTGTATATCCTTGGTACCTGAGCCCCTTTCTTTCATAAAAGATGAAAAAATGATCAAGTCGCCTTCCGTCCGTAACGCTCTTTACTAACCCGAATTAAATCATCTCTATTATCATTTTTCATGCTCGGCAAGGGAAGTGTTGTTGCGGGAAATGGTCCAGATGTCATTCCGTCAATTGAAAGTTTTACAATCGTTTCAAATTTTCCCAAAGAAACCAAATCATTTTCTGTATAAATCTCAGCGTATTCTTTGGTTAAATTATATGCGTCATGCGCACCAACCACAAAAGAAATAATAGTCCCTGCGTTTCCAAATATGGCTCGTTGAATTTCTTCCTCTAATTGATCTGAGTATTGATTAGCAAGCGTAAGTGATAACCTATATTTTCTGGCTTCTGATAAAATTTTAATAAATGAGTTTGTTGCAAAATTTTGAAACTCATCTACATACAGGAAAAAATCACGCCTATCTTCTTCTTTCATATAAGCCCGATTCATAGCAGCCAGTTGAATTTGGGTTATAATCATGGCGCCAAGAAGCGCTGCATTATCCTCTCCTAATTTTCCTTGAGAAAGGTTTAAAATCAAGATTTTTCCCTCATCCATAATCTCCTGTAGATTAATACTAGAAGTAGGAGAACCAATTATATTTCTAATCATTTTAGATGAAACAAATTGCCCTACTTTATTTTGAATTGGAGAAACAGCTTCAGTTCTAAGCTTGTCTGACATTTTTGCAAATTCAGCTTCCCAAAAATTTTTAAGAACAGGATCTGAGATGCGAGATACAATCTTTGCCCGAAACGCATCATCTGATAAAATTTGTAGTGCATCAATAAGCGTACAACCACCTACATCCAGAAGCGTTAAGATAACATTTCTTAAAATATATTCAAGACGTGGCCCCCATGAATCACCATAAATTTTATGAAAAATAGAAACAATTCCAGAGGACACTAAATCCTTATGTTGCATGTTATGAATCTCCAAAACATTCAGCGCAAATGGTCGATCTGTATCAAAGGGTTCAAGATACACCACATCATTCATGCGCCTGCGTGGAATATAATCTAAAATAATTTCTGATAAATCTCCATGTGGATCAATAATTCCAATTCCCCTTCCTTTTCTAATATCATCAATTGCCATATTTGCAATTAAAGTTGATTTTCCAGCCCCCGTTTTTCCAATTGCATATACATGTTTTCTTCTATCAGCTGTTTTTATTCCAAAAATAGTCTCTTTATTTTTAAATTCTGTTTTTGCAAAAAAATTAACATCTTGTTTTCCATCTTCCGTCATATCAGTTATAACGGGCAGATCTTCCGGAGGTTCACCGGCAAGCGTTTTTCCCCACGCAATGTTTCTAACACCTTTTAATAAAAATCCGGGAGGATGCCAAATAGTTGCAAGCTCTTGCGCGTTTAAAATCTGATTTCTTTTCTCAAAGAGACCCGTCTCTCTCTTTTTTATCCGTTCAAATAATAACTTTTTACGAATTTTTGGCTTTTTTAAAACAAATTGATTTCCTTCCCCTAAAGAAAAGCTTCCAAATGTTCCCGCCAAATTAGCTAATGCCGCTTGAGCTTGAGCTTGAGTTTCTGCTCCTGCAACAATTCTCACCATCGCTTTTCCACCTTGAAAAGACGCCTTTTGCATCATGAGAAGTTTTTGCGGATTTTGCGCAAAACGTCCCTTATCTCCTTCTTCGCCGCTTGGTGCCTGATCCAAAATCATATGCCCTGCCATCTCAACTGCTTTATTCTGCCAAGCAAAAGTGGCAGGAGTAACAAGAATTTGAATCCCAAGCTGCACGGAAGCATCTTGCTTTCCCATAAAACCGGCAAGCGCTGATAATGGGTCTACGTCTTCAAAGTCAGCATAGGTTTTGATCGGAAGATATGAATAAGAATTCAGACACATCTGACCGTAGACTACATGTTTTGCTTTTAAAACCTCTTCCATAGGATCTGTTGTTCTAACTATTCTTGATTGAGGAAACGATGATGAAATAACTGATGACACAACCGTTTCTTTATCTTCCTCTGCTGTCACATAAAATGAAACCATCTGGTTAATCAGAAAAATTTCAAAAGAATACTGATTTGGTTTAACATACGAATGTTTCCAAAGTGGTATATACGGATGCGGCAAAACTGATGAAAAAATCTGTGTTCCCGCAGCAAGCGGGGTTTCATCATCTTTTGGGTTTCTCACCATCAAGTGAACCATATTTTTCATACTAAATTCATTATACAATGTATGCTTCTAGAAAATAAGGGGTCCCCACAAGCTTGCCTTGTGGGGAGAAAATGAAAACGGCCTCCGCAGGATCAATGTCCCTAGAGGCCCGCTTTCAAAAAATCTCAGCTATCAGGCATACTAGTTGAGAACGTTATTTCCACCATCAACTGTTACACCAACGGTAGAATTTGCATTTCCGGTTGTTGTGGTTGCACCACCACCGGTGTTACCATTTGTTTGGTTATTACCTGTGTTTGCACCAGATACCACAAAGGTATTTGCAACAGTTGCGTTTTCCTGGCTTACTTGCGTCCAGTTTACGTCTGCTCCAAGTACCACATTTGTTGAACCAGCACCGTTTCCTGATACTACTACATCATGATTGCCATTATTTTGGCATCCACAATCAGGTACAGTTGCTGTGTTTCCTCCTCCAGTAACAGATACTGTTACTTTAGAAGTTGCAGCTCCAGTACCAGAAGATGTAGTTCCTCCAGTGTTCCAGTTGGTTTTATTTCCTCCGGTGTTTGCACCAGAGACAACTGCGGTATTACCCATGGTAAAATTACCCTGGTTTACTTTTTTAACATTTACGGAAAGTCCTGCAACTACATTCTTTGACCATGCACCGTTACCTTTTACTTTCACGGTTGCTGCGTGTGACATAGGAGCCATTACGCTTGCGAACATAGCAGCTGTTGCTATTCCTGCTGTTAATTTTTGTTTTATTGACATATATTTATTTCACCTCCTTTCAAAGACTTTCACGTCTTTTTTATTTTTAATAGATGAAAGTCTTTGATCCTGAGCGCCGAGGCGCAAAGGACAACCTTAATCTATCCCGATCTACCTAAAGCTCACAAGTAGCTTTTGCTTCTGCTACACACGTATCTTGGGTTCCTGCTTCGCCGCGGGCCACGTCAGAACCTGCGCCGCCGTTTAACATGTCATTTCCGGCTCCTCCTCTTAAACTGTCAGATCCGGCTTCACCGTACATGGTGTCATCATCTGCGTCTCCATACAGACTGTCAGATCCAGCACCACCCAGGATTACATCTTTTCCATTTCCTCCGCGTACTACATCAGACCCGTTTCCGGCAACTATGCAATCATCACCATCATTTCCCCTCACTACATCACTTCCGCCTTTTGCCAAGATTAAATCAGCACCATTTGTACCATTTAAAACATTTGACCCATTTGTTCCTTCAATTAAGTTATAAGCAATGTTTTGATTACATTGCTCCGGCACATCAAAAGGATTTATAGGGGTAGGTGTTGGAATAGGAGCGCTCAAATCGAAATCGAATGTTATTGTTCCATTTACAGTTCCGAATTTAAACGCATCGATATTTTCTGTGTATCCGTCACTATATGGCTCCCCAACTCGGATTCCTAACCATGAATCAAGCACACGAATTCTTATCCCAGGGTATTCTGAGAGTATCTCACTCCATGTTTTAGTAGTTGAAAGGCCAGGATCAGTTGTACCTGGCCATACTGACCCTGAGTATCTCCATACTGCAGCTCCTCCTTGAATAGCATCCCATTCTTGCCATGAATCTTGCGTAACAGTACCATTGTCGCTTGGTAGAAATACCAATCTGTTTTGCCAAGTGTCTGTTCCGTTGAAATCAACATTAAAGTTAAGATATCCAGAACGATTTACTGAACCACCATTTCCTAACGATGAATTATAGGTACTAAATTTCAACTCGACTATGTCTTCAAGAACAGTACCTGAGAATTGATATGTTGCAAGATTTCTTCTCTGAGTACCAGTAACAGATATCTGAACACTGTCACTTCCCTCAGGTGGCGTTACTGGACCAACAACGAATGATCCAAGCGTGTTATCTATCACATCAGTTTCGTCATTGTAAAAAAACCATTTTGTTGGATCACTTAACACATCCCCAATGCTAGTTGCCATATCTGCTGGAGTAACAACTACTGTTGTATTTGCTGCGAGGGATGGGAGGACTGAGAAAACCCCCACAATCATTCCTGCAGAAACACTCATTATTATTTTTTTAATATTCATATTTTCACCTCCCTTACGTAAAGCTACTGACGCATATACAGGCGTAAACAAAAAAAACCGAACCCTAACTTACCGTATAGGATTCGGCATCATCACAAAAATATAGTTTTAATGTTGGGCAGTAATTCATATGTTTTATTCTGAAACTTAAACAGGTCCGATTGAGAGTAATCGGTCTTCAGAACAATTGCCTCCGTGGGCGGTCGGCAAAACCAAAAGACATTGAAGAGTGTATGATGTGAAAAGTTTCCGGTCAAGATTATCAAAGTAGAGATAAATACAACTAAAATGGTAAAAACTATATCACTGGGCACAAAAACTCATACAAATAGCTTTAGCCGCTTTTTCCATACACGCACAAAGTGTGAAAACCCGTATGTATTTGACCTTTGAAACATATTATCTTATATCATACCGGAATATGTTTTATGTTTTACCCATGTAGAGCTTACGAGTTCTGTGGTTTCGCAAATATCAAAAGACGCTTCCAGGTGGTTCCCGGTGGCCAACACGTTTGAAGAATAAGTTTTTCCCCTTGTCCTATATTTGCTGCTAAATACCCCACCTCTGTTGGATCAACCACTTTTTTATCATAAATCTTATAGTTATACCGCTTGTTCTCATAAAAAACGCTGACATCATCACCCGTTTGTAAATCTTTCAAAAGATAAAATACAGCGTTATACCGACCAACATCCCAAAAATTATCAGCAGAATGCGCAAATAAGTATGTTGTACCAGTAAGTCCTGGCAGCGCAGAACCTTTTGCATGGGCTACGCTATACTGCAAAGTTTTTAAATATTCATCACCATTGCTCGGGTCAACATTTGCCGTAACTAACTCATTTGCGCCAATCTTTGGAATAACCACTGAAAATTCCGTAGACCTAGGCGTTATAACTTGAGCTTTTTTATCAGATAAAACAGATCCAAAAAGACTTTCAGCGGGGGACTCTCCAGTTCGTGCTTGGATTATTTTTGCCAGCTCTGAAGGTTCTGCATCTGGCAATTCATAGCTTACTCCTCTTGCCTGCTCTACTCTAAAACGAAGCTCATAAAATAGAGCTGGACCAAACGTTGCAAAAAATCCAAAAATCATAAAAAGCACCAAGAAATTTCCAAGAGTTCGAATAACTAAATACTTTATAATCTGAGAACGCTTCATAAATAAATTTTAAATTAAAAATTCTTAATTTGAATTCAAATTTGAAATTTCAAATTGTAAATTATGTGATGTGATTATTATACCAATATTAACGTGAGTTTCGAAGAAATGTAAAAAGTAAAACAATTATAATAAACCCAAACGTTATTGCGCTCATAACAGGAATGGTGATAAAGCCAAAGTACACAAACTGAGTAAGTGCACAATTTGCAACCTCATCTGAACATTGGAACATGGTTGGCAAAAACTGCACCAGAATATGATATACCGCAATCATAAATCCAATGATACTTAGTGCAATTGCATAAACTTTTACTTTTACATCATTTATAAAATACCCAATTCCCAGTATTACAACTTGAGGATACATAAAAATACGCTGATACCAACAAAGCTCACAGGGAGTAAATGATGCAACTTCTGATAAATATAAACTACCAACAGTCCCCAGGGAAACGGTAATAAATGCAATTACGATAGCATGTTTTGATACGAGTTTTGAAAACTTTTGGATAGTTTTATTAGAAGGTTGTAAAAACCTCATTAAAAAAAGCACAAGTAGTAAAATGCTAGCAATGAGAAGTCCAAGTATACCGTATGAAAAAAGAGGTATTAAATTCATAAAAATTATTGCTGAGGAAGCTTTGAGATTACGTCATCAATTTCCTTCTTAAAATCGTCAAACGAAGCTCCGATATTGATAGGCTTTCCATTGAGAAAAAATGCTGGAGTACCAGAAACGCCTGCTTTTATTCCTTCATCATTTTGTTCATTAATCAATGTTTCTATACTGGAATCACTCAAGTCTTTTGAAAACTTCTCAGTATCAAGCTCAAGCTCTGAAGCGTATTCTACAAACTTCTCTTTTGCGCTTGGAAGACTCGCCCATTCATCTTGACGCTCATATAAAAGGTCATGGAACTGCCAAAATTTTCCTTGCCTTCCTGCTGCTTCTGCTGCAATTGCTGCAGGCATGGCGTTTGGATGCGGCACCCTCAGTGGAAAATGCTTAAAGATAAACAGCACATCATCTTTATATGCTTCCCGAACTTGTTTCAGTGCTGGTTCGCGCACTTTACATGCCGGACATTGAAAATCACCAAATTCAATAAGTGTTATTTTTGCACTTTCAGATCCAATTTTTTGCCCGGAATCAGAAAGCGAAACGGGCTTCTCTGCTCTCTCTTTTTGAGCTATTTTACTACTAACAAATAAGTATGCAGCAAGACCTAAAAATAAAAGAATCACTACTCCAATTATTATTATTTTCCCAAATGAACCTGAAGATGTTTGTGATTCTTCCATTTTTTTGAGGTTCTCAAATTTTCTCTGCTCTTTTAACTGTTTTTTTGTAAGACGTTCATCCATGAAGAATATGATATGAAATTAAGCGTTCTAAGTCAATCGGTGAAAGGTGCACACTCAATGATTTAAAACTTTGCGTCCCTGGGGAGAGTCGAACTCCCGACACCTCCCTTAGGACGGGAGTGCTCTAATCCACTGAGCTACAGGGACAGGTTTTCAATTATAACACTATTAATAGCTTTAATTTTCTTAAGATAGTCCCCTCCCTTAACTACCCTAATTCTACACATTCCATATTCTAATTTCCCAATTTTCTTACCTTTTAAAACATTTACACCTACGAACTGTCTTTTTGGTATCCCTACAACATTACTCCAAAAGCTAAGACACTTTTCTGAATTAAGATCTTCATATATTCTAATACTTGCCCTAATCATTTCTGCTTTAACCCCAAAAACTTCTTTAAGAAATTGTATATATACTCGTATTAAATTTGGATCCGTATTCGATAAGCTAAAATCAATCTTTGCACCTTCAGCCCAATAAAGTGCGCAAACAAATAAGGTTTTCTCTCTTGCAGTTAAATTGTTAATTGATTTTTTTGCTTCACTTAGTGCTTTTTCTTCTTTGAGCAATTTTCTCTTAACACTTCCCCCTCTTTTTCCAAACCAAGTTTTTACTACTTCAGGAAACATTTCAACGTTTTTAGAATACCGAAAAACAGTTGTCTTGGGGATATTTAGCTCATAGCTAATTTCTGGTAAACTATACCCTTGCATCCTAAGCCGTTTTATTTTTTCAATTTTTTCATCTGCAGTTTTCTTTTTGCCCATACTATTTATGATAAATAAATGGAACATCAAAATCAAACTAGTAGAAGATTGGATTACCCATTATGGGTTGGAGTATAATTTGGAAACTTCGGGGTGTGGTGCATCGGTAGCACGCGTCGTTCGGGACGACGAGGCACGGGGTTCAATTCCCCGCACCCCGACTAGATGAGAACTTGCGTGTTTTGAGCATGGTATAAAATGGTTCTTTAGCTTGAAATGACAACACTTTTTCTTCATTAACAACAAGGTTCAAGAATATTTGCCGGCAAATTACATCTTTTACAATTGCATCACCGGATTTAACTATCTTTGCAGCGTTTTTTGAAAGGTTCAAGAATTCTTCAAGACTAAGCTTATCCTTTTCCGGGTCTCTAAGTTTTTCCTTAAGTTTTCCAACTTCGTCTGTGAGTTTATCTTTTTGACCTTCTAGTTCTTCTATTTTATCCTCATTTATCTTTCTTACAGTATCGCTTACTTTTGAACTAACCAACCCATATGCTGTATTCTTGATCTCAGCCTCTGTTATTTTCAGGCTTCCTTCAAGGCTATGTTTCCGCATTTGCAGACTTGCTCTTTTACCATCACTAATATACTTCAACCTTTTGTAATAATTGTTGTAGTCGGCTTCGGTAAAATTTAAACCATCTTCAAGAAAATCGTAAATAAAGTTAAAGATGTGTTTTGCTCTAATTGCCCTTTTCTTTCTTGAGCAAAACTCATAATCACATCTATAACTTAGATATTTTCTGCCGTGTTCGCTTGTGGATGGAGCGGCATACATATTGTGATTACAAAACGAACACTGAATCATTTGTTTAAGAGGGTAAAATGCTAATTTTTTCTTAGTTTTGTTAGGTATAAATCTCTTATTTGAGATTTGCTGAACTATATTGTAAATTTCTTCAGTTATTGCAGGTTGGAAATCATATAAGGTTCGTAAATCAACGCTCTGCCGCGCTTGAACAAATATACCGTAGTAAAAGGGATCCGGAAACACACTTTGCGAAAGGATCTTAAAGGTCATATTTACTTTTCTTCCGGTTTTCTTAATTATTCTGCTATATCCTTGTTCATTCATGTAATCAGATATTTCTTCAAGAGATTTACCCTCACTTCGCATTTCCCATGCTTTGCATACCAAGTCAAAGTTTTTCCCGTCAGGTCTATATAGACCTCCCTCATCTCGTGTGTATCCGTGTTTTGGTGTGGGTGATTTTCCTTCCATAAAACTACTTCTAACACCTCTGGTAACCTTCTGGGAAAGATCGTCAGAGTATTGCTTAGATAACACAAACGCCATGCCTAAAAGCATTTTTCCATTTGCGTCTTTAGTGAAGTGATGGGTAGCAAATTTGAGATCTTTGATTACGTTATTATCAATCATGTCAATAATTGCTCCGCCTTCTAACATGTTGCGAGCAAGCCTGTCTGGGTTCCAAGCGAGTATCCCATCATATTTACCGACGCGTATGTCCTTGATCATTTGATTAAAAACAGGCCTAAGATGTGGAGTTTTTGCAGACTTTTCTTCTCGTAACACATCTACGACATGAAGATTTAAGCTTCTCTCTAACTTCCTGCAATCCGCAATTTGGTCTGGAATTGAGCGGACTTGCCGTTCATCCGAAGTAGTTGATTTTCTTACATAAAGCACATATTTCAACTTCGTAAAATCAAGCTCGTCTGATTGATTATCCATAATCTTGGGGATAGTATATCAAACAATACCTTTAAAAGATCTGATTTAAAGAAGAATTCTACCACCCTTACCGTCACTTATAGTTGTGGCGTTTATTTCTGCTTCCGGATCATTCAGGTCAACTGCACGCATTATTTCTACCAATTCGTATAATTCTTTTATTTGAGGACTTGTCTCTTGATTTAAGTTTGAAGTCTCTGGTTCTTTATGAGTTTTGGGTTTCATACTAAGCCCAATAGGACTTAGTATCCTAGTCTAATAACAAAATTTATTGGAACACAAGTAGCAGATTTGATTAATCGTCTATGCCTTTAATATGAGGCATTATCATAGTAAATCCGGCAACTTGTTTTCCTCCGGATGTGACATCAGTTTCCACATGGTCTTTCATATCAGTTATGTTTTTGGCAACAAATATAAAAGTGGTAGGAGGATATAGTCCTTTGAGGGCGTTATCAATTAAAAACTCTTTTTGTAGAACTTTCGCGGTTTTATACGCTACATAAAACCCCGGATATTTCTTTTTGTTTTCTTCTTTTGCCCATTCAACTAAAGTATCTCCATTTACTCCTATTTTCCTTGCAAATTTATCCAGCGTAGGTAGATCCTCTGCAATATAAGCATATTCACGGAATGTTTGTTCTGTGCCGTTTGATTTCCTTGTTATTCTTTCACTTTTAACATACTTTTTATTTTTGGGAACCTCGAAGAAGGCGATAATTTCTGCAATATATTGTGGGTGCCATTTAGTTGGGCGACCTCCAAGATTTCTATTGGTTAATTTACTTTTAATCATTTTAAACATAATCGCGCGCGCGTAAAAGTGGCGGAAAACTTATTGCTTATTGTAAAGAACAAATTTATTGATACGCAAGAAAATACTTACTCTACTTTCAAAAGCATTAGTTTTTTGCTATTCTATAAGCACAATTTAATTGCCTAAACCCCGCTTCTGCGGGGCATGGCACTAAAACCAGTAAAGAGCTGTAAGCTCTCGTTAGAGCATCTTTACTGGTCGTATAGGGGAAACCTTATGCGGGTGGAGCAATCCATCGCTAACGGGAGCTTTTTGTATGGAAATAATTATAAAAATTCTTGCAATCGGAATGGGATTATTAGGAGTATTAGTTCTCTGGTCTGGAATTGGAAGTAAACATCGAGGATTGATGGTAGGGGGAATTGTATATCTGGCAGGATCTTATATTGCTATTTATACTGAAAGCTTCTTGCCTCTAGTAATTGCTTTTATTATTACGCTTATTTTAAGAAAAATAGGTTTTGATCCATCACGTTGATAAAAATGAAAATAAATCCGGATAAAAAATTTATAATTATTGTAATATTGGTAGTTCTAGCTGTGATTTTCTATTGGTTTGAAGTAAGACCTTCACAAATTAGAAGCCAATGTGATTTAATTGCTTGGAATAGAACAAAAGAGATAAGTGGCGACACGGATTACTATGACTGGAAATATTTACAATGTCTTCATAGTAAAGGCTTGAAGTAATTTTTTATGGCTGTTAACGTGCGTTTTATTGCTGTAGTAATTCCTATCGCGGTAATTGAGGAAAAATGTAAGGCCATTGGTGGTCTAAAAGGTGCTCTAGAATTGAATAAGAAATGGGTTGGAAAGAAAATCTCATACGATGATGCTCTTTATAAAGATGGCGCGATGAGTCCGAACGACATTCAGATAATTGTAGATTTTTGGGAAAAACAAGGACTTATTCCGATTGAGAATAGAAACGGAAAAACTTACTGGAAAGATTTGTGCGTTATTGACCAGTTTTCCGGCGCTACAATGCCCTGTGAGTGGGTTAAATACGATATTACCTCATCTTCTGCCTCCTTAGTAAAGATCCACTCCTAATGCTATAATCTTGAGTAAGATTTATGGCAAAAAAAAATAAACTTAACGCATACATAATCCTTCCCTATTTACGAACTATTGATGGGATAAAAATGGGAGATTTTACCTTCAAAGCTCTTCGTGATCTTTCCAAAGAACCGGATAAAATTAAAAATGACCTACTAAGAATAGTATCTACGTTCAGACAGAAGGAAATGGCCATAATAGATGCTTTTAACTATCTTGTTGTTGATGGCACACCGGAAGAATTAAGCATTTTATTTATAAAGTTAAAAAGGAGCTTGGAGATTTACCGGTATTTGTCTGTAGATCCAAATAATAAGGGTTTAGACTCGGAACATACCACGGCCTATCTTGTCTATCCAGATGCACGAAATCCATGGGTTTTACAAGATAAAGAGGAACACTTCATGTATCGTATTCATGAAAATATGTCTGGTAATGAAAAGTATACCTCTTTTCCCCATGCTAGCAAAAGACCGTTATTTTATAAAGATGTTTATGGAGAAAGCCCGCCATTTATTGATGAGAAACTCCATCAAAAACTTGAAGATAGTCTATCCGAAGGAGATCTCCGCGCTATTGCTTGGTATAACAAGACTTATTCAACAACCGCAAAAGACGATAAAGAAAATCTGCTTCATCTCTCGGTTGCTTTTGAAAGCCATTTCGCAATTGATGATAAAGCCGGTAAGAAGGAAGCTGTGTCAAAAGTCTTGGAAATAATCAGCAAGCATGTTTCAGAACCAGACTTAAACAAGGTCCTAAAAGAAATTGATCCATTTATTGCTTCATTAGTGGTCAAACATCTTTCTGACGCGGTTAGTAATGCAACCGGTAGTGTTTCCATTTCAAGATGGTTCAAAAAACATTTATATTCGGTTGGATCGGGTATCCGGCACGGAATAGACGTATCAGAACAGCCTAAACCAGTGATTTCAAAAGGAAAACTTGGTAAATCTCTGTATTATGCGGGAGACGCGAGCCATGAATATCTCAACAATGTATATTTTGGAAAACGGCTTTTTAAATTTCTGCTCGAGGAAACCTATTTTCCATACAGCGAGCATGTTAAAAGGTTGAATATTGATCAATTGGAACAATTGTTGATTTCGGATGAGGAAAGATTAAAAAAATTGGAAAAAAGTCTTTCGAGTAAAAAAGTTGGAGGGCTTACTCTTGAAGATGTGAATACAGCATTCTCTTTTAATCACACTTTTTATGGAAGCAAAGTGAGGGTTCTTAATATACTAAAGCGATTACTTGAAGAGGTTAAAATAAAACCCGACGCTTGGGCCGAAATTTCAACACATGGGGAGCTAATTCTATCTACAAACTTTAGTGAAGATGACTTCTTGGATTATGAGAAAACCAAGTCCTTTTCCCATGCTCTTATTGAGATCGGGAGTATATTTGACTCCAAAAGAACAAGCACTATTATTGATGATGAGGAAATTAAAGACTTTTATATCAGACAGTTTGTTAGCTATGCTTTACACAAGTTAATTTAATATGGATTTTAAAGATACAGTAATACTTACAGGCGCGGGTTTTACAGCAAACTTTGGAGGGTTCTTGGGGCGGGAAATGTGGGTAAAAATCTTTAACAATCCCAAACTCGATGGAGCAAGCAAAATAAAACTTGAACTTAAAAAAGGATTTGACTTCGAAAAAGTGTATTCGAGTATATTCAGCAATCGAGGTTCTTTTACTCAAGATGAAATAGAAATTTTTGAGGATGTTGTTAATGAAGCATATTTAGCGATGGACGATGTTATTAAACAACCTACATGGTGGGATACAGCGGGCATTCATCCGGCTGACTTAAAGAAGTTTTTTGATTTCTTCCAAAAAGAGGAAAATGGTAAGGCCGGTGTTTGCTTTACACTTAATCAAGATCTGTTTCCGGAAAGGCGGCTTGGTTGGAAACCTCTAGTTCCGCAAGGAATGCAGTATGCGGGAGACTTTGGAAACTTGGACCAAAATGACTTAGATTCAGATTCTCCTAAAAAACTGCCTACAGATGAGGAATTGGAGGCTTATAAATCTAACCTATCTAATCAGTTCTCTTTTATCAAGCTTCATGGATCATCTCGGTGGATTTCACAAGACGGATCAAACACAAAAGTTATTGGTATTAACAAATTAGAAGCTATTAACAGAATTCCTTTACTTAAGTGGTATTTAGAATTGTTCGAGCAGGCACTTTATAGGCCGAATGTTAAATTATTAGCGATAGGTTATGGGTTTAAAGATGAACATATAAATGCCTGCATTAACAAAGCGGCAATTGAACATGGCCTAAAGCTTTATATTCTAAGCACAGAAAGACCTGATGATTTTTCGTTTAGAATGAGGTTTAAGTATCCACGCGGGACAGCAATAAATGATATGGATAATACTAATTTGCCGATCTGGGACGCAGTTGATGGATACTTTCCATATCGCATGAATAGGATTTTCCCAAAATCACAAGCAATAACGGCTGAAAAGTCTGAAATTTATAGGCGCATGGGTATGTCTTTTTAAATAAAAATGAAGCATTATTCTCCTTCGCTCTGTGAAGAAGCAAAAAAATTATATTCGGAAGGAAAGTATCAAGAATGTCTCGTGGTTGCATTAGACGCCTATGAAAAGGCACGACTTGACGCCGAAGAAGAATGGAAAGATCTATTCGAAAATCCTCCATCCGGACTTGCGAGCATGACAGAAATGTGGGATACAACAACCCAAAGATATTTACCTTATCAAACTTATATTAAGACCCATAATTGGGAGGATGATATTCCACCGGCGCCTCTAAATATTGCAGAAAAGGCCAAAAAGAAGCTAGGAATGAGTAAATAACTGCCTTTTTGGGTTCAATACAGCACTTCTTATCAATAATAATAAGCAAATCCTGCTTGTGTTTGTGTTAAAAATTCAAAATCTCTGCGTAAAATTACGCTCTCATAGTCTATATTAACTGGTTTCCAATGTGATAAAATAACATCAGCGAGGAGTTCAAGGTTATTCGCTTCTTCGCGACATTAAAAACTTACTCTTCTTTGCTTTTTCATAAGACTTGTCAAAACTCGGGTTTTTACCATAAATAAATATACTAATCTGCTATCCCATATCATTTGTGATACGGGTGTGTAAACAAAGGATGAAGCATAACCTATTACACGCTTTACAAATTGTGATTTTCTTAAAGGACGAGCTTTGATTTGAATTTTCGGCAAATTAATTTGTAATATTTTCGGTTTTTGATAGTTTGCAGAATAGATATAATGCCATGTGTTTTTCGTTTTATATTCACTTGTTTTAAGACAAACACTATATCCTAATAAACTTGCCTCTGAAAAAATAAAATCAATATCTTTTTGCAAATATTCACTGTCAAGCCCAATTCCCTTATTGTAAGAAACAATAAAAACCGGCTTGCTAGTACTTTGTATTAGCTCTGAAAAATAGGAATTATTGTGCTTGATTTGAGAAGGCAGTGAAAGGTTTTCAATCAAATAATATGATAGGAGCGGTTGTATTTGTTCTAAACTGTACCCAAAATACACTTCTGGGGTGTAAGAAACAGGATCATATAAATTAACTCCAAATTCTTTTCCAGCAGCTTTTGCAATTCGTTGCAGTTTTTTAAGTATGTGATAGGTGCTTTGAGTTCTAAAGTTTATATAGTCAGAAACTTGTTTTCCTCTTTTTTCATTGAGAGAAAGTGCGTACCCAAACTCTTTTTCAAATTTTTTCTGACAATAAATACACGAACACCCACAAAAAGATATATAGTCAGATTCCAAAATAAGAGGTGGCAACCCATAAAAAATGTTATCAATAAATATCCCATCAAAATCTTCACGGCATGCTTTTGTAACTCTGTCCTGAATGATTTTGAAGGCTGCTGGATTATTCGGGCAGGTAAGGCTTCTTCCGCGGCTATAAGGCAACAGTCTTCCTTTAAAATCCCTACACCATGGATCTATATTTTTAAATTCAGAAGTTACTAAATTAAAACCTTGAATATATGCGTGAGTTTTTATTTGATTTTTTTTAAAATTTCCGAGTCGAGACGTAATAAATTTATAATCTTCTGCTTCCGTTTTATCAGAAAATCCCCAGGAATAAGTAACCCAAGCATCAGTTACTCCAAATAGTTCTTTTTGATTTTTAAGCGAGGGGTTATCATATGCCGTTAAAAAACTTTTCTCATCAATTTTTGGATTATGATATTTAGTTTTTAAAAGTCGAAGCGTACCCGACCCCGCCCACGCATAGATACCAACACGTTTTTGTTTTCTCATGCTCTTCAGTATACAATACGCATATGGAAAATCTAAACGGGATTTTTGCAGTCAACAAACCGCGGGGTATGACGTCACATGATGTAGTTAACATCGTAAGGCGAAAAACCAGTGTAAAGCGCGTGGGTCATGGCGGAACGCTGGATCCACTGGCAGAAGGAATACTGGTCATTGCTGTAGGTCGGGAAAACACAAAAAAGTTAGATCAATATGTAAAGGGTGAAAAAGAATATCTGGCAACACTCAAGCTTGGATATATTTCTGAAACAGATGATGCAGACGGCCCGATTCATGAATATAATTTAACTAATAATCCGAGTGAAAATTCGGATACAAAACATATCCCAACTGAAGCTGAAATAAAAAAGTGTATAAAAAAGTTTTTCGGAAATATTGCGCAAGTACCGCCTATTTACTCCTCAATCAAGCTCCGTGGAAAGCCAGCTCATCGGCGCGTGAGACATGGAGAAACAGTAGAGATGAAACCACGTTCGGTTTTTATAAAACGTATCACACTAGATCAATACTGCTATCCTGAAGTTAAAATTAAGGTTACTTGCGGTCCAGGAGTTTATATTCGCTCTCTTGCTAGAGACATAGGAAACGAATTGAAGGTAGGCGCCTATCTTTCAAAGCTGATCAGAACAAAAGTGGGAAAATTTACCCTGAAATCAAGCGTGGATATTGAAAAGTTAGTTGCTAGAAGCTAGTCGCCAGAAGCTGGAAGTTTTCACTTCCCCTTTTCCTCCGCGGCGTAAACGTTTTCGTAATCTTTTTTCTCCCAATCAAACACTTCTTCTTCTGTAAAAATGAGTGCTTCTTCTTTTCTGGCGGTTTCAAGTGATTCTGAAGCGTGGATTAAGTTGTATTGCTGACTCATGGCAAAGTCTCCTCGGATAGTACCCGGTTCTGCTGCGCGGGCAAGGGTGATTCCGACAAGTTTACGAACCGTTACCGCAGCATCAATTCCCTCCCAAAGCATCGCAACAACGGGATAAGACATCATGTAGGACTTAAGGTCTGGGAAAAATGCTTTATCTTTATGATGTGCGTACCATTCATCTAAAACAGCATCAGAAAGTGAAATCATTTTAAGTCCAGCAAGTCTCAAACCTTTACGCTCAAATCGGTGCGTGATTTCACCAATCAAACCCCTCTGTACTCCATCTGGTTTTACTAATACGACTGTTCTTTCCATGTATATGTGTATTTTATAGTAAAGAAGAATGTATGTAAAGAAGTTCTCTTCCTGTTCACGATTCGAACAAAGAGCGTGAAGATTTTTAAGCGAGTTTGTCAGGGGGATACCTTGGCCCCGCCTTGGCGGGGATCAAGGAGGGGGCGACACCCCCGACGAAACGAGCGAGAAAATTAGCTCGACTTCGCTTGTGAACTGTTTTTGCGCAACTTTTCCAAAAAAGTTGCAGGTAAGATTTGTATGAATTTACCCATAACCTCTTGAATATTTAATGCTTTATGATATACTTCAGACACTTTATGGAAGAATCAGGCGCATTTCAACAATCCCCATTCTCATCTTCCTCATCTGCTTCATCTCAACCGACTGGCGGTGGTGGCGGAAAAACAAAAAAAATTATTTTCCTTGTTATTATTCTTTTAATCTTGGGCTCAATTGCATACGGCGCAACAGTTTTACTTGGCACTTCTAGTGAGGAACCTGTTGAAGACACTTCAAAAACAGATGAATTTTTTATTCCAACTGATACTCCTACTCCAACTGAAGAAGCTGAGGTAACTCCAGAGGACGAAAAAACAACTCCAGCACCAACATCTAAAACCACATCTACCCCAACACCTACTAAAAAGGCTGTAACATCAACTGATTCAACTGATTCTGCAACAGGACTTGACCGCGCTGATCTTACCATCGTGGTTCAAAATGGATCTGGTGAGTCAGGAGTCGCAAAAGTTGTGGCTGATAAACTAACCGCGCTTGGCTACACTATTTCATCTACGGGAAACGCGGATAATTATGATTATGCCCAAACAGTTATAAAAGTTAATGCAGCAAGCAAGGCATATCTTTCACTTCTGAAAAAAGATTTAGAAGGTGATTATACAATAGGAACTGCAACGTCTGATTACACGGGAACAGGCGACGCACTCGTAATAGTCGGGAAAGAATAACTTCGCTACGGATCTAAGTATAAAAAATAATCCCCCTTTCTTCTCTTTTTTTGAAGCGAATTGAGGTTCCACCTCAAATAGGCACGGATTTTAAAACTTGATAAAATTAGGTTGATAAATGGAGATTTTAACTTTACAAAGCTATAACTATAATTATTTTGAATCCTGTAGATAAAATGGTCCTTTTTGAAATCCCAGATCATACATTCCCACTTTTGCGTTATCGTACCAAGTATTAAGCCCTTGGATAAGGTCAGTGTCAGTTGTTGTCATACTTACTTCTTGAGTTCCAACTTTTACACCTGCTTCATCTAGATTATGTGATCCCCATAATGCAACTCTTCCATCTACAGTTAACATTTTTGCATGCACTTTACCCTCATTGTCATTAAAGTGGTAAGCTCTCACATTACTTATTCCACTTACTTTTTGAAGAAATTTATTATATGATCTTTTCATAAGAAAACCAAACGGGACACTGTTGCTATCCAAATTTTCAATAGATGGAAGCAAAACGTCAACGTTCACACCTTCCCTTGCTTGCTTTATTAAACTATCAAGAATTATCCCTGAAGGTGGTAGTTGCGAAACATACCTAATATGATCTTCTGCTTTTCCAATCATTCGTACAGTTTCTTCTAAAATGATTGATTTTCCCCTATCTCCCTTATCAACTAATACTGCATATCTGTCATTTATCTGAGCTTTATAATCTGCATCAGGCCTTGATTTATTTACTTCTTGAAATACCTCAGCAAGTTGTCCAACTATTCTTGGATCGTAAAACTTAACCATAAAATCAGCTTTCTGAAAATGGTCAGATGCCACATTTACTCCTCCAAACCACGCAACATGATCAGCAATAAATATTTTCATATGGTTTCTGCCCGTAAACGGAAAAAAGCGCCCTAAGGTTGTTGGGTTTGTAACGGTAATTTCTCCACCATTTTTTCTGAATGCCCCAAACATATCCGCATCAGCTTGAGCAGTTATTTTCTGTCTTGTCTTTTCTTGACCATGCTTTGGAATGTACCCAATCCTATCATTTATCATAACTTCTGAAAATTGATCCATTACAACTCTTGCATCTACACCACGAGCTGCTGCAACAACAAGTGAATTAAGAATAATACTTGGCGCGTGACCTGTTTCAACATCCATACACTGTGCCCATGCACGTTTTCTTGAAGTTCTTGCACTACGGGCAAAATCTCCTGCAAATTCTAACGGCGTTTGGATTTCAGGCTTTCGAGGTTCTAAATAAAGCTCTGGATTTCTTAATTCAGATTGATTCATCGATTTATTATATCAAAATAATCCAAGAAATACTATATTATAGGACGCGGTTGCGGTTTTTGTGACCAAATGCTTTTTCATCTATCATCCATACTTCCTCTGGCTGCAATATATAAATAATATGGTCTGGATAATTTTTTGCATCCTGAAATTTAGCTTCATAGAGTGGATAATACGTGTTCCATTCTACCCCATCTATCTTTCTTACTTTTCCTTTTATCTGAACACTTCTCTCTTTATTATTATGAATAGGAATTTCAGTAATTACTGCAGTCACCCGGTTATTTTTTTCTATATTTTCTGTATGTTTAGACCCGGGTCTGCTATAA
The DNA here is from genome assembly GCA_964596415.1 of uncultured Gammaproteobacteria bacterium. Lineage (GTDB taxonomy): Bacteria > Patescibacteriota > Microgenomatia > Levybacterales > GWA1-39-11 > JAGORM01. The sequence continues at coordinate 22,557 of CAZQSX010000017.1, forward strand.
AAAATAATTTCAAATTCTGGTGCAATGACATATGGAACAGTTGTAGCCCATGGCTCATCTTTATGAGAAGTAGCAAGCGCCATAAGCTCTTTTCCTTCCAAAAAGTCATAAGCGTGATCTTTTAATTCTTCTTCTGTAACAATCACTCCCATGAGACTAATTATACCATGAGATTTTAGGTTTGATATAATAAAGCAATGTCAGAACCAACCGAACCAAGACCAATTGGAAACATACGCCCTTTGGAACGTACCACCATGTATGCAAACCGGTCAGATTTTGAAGGCTGTTTACATGAGATCCGCGGGCTCTCAACTACCCCACCTCAAGAAAAAAAATCAAAGCCAAATGAACTACTCCCTCAAAGATTAAGTGCATTAATCTCTCTTGTGAGAAATTATGGAACACAACAAGAAAATGTCTTATCTGATATAAAAACGTTAAGCTCATCCCAGCAAAGAGGTGAAAAAAATCATATTTCTGCGGCATCACCCGGAGAAAAAAAACTTCT
>CAZQSX010000018.1:0-18158 GCA_964596415.1 uncultured Gammaproteobacteria bacterium
GTCCGCAAAACAAAAAACAAAAAACGGAAAATATACCCAGGTTATTATTGGGTGTAAAACAGGAACTGCAGAATCTCATGGTGAAGGAAAGCCAGAGCCACATGCTTGGCTTACTGTTTTTGCACCATTCTATGATCCAGAGGTTGTGGTAACAGTGCTTGTTGAAAACGGTGGGGAGGGTTCAACAGTTGCAGCTCCTATTGCCCGGGATATTTTAAAAGAGTATTTTGAAAATAAGTAAGACCCTTTACAAATTTCATAAATTGTGAATAATAGATATATGGCTGAAAATAATAGCGAGCAAATAATAGGCGGGAAACCTAAGCCGTTTTTTATTCCCGACATACAGATTTCAAGAGTTGAACCTTTGAAGCCCGTTGAAAGACCAAAAATTCCTGCTTCTCAAAAGGATCCAATAATTGACTTCACATCAATAATAAGCGATCCAAAAGTAGCAGTTACACCAAAAAGATTTAGTGATACATTAAAAGAACTAGAAGATTGTGTAGGGGATCCTCAAGAGAGGAAAAGGCTTCAAGATATTGCTGCGGATTTTGTCCAGCATAGGGATGATCATCGGGGTGTAGCTGGAGTATTAAGAAGTATTTCTGATTTGACAAAGCGAGAATACCTTGCGGCTTTAATTGCTCGTTATACAGCTCTTGAATCCGCTCGACAGCCAGGAGGTGCGGTTGAGAATGATATAGCTTGGGAAAATTTTGAAAAAAACAAACGCATCGCATTTCCGAAACCAGAAAAAGTTCTTCAAGGTGTTTAGTTTTGCTTCTTTTTTCTTCTTCAGATACTATTAACTTATGGATGAATTTTCTTTGGGTTTTTCTCTTTTTGACGGGATTGGTCCTAAGAAATACCTCATGCTCATAAAAAAATTTGGTTCAGCAAAAGATGCTTGGGAAAAACTCGACCACTCAAATGTTAAAGATGCTGGAATGAGTGAAAATCTTTTTCAAAAATTTGAAAATTTTAGAAAAGAATTTGACCCGAACTTTTACCTTGAGAAATTAAAAAAGACAAAGGTAACGTTTGTATCGTTTGAAGACCCTCAATATCCGGGTCAATTAAAAGATTTAGATGCACCACCCATTGGCATTTTTTGTAAAGGTAACCTAGATCTTTTATCTTCGATACATAATATTGGGGTAGTGGGTGCCAGAAAAATAACTTCCTATGGAAAATCCGTAACAGAATCAATAGTCACAGAATTGGTAGGTAATTATATGGTTATAGTATCTGGTTTAGCGCTTGGGGTGGATGCAACAGCTCATAAAACTGCCCTCGCAAATAAAGGCTCGACCATTGCTGTCTTGGGTTGTGGTGTTGATTGTGTCAGTCCCTCTGAAAATCAGGATTTATATGAAAAAATTTTGGATAACAACGGTTTGATTCTTTCAGAATATTCACTCGGTATGCCGCCAAGCAAAGGAAGTTTTCCTGCAAGAAATAGGATAATTGCCGCGTTATCACTCGGCGTTTTAATAACAGAAGCAGCAGAAGATAGCGGCTCTTTAATTACTGCAGGAGAAGCATTAAAGCTTGGTCGAAAAGTTTTTGCAGTTCCAGGACCTATTACCTCACAAATGAGCAGGGGTAGTTTGAAGCTATTAAAAGAAGGAGCAAAGTTAGTATCAAGCGGTGAAGATATTCTAGATTCATTTCAAGTCAAAACTCAAAAAGCAAAAGGCAAAATTGAAAGGCAAAAGTTAAAAAGTTTAAATGCAGAAGAGAAAAAGATAGTAGAACTTTTGGAAATTGAAAATCAAGATCTTGATGCTTTATCAAAGCAAACAAAAATCCCAATATATAAACTTTTGGGGATTGTAACCAAACTTGAACTTTCAGGTATATTAAAAAACACAAATGGTGAGATTGGGATTGTCCAATAATTGTCAGGTACTTGTCAAGCAAAATATATCTCAGAATGTTTAAATAAACACATGGTTGAAACAGGGTATGGTGGACATTTTGGAGTATCAGTTCCCGTTTTCACACGTGAAGGTGATTCATTTATGGATTTTCCAGCAGAAGGTTTTGAGCCTCCTCATGTGCCCCCATCTGAGGCAACTCATGCGTATGTGGCAAGCGCCACGATAGATGAAAAAGTTAGGCGTTTAGGTTCAGGAGCTCGACTTGGAATAGAAGTTACGAATCATAATGGCGTGACCGGATCAGAGGTAATTGTTTCAATTAGGGATAATCGAGGAGTTAGAGTAGTAAGAATGTAATCCTAGCTACTTCTTTCCTTCAGAATTCGTTCATACACTTTTTCATAATTGTCTACCATTTTCTCCACAGTGAATTTTTCCTCAACAAGTTTTCTGCAGTCTGCCCGATTTATAGTATGTATGTTTTCGACCGCTTTTTTTAGTCCTTCAATTCCTTCTTCAGGCTTAACGCAAAATCCTGTTTTACCATTAATTACTACCTCAGAAATAGAACCTCTATTAAATGCAATAACAGGCGTACCACAACTCATAGCCTCTGCCATAACAAGTCCAAAAGGCTCCTCTTGTCTAATAGTCATAAGAAACGCTTTTGCATTTTGCATAAGACTTACTACTTTTTCAATAGGTATTGATTGTTCAGATCCTACATCTCCAACCCATTGTATCTTTTCATTTAGGTGGGGTTTAATATCATTTTCAAAGAACTTGGGATCCTCTACAATACCACCAATATATAATCTGGAGTTAGTTTCTTGAGCAACTTGTATTGCTTCCCTTGCTCCTTTTGGATCAATAAAGGTGCCATCATCATTTTTTCCCTTTGGGAGTCTACCGAGCCAAAATAGATAGTCGTCTGGAGTGTCATTATATGAATAAAGTGAGCTATCAACTCCGTTATATACCACATCATAAATATATTCTTCCCCAATGATTTCAGAGTACCTTTTAGAGAGTGCAATAAAATACGTTTTATTACTTTTTGCTATTGCTTCTGGAAGTAAGTTTTCTGTTGCCTGAGCATGAAGTGTTATCACGAGTGGTCGAATTAAATATTCGTCAAGAATGGTCGGGAAAATATCAGGATAAGTATGGCTATGAATGATGTCAAAATTTTTTTCAACTTCTGCGATTGTTTTCCCAAGAAGTACAAGGCTGGATGCATCTCTTACAAACGGGTTTTCTGTTGCCTGCATATCAATCCAGCCTTTTTCTAAAACAGGCATAATAGTTACACCTGGGACTTTGCTGTCTGCCGTTCCCATAAGGGTAACTTCATGTCCACGCTCTGCAAGTCCACTTGCAACTTCAAATATAATTCTTGATCTTGAGGCAAATTGAACTTCTGAAACGTTTCTTTTAAGCGTTGAAACAATTAAAATTTTCATACAGGTATACAGGTAATCCTGTATACATTCTATGTGAATTTTAAAGGCTATGCAATGAGGTTATGAAAGCGCTTTTTCGTAGATGTGGCTAAATTTTAAGCTTATTTTTTCCCAAGAAAATCTATCGATTGCAATTTTTCTAGCGTTTTTACCCATTTTAATTCTCATTTCTTCATTCTCAAGAAGTTTATTTACTTTGAGGGCTATGTCAGTCGCATTTCTTGCTTTAACAAAAAATCCATTTTTACCATCTTTCACAGCAAGCGGAATGCCACCTTTTCTGGTAACAACTACTGGTGTTTCACATGCCATGGATTCTAATATAACAAGACCAAGCGGTTCATCCCAAATGGACGGAGCAACAAATACATTAGCTCTGCTATAAAGCTGAATTAGGTAATCAGTATCGTCTCCTAAGTGACCTAAAATACGTACATTTTTAATATGCTCCTTCTTTATCATTTCTTCTAAATTTTTTCGTTCAGGTCCATCTCCTGAGATGAGAATTTCTCCATTGATTCTTTTTGCAGCTTTCACTAAATACTTAACTCCTTTATAAGAAGTAAGCCTTCCTGCAAAAAGTACCACTTTTTTTCCTTTAAGATTTAATTCTTTGTCAATTTTTAAAGCACTTACTTTTTTAAAGCGATTTACGTCAACTCCGCCAGGGATAACTCTCATTTTTTTTCTGTATTCTTCTCCAAAAACCCTAAACATCCAATCTTTTGTATAGGTTGAATTAGGCATGATTTGAAATGCACCCCTTAGCGCGTCAGCCGTGAGAAGTCTATATCTTTTATCCTTTTGTGCTATTGGAAGTTCTGATCCATGCCCGGTTATGACATAGGGGATTTGGTAAGTCATTTTTACAAAACGAGCAGACCATGATAGGGGAAATGCATGTTGAACATGGATTATGTCAGGCTTGAAGTCTTCAACTACTTTAACTGTTTCTGACATCATTGTTTCGTGGAGTTCTAATATTTGAGAATTGGTTAAGTTTTCATACAGAATACCGTCTTTCCATTCAGGATGTGCCACAAGCACAGGATGAAATGGTAGTTTTAGTGTATATATCTTAACTCCATTAATAGGTCTAGTATCTGGTGCCAAGACTGCAACTCTATGTGTTTTGTTTAACTCTTTTGCAAGGTATCTGACATATGTGCCAGAGCCAGATCCATAGAATGGAAATGTCTGCAAAAATAATATTTTCATCTTTTTCATAGGTTTGGGGTATTATACACTAAAATCATTTTCTTACAAAACATTTTACTACTATTCCCTGATGAAGGTATGGGGGGAAAGTTATGCTGCTGGAGAGATTCTAAATTCACCTATTTGCTGGATTTTTCCGCCTCTTGTTTCAAGCGTAAAAATTTGTGCTCCAGGTGTGTGTAGCCAGCTTTGTGCCCACTCTTGACCAAGCAGTGCTCCTTGCATTCTCATTGCTGTTTCAAAATCACTCGCTTCAATAATATGTGTGTTTGCTCCGTGAAAGGCTTTGTCAGGGATATCTACATGGTTTGTTGCTTCAGAAAGCGGGTAATGAACCTGACTTAATCCTTGTTTTAGTCCTTCGTTTGTTACACGTACTCGTTGCGTTGCATAATCACCTTCATACGTAATATCTTTTGCGCGAGCTTGACTTACTGTAAAAAGCGAGCCTGGTTTTTGAAAGAGTGTGGGAAATCTCAAATGAGCAGGTCTTGGAGATGTGGTCCAGAGAACAGCTTTGACTTTGTTTTGTACTTTTTGAGTTTCAGAGAAATCTGGATACCACTTTTTTATTCTTTTCATTTTTTCAGTCTGCGCTTTCACGTAATTGCGTATTGGTTCAAATTCATCAGGTAAGGTATCTGGGTTTAAAAATGGTATTCCGTTCTCATAAATACGTCTTGCATTGTAATTATCTGGGCGAATAAGAGCAGGGTCAAAATTTGGATTATAAAAAGGTTCAATTTTTCCTCCGTTATTTCTAAAAACTGCTAAGATTCCAATTTCTCCGGTAAGCGTATTTTCTGCAGCTGCAGCAATTGGTTTTCCTGTTTCTGAGAGGTGAGCCATTTTAAGTGCTGCAAGGGTAGTTTGAACAAGCGGGTCTGAGTGATCAACTTCATCTTGTACATACTTCAAGGCAGTATTTTCTGAAACTCCATTTATAAGTCCCTGTTCAAGTAAGTCTTTTACTTGCAGTCCTCCGCAACCCATAAGTCTACCTATTGGTAAGACGTTTTTTTCTGTTTCTGGAAGTGCAAAATGAGCAAGGTTAATTATGCATCTTCCCCCGTTATTTATGAGAGAGGCGAATTCTCTCCTGTTACCTCCTGCTGAAATCATACCTACAATAAATGCTTCAGTTAAATTAGGAATAACTAATCTGGCATCACTGCAGGCAAAAGTCGTATCAGTATTTCCACTTTCGACCGCTTCTTGATTTTTTCTTCTATTATCATCTGCAAGGGTAGACTCATTGTCGCGTATAAGTGTGTCTGCTGTGATAGGAGAATCAGGTTTGGGTAGATGCTCCAAGCGATCTATAGGTGCATATTCATGATTTGACATATAAATTCTTTCTGAAAAGAGTGATTATAGTCCTGTTCCGTTTAATAATCAATACCTTGAGGAGAAGTAAAATGTTTTGTATAATAGCCTGTATGTCTGAAGAAGCACATGGTAATGAATCGTTTTTTACAAACGTAGGTTGTATGGATGGACGTGTTCAAAAAGCCGTAAATAAATATGGTTCTTTGGTTTTTGGTGCAGAGTTTGCTGATACCATTACAAGGGCAGGCTTAGATGGACTTCTTGCGCGTGAAGATGTTGAAGAAAATGTACTTGAGTCAATAAAGAATATGATTATGGTATCTGTTGAAAAACATAAGAGTTATGGAATAGTTGTTCATGGACATTCAGAATGTGCCGGAAATCCTGTTTCTGATGAGCAACATGAAATGGATATAAAAAAATCAGTAGAGCAGGTAAAAGAGATGTTGGGTTCAACAAAGATAAAGGTAAAAGGTGTTTATGTTGTGCTTTCTCCTCGGGTAAAAATTATTGAAGTTACTTAAGCTGCAGATGGTTGTCTTTTAACAAGAGCAGCAAGAACGGGTGGAGTAAGAAGCGTTGTTAGAATAACCATAATAATAATAACTGAGAAAACCTCATTATTTACAACCCCTAACTGTTTTCCAATTGTTGCAAATATAAGTCCAACTTCGCCTCTGGGTGCCATTCCAATTCCAACAATTAGTTTATTAACATTTCCGGCAACTAAGCCTGATACCATTTTTCCAGCAAATGCCACTGCGGTTATTGCAAGTCCTGCAATAATAACCTGTGGATTTAAAAAGGTTGTTAGGTCTACACTGATACCAGTGTACACAAAGAAAATAGGTACCATAAACATGCCGATTGGTTCAATAAGTTCTTCTACATGTTTTGCTGAATGATATCTGAGTCGCGCCATGATTTTGTCTTCTGCTTTTACCTTTAAATCTTCAAGTGCCTCTTTTACCTCATGAATAATCTCAGGATCTTTAAAGAATTTGAAATGAACGGGATCAAGAACCAGTCCTGCTGCAAAGGCTCCTACAATTGGTGCAAGTCCAATAAGTTGCGCAAGGTACGCAAAAACAAGACCAAATGAAATCGCAAGGGTAAATTTCATGCCTGTTCCGGTTTGGATCATGGCAAAAAATTTCCCAATTTTAGGAGCAAAGAGTTGACCTAGCACAATTGAGCCAATCAAAAATAGTACTGCTTTTGCGACTATTTCACTAATAATACCAACGCTTACCGCACCAGTTGTAACAAGCGCTGAGACAATTGCTAAAATAATAAGACCTAGCACGTCATCAATAACTGCGGCACCAAGAACTATTTTTGCCTCATTACTTTTCAGTTTTCCAAGATCTTTAAATACGCGGGCGGTAATTCCAACAGAAGTTGCAGTGAGCGCTGCGCCTAAAAAGAGAAGTGCGTTTTGAGAAAGACCTGGGAAAAGCATGGGTCCTACTATATAGGTACCAAGAACAAAAGGAACAATAACTCCAAGAACCGCAACCATTCCTGCTCGTGCTCCAACCTTGCGCATTTCATGGATATTTGACTCAAGTCCTATTTGGAAAAGAAGTATTACAACTCCAAGTTCTGCTAAAAACGCAATAATTGGATCTACTTTAATGGGCGAAAGAATAGTTATTCCAAATAGAGTAAGGTTACCGATGATGATACCAATAATGAGTTCTCCCAGAACGGAAGGGAGTCCAAATTTTTCAACAAGCCCTGAAACTTTTGCGGCAATAAGAATAACAGCTATCCATAAAAAAGTTAGGGCAAATGCGCCATGTCCTCCTTCAGCAGCATGACTTCCGGATTGCTCAGAAGCAAAAGCAAAGGTTGGAAGCATCGCAAATGCGAGTGTTGGAATACTAGCAATAATAAATCTTCGTAATAAATTCATGAAAAAAAGAAAAAAGGCGTTTCAGCCTTTTTCATATTGTAAAATTTAGATTTAACAATTGCAAGTACCTATTGAAGACTTTATTTTTTCATTGTTAGTGGTATAATTGCGTGTAAATTTTACGCTTGATATTTACCGGTAAATACGCTATAATGATTTTTATCCTAAGACAGCAGGTCGAGGATTACTTATAATTCCTGCCGAGGACAACATAGAAACGTAAGTTTCGGAAATAGTGTTGGCGCTCGAAGGAAACGGGCGCTTTTTTTTTGGATTTTTCTCGTTTCTCGTCGCTCGTGTCTAGTTTTTAAACATTATGCCAAGTCAAAGAAATACACAATTATTAGAAGAGGCAAAACAGAAGGTTGATAAATCAATCGGTATGTTTTTTGTGCAGTATTCAGGTCTTACCCATCAGCAATTAGAAGAAGCAAGAAGAGAGTTAACGGCTATTGATGCAGAAATGGCTGTTATTAAAAATACGCTCATGGATTTGGCATTGAAAGAAAAAAATATTGATGTAAAAGATAAGCTTACTGGTCAGATGGCAACTCTTTTTTCCTATGTAGACCCTATTAATACCTCTAAGGTTTTAGCAACATTTATTAAAAAATATGGAGCCCCTAAGATTTCATTTGGAATTTTTGAAGGAAACGTGATTGATGAAGACACTATTAAAAAATTATCAACACTTCCAACAAAAGAAGTACTTGTCGCGAAGCTTCTTGGATCTTTAAATTCACCAATCTCAGGATTGGTATATGTATTAAATGGAAATATTACAAAATTGGCGCTCGTATTAAAAGAGATAGAAAAAAAGAAGAGCGCTAATTAATTTTAAATTTTTAATTTTAATTAATTTTTAAAAATTGATTTAAAATTTTAAATTTCAAATTTTAAATTACAGAAAGGGGGTGTGAATAAATAATATGGCAGACAAAAAACTTACAAAAGAAGAAATGATGGAGGCAATAGAGTCTATGTCAGTTCTTGAACTTTCAGAACTTGTGAAAGCATTGGAAGAAAAATTCGGCGTTACAGCAGCAGCACCCGTTGCGGTGGCAGCAGCCGGAGCACCTGCAGCAGCAGAAGAAGCAGGAGAAGAGCAGACAATCTTTAATGTTGAAGTTACAAGTGCTGGAGCAAATAAACTTGGAGTTATTAAAGCTCTGAGAGAGCTAGCACCTACGCTTGGACTTAAAGAAGCAAAAGATTTGGTTGACGCAGCACCAAAAGTAGTATTGGAGCAGGTTAATAAGAAGCAAGCTGATGAAGCTAAAGAAAAATTAACAGCAGCTGGTGCTACTGTTGAACTAAAGTAAGACTTAGGACTTTAAGACTTAAGACATAAGGTTAAAAGTCTTGTAATAACAAGCGCAATATCTTATAATGTAATGTGTAACTACTTACATTTATTCATAAAAATGAATATATATCTTAAGTCTTACCTCGTAAGTATTATATTTCAATAGAATTAAGGAGAATTAAACTATGGCAATGAAGTGTATGAATTGTAACAAAGGAATAATGATCGGGCATCGCGTGTCCCACTCAAAGCGTAGAACTTCTCATACGTTTAAGCCAAATCTTCAGAAAAAGACATTTATTTTAAATGGTAAAAAAGTATCTGTAAAACTTTGCACCAACTGCATAAAGCTTTACAAATTTATTGACAGGAAAAAGAAAGAGGAATTAGTAGCAAAAGAAGTAGCAGCGGAAGTAACCCCGGCTGTTGCATAGGCATAATCTTATGTCACCTCAGGAATTCCATAATCCAACATCTGTAATCCGTGAACGTATGGGTAAAGTTAGAAAGCCAGTTGCAGAAAAGATAAGGGGTGTATTATCTTCGTGGGAAGGAGACTTTTTTAAAGTATCCACCGATGCATCTGCCCGCTTGAGCATTGAAGATTATTATAAAGATAAGTTAGGCACTTTGGATACTTCATCCGCCCTTCTTACTTCTTTATATGTTTTAGCTACCATCGTTCCTGGTTTAAGGGAAATTTCTACAAGCATGTCGGAGTATGGAAACAATCAGATTTCAGCAATACTTATGGATTATGAAAAAGGTGCTGCTTTAGCCTTAGCTCCTATAGTCCATGGTACGTGCGGAGCAGAATTAGTGGAGAAGGCACAAGGAGTGGAGCATGCAATGGTGGGTGTCCAACTAAAGGAGTTTGACATAGATGAAAACCGGAGATTATTGGAGAATGATTCTACGGGAATGTTGTTATTGAGAAGACAAATTCAGCGAGTTAGAACATCAAGAGTAGGAGCGGATCAGTATATTAAGTCATATGAAGATCAAGATACAGTTTTTCAGGGGATAGATTTTGCGCTTCGGTTGTATAAGGAGTTATACCCAATAGTAGAAGAGGTCGTTTCAAAGTGATAATCTTTTTAAGTAGCACTCACGATTTTTCCCACTTTTGGGATTTTTGAAATCACCCAGATTGCTGTGTAAGAAAGGGATATTGTTCCTAGAAGTACCAGTGTAAAGCTCAATAATCCGAACCATTTATTCATATCGACTATTTCAAGAAAAAGCTCGAGTACTGCAACATGAATAAAAAATACTCCAAACGAGTATTTTGAAAGAAACAAAATTTCTCGGTTTTTATTTAATAGGAATTTTTCATAAAACCATGTAAAAGCTATCCCACAAAAAAGAGCGTAGACTTGAACACTTGGGCGCCATTGTTCTCGTAAAAATCGATCAAATAAAAACTCCTTAAAGAGCATGTAGCTTTCTGTAAAAATAAGTAAACCAGTTGTGCCCAAACCAAGAAATATAAACACAGAATATTTTTTTGCAATAGAAAAAACTTGCTTAAAGTTTATTGCCGTGTAAATTCCCAGTAAAAATGGAAGCGTGTTATAAAGTGCGTTTCTGAGTGCCGGAAAAAGTGGAGGAATAAATCCTGATAAATAAACAAAATATAAATATATACTTGAAATAATAAAGAATGAAAAAAGAAAATATCTAGACAGAAAAAAACTTTTCCATTTTATAAAAAATGGGAAAAATAAGTATAGTACAAAAATTGCCGGGACAAAGTAAAGTTGGTAAGATGCACTTCCTGCAAGAAACGTATTTAAGAACTTAAAGCTAAAAAGAGATGAAAAAGAATGCGGAAAGATAACTAAATAATAAATGAGGGTCCAGAAAAGATACGAGGGAAGAATTCGAACCAAACGTTTTTTATAGAATTCCCATGCATTAGATTCCAAGGGTTGGGAATTATGTATTTTTTTTCTTTCAGAAGAAAAAATATAGAACTGTTTAAAAGAAAATGAAGTGTTATATTTTAGTGCAAGTAAAAATCCAGATGATGCAAAGAAAAGTGGCACAGCAAACCGGGAAAATTGATTCATTAAAAGCAAGAAATTAAAATTAGCAGAAAACGGAATTGATCTATCTAAAAATGCAGTCGAAATATGTATGCTGATAACAGCAATAATTGCAACCGTTTTTATAAAATCTACTGCGTAATTTCTATCAGTCATTTTTTCTGTAAAACTTTAAAGTCGTTACTACTAAGAGTAGGTAGTATTTCAAGTGTTCTAAGGTTTAATATTTCTGCCAAAGGCATTGTTTCTCTTGATTCTTCGCCGCAAAGCCAAGTACTTAAAATTATTGTTCCCTGTTGTTTTACTGTTCTTAGTATTTCACTAATGGCTCGTCTGGGGGCGTGAGTATCTCGTAAAAATACTGCGTCAAATGTACCGTCTAATATATTGGGAGTATTATCATATTTTCCAAGAACAATATCTCGTCTCGTAGGTTTGTCATCAAGATAATATCTTCTGGATGGAGGAAAAATATCATCTAAAATAAAGTCCATTCCTACACCAGGATAATAAATCGAGCCAATCGGTTTCACAGCAAGTAAGCCTTCAAAGAATTCTTTTGTTATTCTGTCACGCCTTGTAAATGGTCCTTCTCTTGAGATGAGTTGTCTTGCTAAATTGTTTTCAAGAGGGTTAATTGACATAGGGTAGTTGTAATTTATTTAAAATTTCTTCGGCTTCCATTCCGTAGCCGTTTATAAAGTCGGAGTAGGACATTGGGTTTTTACCTTCTACTTGTACACGACCTTGCGGTAATAATTTCAACTTTTTTTCTTTTCCAGAAAGTGATGCAGTAAGATATACTCCAGGCCAGGGATAAAATGCCCGTATTTTACGGTCCAATTCGTCAGATTTTGGCGGGTTGTTTAAATCTATTTTACCGTCTTCTTTTTCAAGCTTTTCACTCCAAGATTCATTATTTGGGTCTTGAGGATTAGATTCAATTTTAAGTCCAGAATTTATATCTTGGACAATTTTTTGTACCATTTCAGCGCTCTTTAGAAAAAGCAGCTCTAACAGTTCTTGAGAGGTTTCATTTCCTTGCAGAAGCATTCTTTCTTGAGCAACTATTGGACCATGATCCAGTTTATCATCCATTTGAATAATAGTTACACCGGTTTCCGCTTCTCCTGCGGTAATAGTATATGGAACTGGTGCTGGACCTTTAAATTTAGGAAGAAGACTTGGGTGAATATTTAAAATTCCTAAAGGAAAAAGGTCAATTATTTCCTGAGGAATGAGAGCGCCATAAGATGCGAGTATACCAACATTCGGATGCAATGCTTGTAATTTTTTTATCACGCCTTCATCCAGCAAGCGCCCTGATACAAACTCGATATTATTTGACGTAAGATATTCAATGAATTTTCCAGTAGTTTCAGTTGTTATCACAAGAATTAATCCTTGATTTCTAAGAGTTTCAACTACTGGAATTACAAAATCCCCCGCACCAAAAAACACAACCTTTTTCATATTTATATTATACCGCAAAATTACGTGTGATGAATCTTACTTGCAGAACTTTTTTTTGAGCATATAATATGCAGTATGACACAGCCAGTTGAAGTTATTCCAGGAAATAAAATTGAAAGACATATATTAAGACGTGCTGGGGGCATGCAAGGAAGACTTTTTGATCCAGATATTAAGGCTAGTCCAGAAAACGTAACGCGTCATGATGAAGTTTGGGGCGATGATGTTTCCTATCTTTTCCCAGGAGATGATCGGGTTAGATGGAATACGTATACAGGCGAATTGTTTTTAAGATCTTCAAGATAAAGAAAAGGAGAGCCGGTTATACGTTGGTCAAAGCCTCTTGATTTAGAAAATGGTATTAGAATGGCAGGTCGCGTTTCAGAATCCTACGATCCTAAAACCGGAAAAGAAATGCTGAAAACAAAAGACGCAATTCAACTCATAAAAAGACTTTCTCAGAGTTTTCAAAAACCAGGACTAAAAAGTTTAGAGGTGGATGCTTTTGCAAAAGAAGCAGTAGACCAACTGAGCCAATTAGGTTTTGTAAGTGCAGTAAATGCGGAAAAACAAAAAATAACTGAACAGATTCTAAAAGCGGGAAGTAGAGACGTATTAAATAGGGTAAATCCTGCAAGGTCCAGGCTTATTCTTTCGCACGTATGGGTGGATTTGATTCATGAATTATTGGTGGGAAAAGTCACTGAGAATAAATATGCAAGCGTAGGTGCAAAGCTTATGAGAGAGCGGGAATTTGAAAGGTTTGTGTTATCCCAAGTTACTTCTCATGTGGATGGATTACTGCGTACCCCTACAAGTTTTGAGGATGAAAAAGACGTTCAAGGCTTTAAAGCATTTGTGAGGAAATATCTTGCACGTGATGTGGTGAGATTAAAACCTTATGCAAAAATTGCTGCAGTAACAAGATTTCTTGTTATGAATACTGGGACGAAAGAAGAGCATGATTTGTTAAAAAAATACATAGGAGAAGAAGCAGAAATGTATTATGGAACAAAACCATTTACAAAGCTTTCTCAAAAAGAAAGAGAAGCAAGACTAAAAGGAATACGATTTATAATACAAGAAGAGTTGGAATTGGCAGAGATTTTACTACACACAAAAACTGAAGATAGGGCACGTGTTATTGAAGAGTTTAAAAAACGTGTTGTTTAATCTTTGTAAATAAGCTATAAATATTGTATGTTTGAAAGAAAATCTGGAAGAGGAAAAATATTACCGATGTCTCCATTTGGCGCCATTTTAGGGCGTGAGCCAACCAAGGAAGAAAGTGAAATGGGGAGAAGGCAACTTGAACCGATGCTTCACGAGCTTGGTGTAAGAATGGATCGAATTAAGAAAGGTTAATCTCTTCAAATACATCTTCCCCATTTGCGTCTTTTGAGGATCTGTACATCTGATTTTTTTGCTCAATGACATGTTTTGTAAAAAGAATTCCTTGCAGGTGATCATATTCATGTTGAACAATTACAGCATTAAATCCTTTAAATGTTTTTTTGTGATGTGCGCCAGCTGGATCTTGCCAGGTAAGCGTTACTTCTTTATTTCTTTTTACATATCCCCATATGGTTGGAATTGAAAGGCACCCCTCAAGTAATTTTCCTTTTTTAGGTTTCCGTTTTTCAACTGCTGCGGAATTCATTTTTGTTAACACATCAAGCTCTCCTGAAGTTTTTTCAATTTTTGGATTAATATAGGTTATTACTGGATCAGTTGGTTCTGGTCTCATTTGGAAAATTTGAAGCGGAAGTCCTACCTGAGGAGCCGCAAGTCCAACCCCTACTGGGTCATACGTTTTTTTAAGCGTCTCTTCCATGCCGTGAATAATCTCAGCAAGTTTTTTGTCAAATTTCTTAACGGGTTTTGCTTTTTGCACCAGAATTGGGTTGGGAGTTGTTACCATTTTATACATAATTTGCAATTATACAAGGTATATTTAAATAAGCAAAGTATTATGTAGTATGTATTAAGTATAATCCTCATACCTAATACAAAATACTTACTACTTAATACTATTTAAAAGCTCTTTCACCTGAGGATCATTTGGCGCTATATTTTTTAACACGAATTCAAGCTCTTTTTTTGCGTTTTGTAAATATTCCTGCCTTTTACTCATGTCAAGTTCTTTATCTGCTTTTTCTTTATAGAAAGAGGCAAGCGCGACTCTTGGATCTCTATAGTTTGGTTTTAATTCCAGTGTGTGATGTAGTTCTGAAATTGCTTTATCTAAATCTCCTTTTTGACCGTATAAAAGTCCAGCATTATAAGAAACTTTTGCATCAGTGGGAGCTAAAAATTTTGCTTGCTCAACTGCCTTAATAGCATCTGTTAAATAGGTTGGATCTGCCTGAGCAAGAGTGAAAAATAATCTTACTCTTGTTTTATAAAATGTTAAATTGTGTGGATATTTTTTAGTTACTTCATTGGAAAGTGTAATTGCCTGATCTGAAAAAATAGCTGCTTGCGTTGCTTGATCTTGTGAATAGAGAAGATAGGAGAGTGTTGCAAAATTTGATGCAAGTTCATCTTTATAAATAGGCTCATCAGGAACTAATTTTGCAGCTGCCGTAAGATGGGTATTTGCTTGAACATATTCTTGAACTTTTTGTAGGTTGTATCCAAGGTTATATTCTTGGTCAGCTGTCCAATATTTTAAAAGATAAAAAACAAAATACAAACAGACGCATCCTAAAATAAATAAGGAAATATACTTAATTGGAGTGAGTTCTTTTTCTGATACATCATCAGTTTTAGAACCTCTTATACCAAGAAAAAGCGCAGGTATTATAAACATATAAAGATTAATCATGACAACAGAAAATCCAAAGAAGTTAGAAACAAGAATGGTAGTAAATGATGAAATAAGACCGAGCTCAATAATTTTTATTGATAGGTTTTGTTCTTTTAGGGTTTTTTTGATTGCATAAAAAAGAAACCAAAAGATAAAAAGTAGATATGTTCCAAGACCGACTAGACCAGTTGTTGACAGATAGTTAAGGTATTCATTGTGTGCTTTGTTATATAAATAATCCCATTCTGATAAAAGATTATGTTCTACCGGTTTTACTTTGTAATAAGAATAAGCAAATGTCTCAACGCCACTTCCAAAAATAGGATACCGTTTAAATATTTCAAGTGCACCCGTCCAGACAATTGTTCTAATTTTTCCAGAATCTGACCCTCCTCCTTCAAGAGCTGGAATAGCAAGAGTTTCACTTTTTACTTCCTTAGTATTTTCCTGATTAATGCTTGTTGTGTTTATAAATCCATAGATTGATAAAAATGAAAATCTATTCGCCAATGGATTTCCCATGAAAAATGAAATGCTAAAAAATATGACAAGCACACTTGCAAGTATCTTAAATTCCAATTTTTTAAGCGGTGATTTTTTATATACAAAAAGAATAAATCCTCCGGTGAAAACAGTTAGGCCAGAAATAATTCCCAAATATCCTGATTGAGAAGCAGTCCACAAGACTTCGATAAATAAGAGGGTAGAAAATAGGAAATAGGAAATAGGAACGAGAAATTTTTTACTTGTAAATGTATTTTTTATGCTTGAAGGGTTATTTTTTTCAAGATATGATGCGAGTTTGAGTATGCCAATTGATAGGGCGATTGGGATAAGGATCGAGAAATAGGAAGCCAACCAGTTGGGTTGTCCGAGTGTTGAAAAAAGCCTAACTGTTGGCTGGAAAGCATCAGTCCAGCATGCAACATTTAGTTCCCCTCGGAACATAAGACACGTTAAGTCATATCCAAAGTGTGACGTAAATCCCCACAGTGCAACAGCTGTTCCTGAAAAAAGTGAAGCAATAAGCATTTTATAACTAATATTTTCAAAAAACCCAGAATCTTTCTTGGCAGTTATAAAATTTGAAACAAAGGCATAATAGAGAAAAATGTAGGTAATAATAGATAAAAGTCCCCCATTAAACCTGGAATAATATCCCCAGAATGAGACGTGTGGATCTATTGAAAATGCAGTTGAAATGGTTTGTGAGGCCAAAAAGAGCATGAGAGGAATATCAAATGGAGTTCTTTTGCATAGAAATTTTTCTGAAATAATCATTTTCGAAACCCATAAAAATAAAATAAGAAGTGATACTGTATATACAAACCACATTTTATTAAATTCAAAAAGCTCAAATGTTTTTGGATAAAGAATGAGAGGGGTTAAGAAAAAAAGTGCGTAGAATGACCACTTGAGTGCGCGGTCAATTTTTTCTACTAGATTCATAATAAAAATAAGTGTACCATAGGCGGTAGGTTCAAACAATATTGCATGAAAAAAGAACTTCCTTCTGATGTGATTCCTTTTCTAAAAAAAGTTCGGGCGAAACCTGCTTATGCTTTAGCAAGAGAAGCTGCTCGGTTAACAGATGAAAGGCGCGCTCAGCTTGGCTCTGAAATAGGAATTCATCCGGATCCATTAAGTTCTTCAAAAAACTCCTGAGAAAAATAGTTTTTTTACTTTTTCTTCTTGCTCTTGGCTTGTTCTGAGGGTATACTAATTTGTATACCTCGAAGCAAAATCGAGTTTTTTTTACTATGCTTGACAGTATTTTTTCATTTTTTTCTCATGATTTAGGAATAGATCTTGGAACCGCAAATACGCTTGTTTTTGTGCGCGGAAAAGGAATTGCAATCCGTGAGCCGTCAATTGTTGCAAGACATAATAAAACTAAAAAAATTATCGCAATTGGTACTGAAGCCAAAAAAATGCTTGGAAAAACTCCGGCAACCATAGATGCAATAAAACCTTTAGAACATGGAGTTATTTCTGATTTTGATGCAGCTGCGGGAATGTTGCAGCATTATATCCAGCAAGTTCACACTATGAAGACAAAACTGCCATATCTAGCAAGACCAAGAGTAGTTGTAGGAATTCCAAGCGGTGTAACAGAGGTTGAAAGACGTGCGGTTTGGGAAGCGGCTCTTACGGCAGGCGCCCGCGAATGTTATCTTATAGAAGAGCCAATGGCTTCAGCAATTGGCGCAGGTATTTCTGTTTTTGAGCCAACGGGCGTTTTAATTGTAGATATTGGAGGTGGAACTACAGAAATAGCAGTTATCTCCCTTGGGGGAATAGTAGTAAATAGATCACTTAAGATTGCAGGAAATGATATGGATCAAGCAATCATTCATTATGTAAGACTTAGACACGGACTTGTAATTGGTGAAAAAACAGCAGAGGAAGTAAAGCTTGGAATAGGGAGTGCTTACCGGAAAACGACAAAATTGAAATCAAGAAGCGCGCGTCTTGAAAAAGAAACGGAAGATATAGATGTAGAGGAAGGAAGAAGAGGTGAAAAAGTGGCTCTTATTCGTGGTAGAGATATTGAGACAGGACTTCCTCGGTCTTTAAGAATTACGGAAAGTGAAGTTCGCGAGGCGATTAGTCCGGTTGTTTCACAAATTGTTGATGAGGTAATAGAGGTAATTGAAGAAACACCGCCTGAGTTAACCTCTGACATTTTAGAGCATGGAATTATGTTA
>CAZQSX010000018.1:18168-21711 GCA_964596415.1 uncultured Gammaproteobacteria bacterium
GATTATTGAAAAAACAAAAATTCCAGTAATTCTTATTGAAGATCCACTGACCACTGTGGTGCGTGGTTGTGCAAAGCTTCTTGACGATCCCCAGACATTAAGTAGGGTAAAAGTAACCGGTGGTTTACGCTAATATGCGATATGAGTATGTTTATAGTTCTAACCAGTATGTTCCGAAGAAGAAGTATAATTTCATAAAAATTCTTCGGTATATAGTTTTTAGTATTGTAATTTTTCTTATTGGTTTTTATACTACTTCATTTATTCACAGAACGTTTTTTGCAAAAAAAGGAAATGTAGGGATAGTGTCCCCCATAACAGATCCTATATCTGAATCGTTGGGTACAATTCAAGGAATGATGAATCCATCAGAATTGCGTACTGTTGTAGGTAAATCTCTTGAAGGATCTCAGGGCACTTACTCCATAGCAATTAAAAACCTGAAAACCGGTGAAACATATTTTTCAAATGCTGATAAAAAATATGACAGTGCATCATTATATAAGTTGTGGACTATGGTAGCTGTATTTCATGAAATTGAGAAGGGAACTATTAATCCTGAAAAAAATATCACCTATGATATAGAAGAGATAAATAATCGGTTTGATATTGCAACAGAATCAGCAGAACTTACTGAGGGAACATTTAACATGAGTGTAAAAAATGCACTTTCGCAAATGATTACCATTTCTCATAATTATGCTGCGCTTTCGCTAACGCTTGAAATAGGTCTACCTAAGGTTACTCAATTTCTTCAACAATACGGATTTAATGACTCAAGCACAAAAAGTCCTCCAAAGACAACAGCAAGAGATATACTTAAGTTTTATGAAAAGTTGTACACGGGAGAGCTTGCATCACCTGAATCAACCACGCAAATGCTTACCCTTTTGAAACGACAAAGTATAAATGATAGAATTCCAAAATATCTGCCAGCTGGAGTTGAAGTAGCTCATAAAACGGGTGAATTAGGATTTGTGAAGCATGATGCAGGAATTGTATATTCTAAAAAGGGAGACTATATACTTGTTCTTATGTCGGAGACTACGAGTCCAGCTGGGGCAGCAGAACGAGAAGCGTTAGTGTCAAAGGGTGTATATGAATACTTTGAAGGAAGATAAAAAAATAGTCATTGGATTTTTCACTGATACCTATAAGCCACAGGTTAACGGTGTTACGGAAAACGTAGAAACAACCGCAAAAAATCTTCGTAAGAGGGGTCATAAAGTATACATATTTGCTCCAAAAGTGAAAGGATATAAAGATGAAGACTCAGATGTTATACGGCTTGATTCAGTTAGGTACATGAGAGTACCAGATCAAAGACTTGGCCATCCAAATTCTATTTCTCATTTTCTTAAGCTCACGAATAAAAAATTTGACGTTATTCATTGTCATGGAGGAGGTTCGATAAACCTGTTGGGATATCAGGTTGCAGTTATTCGTAGCGTGCCGCTTATTCTTACGTATCACACTTTATTCGTGCAGTATGCACATTATATTCTAAAGGGGAAGATTATTACTCCGGGCATGATTAAGAGAATGTCAAAACTGTTTTGTAATATGTCAGATGTTGTAATTGTTCCTTCCTCAAAAGTAGAAGATGAGCTTTTAAGTTATGGGGTGAGTAAGCCAATTTTAATAATTCCAGGGGGTGTTGATGTAAAGAGATTCTCAAAAGGAGATAGTACGTATTTAAGGAAAAAATTTGGGATTTCAACAGATAAAAAGATTCTTCTTTATGCTGGAAGACTTGGAAAAGAAAAAAATGTAGAGTTTTTGATTGATGTGTTTCAAAAAATTCTAAAAAAGGAAAAAAATACTGCCTTTTTCATTGTGGGGGATGGACCTGAAAAAAATAATTTAATAATTCAAGCAAAAAAACATGGGATTTTTGAAAGTATTATATTTTCTGGATTTATTTCACAAGATCATATGCCTGATGTGTATGCATCTGCTGATATTTTTATGTTTGCAAGCTTATCTGAGACACAAGGTCTTGTAGTGGCGGAAGCATTAGCAGCTGGTATACCCGTAGTGGCGCTTTCAGATGAAGCGGTATGTGAGATGGTTGATCACAAGAAGACTGGTTTTATTTCAGAAAATTCTCCTGATGAATTTGCAGAATATGCGCTTCAACTTCTTAGAGATGATACATTGAGAAATGAATTTTCGGCAAATGCAAGAGGCTATATAGCTCAAAATTTTTCAGCTGAGGGTCAATCTGCTGATTTGGAAATTGTCTATAAGAAGCTTATCACGTATTATGCCTTAAATCCGAAACTTATTCAAAGATTAAGAAAGCGGTTTCTACCAAGACTTATTATATTTAAATCCCTTATAAAAAAAGCCCCAGGCGTTCAAGAATTTCTTGCTAAAATTTCTCGGATATATTAAATTACCGTGCTTGACATTCATATCTTCTGAGTACTATAATAGCTATACGAGTTTTGAGGCTAGGTTTATCATGAGTTTGAACGTAATTCAGTAGATTTACAATTTAACTTCTCGATACCACTATTTTTAGTGGTCCTTCTTCGGCTCGGATTTTTTCAAGAACGTAAGTTTTCATAGATTTGTTTTTTTGAAAATTGCTCTTTAACAAGTGAAAAGATGCTTGGAAAGTGGTAGGAAATTTACTTCGTAAATTTTCCTGGCGAACCTCTGGTTCTAAAGGAATTTTCGATTTAAATAATCCTTTTTCCCTCGGGAAGAAGGAGTCTTGGTGTTACACCAAGACAGAGTACCGCTTTTCAAGAAGATTTTGCGTATGAGTTCATTCGTGAGGGTGAACTTGTACATTTAGGTAAATTCTTTGAGGAAACCGGGAAAAAACTACAAAAGATTTGTCCGTTGTCTTTAAAACAACGGTCATAGAATCTCGTAAGAGATTTTTTTGAGAATTTGATCCTGGTTCAGGATGAACGCTGGCGGCGTGCTTTAGGTATGCAAGTCGAACGGATTAGTAGCAATACTAGTCAGTGGCAGACGGGTGAGTAACACGTATGAATCTACCCTCGAGTGGAGAATAACTTGCCGAAAGGTGGGCTAATGTTCCATAGTATCGTAAGATTAAAGGACTTAACTGTCCGCTTGAGGAGGAGCATGCGTCCTATCAGCTTGTTGGTGAGGTAAAGGCTTACCAAGGCTACGACGGGTATCTGGACTGAGAGGTTGAACAGACACAGGGGCACTGAGACACGGGCTCCACACCTACGGGTGGCAGCAACCAGGAATATTGCGCAATGGACGAAAGTCTGACGCAGCGACGCCGCGTGGAGGATGAAGGCTTTAGGGTTGTAAACTCCTTTTGATAGTCCCTTCACAGACTATAGAATAAGACCCTACTAACTACGTGCCAGAAGTCTCGGTAATACGTAGGGGTCAAGCGTTATCCGGATTTACTGGGCGTAAAGAGTGTGTAGGCGTCCTTTTAAGTTTTCATTTAAAAACCAAGGCTTAACCTTGGATCTGGTGAAAATACTATTAGGATTGAGGATTGTTCGGGGTACTGGAACAGTTAGTGTAGCGGTGAAATGCGTT
>CAZQSX010000019.1:0-14682 GCA_964596415.1 uncultured Gammaproteobacteria bacterium
GCGCACGGTCGTGCGCCTGGTCGACTACCTTCAAGTATTCTGTCCACGACGATTCCTTCCTTTTTATTTTTCCGTAGATATCTTATCCGCGCAGACTGAAGCAAGCTTCAGAAGAGCGGACAAGTGTTGCCCAGTTGTCAAAGTTCTGCAGATTGAAGCCAGGCCTCAGTCTCAATGTGCATAACGTTGAGCAGCCTAGACCACAGTCTACGAAGGCGTAATTATAGCAAAAATAAGGGGGAAAAGCAAAAACTATAAGACTACTTCGTAGTCTTGCGAAGCTCGTTGTATTCGCTTCTAAAGCCTCCTTTCAGGATCTTGCGGTGCTCGTCCCGCCAAGGCGGGACTGCGCGCCTAAAGATGATTTTCTTGGCAAGGTGTAACCTTGCCAAGGCTGGGAAAGGGTTAGTTTGTGGTGATGTGAAGCCTAGCCTGGTCTATGTTTATGCTTGCGTTGAGTTGCGTATTTATTTGTACTTGATACAGTTTGTTGCCGGTAGGCAATGTGATATTTGGGCTAATCAGAAGCTGTGGTGTTCCACCAGACATGGTGACTTGAGAATTTGGGATAGCGTAGCCATCAGTAGCGTTATAAAGCTGTACATATATGGTTTGATTTCCATTAGGGATATTTGCAGACACCTCAAATGTAACCGTTGAAATATTTGTGTAATTGCTGGTATTTACGTACGCAGAAAGTGCAGGAAGCGTGGTGTATGTTCCTTGACTAGCTCCACTTGCCGCACCAAAAGGAATAAAGTACTCTTGTGGGCCACTTGACTGCGTGGTTGAACCTGATTGAGCAGGTGTTTGGGTTATGATTACGGTTGGATTAAGTTTAAGTGATTCGGTGGCTGCCTTTATAGCATCTAAGCAGGAAGGTGCGCACGTATTGTTTGCGGTTATTGTTTGACCAGGTTCTGTCTGAAGACTTTGGTTATTTTCTCCATCTGGATTTGCTGTTGTGCCTTGATTTGAAAGATTTGAGAGATTTATGTTTTGAACAACCGGTTTATTGAGCCTAAAAAGCAAATGATAATCTAGAAACGCTACGTTTACAAATAAAACACCAATAAGAAATGGAATAATTTTAGGGCGTATAAAATCCAGCATAGCTTAATCATACAATAAAACAGGTTCTGGGTTCTAGTTTGGAGGTTGTTAGGAATTTAGCTTAAAAACTGTTCTAATACTATAAACCCCCATAAGCTCGGGGGATTTTCTTTTTAAATAACAATATGAACATTCGAAATGTTGCTATCATCGCTCACGTTGACCACGGAAAAACAACACTTGTTGATTGTCTGTTAAGGCAGGCTAAAACACAGCTTGGGAAAGAATTCACAGATGAATCACACCTTATCATGGACAGTAACGAGCTTGAAAAAGAGCGCGGAATTACAATTTTTAGTAAAAACGCATCTGTTGCCTGGAAAGATGAAAATGGGCAGGATCTAAAGATAAATATTATAGATACTCCTGGGCACGCTGATTTTGGCGGCGAAGTAGAGCGGGTTTTAACCATGGCTGACGGGTGCCTCCTTTTAATTGATGCCAAAGAAGGCCCTATGCCTCAGACACGGTTTGTACTCAAACAGGCTCTCAAAATGAAACATCGTATCATTGTTGTGATCAATAAGATTGATAAGCCTGACGCCAGAATTAACCACGTTATAAATAAAACCTTTGATCTTTTTATGGAGCTTGGAGCAGATGATCACACGGCTGAATTTCCCATAGTTTATGCGTCTGCAAAAAACGGACTTGCAGGGCTTGAGCCAGTACTGGCAGATATGAAAGATATAACTCCTGTTTTTGATGCAATCTTAAAACACATTCCTGAGCCTAAAGTGGATGTAGAAAAACCGCTTCAAATGCTTGTTACAACCATTGGTGCAGATACCCACAAAGGAAGAATTGCAATTGGAAGAATTTTAAATGGAACACTCACTGCAGGTCAGGAAATTATGCATATAAATCGCGATGGTGTTTCTAAAAAACTTCGTATTACCTCTCTTATGACATTTGAGGGTCTTGGAAAAATTGATAGTTCAGAAGCGCGTGCCGGGGATATAGTAGCCATAACGGGTATTTTAGACGTAAATATAGGGGAAACTATTGCAGATCCCTTAAATCCCATTGCGCTTCCGGTTCTTAAAATTGAAGAGCCTACGGTGCGCATGACATTTTCAGTGAATGGAAGTCCTTTTGCTGGAAAAGAAGGAGAATTTAAAACATCCAGGCAAATTGAGGAACGGCTTTATAAAGAATTGGAAACAGACATGGCTTTGCGGGTGGAAAATAATCCCGCAGGAGGATGGATAGTTTCAGGAAGGGGAGAGCTTCACCTTGCAATATTTATTGAGCGTATGAGACGTGAAGGTTATGAATTCCAGGTTAGTAGGCCCCAGGTTATAAATAAAACAATTGATGGTAAAAATATGACGCCATATGAACAAGTATTTATTGAAGTGCCAGAGGAATTATCTGGTTCTGTTATGCAGAAAATGGGCATTAGGCACGGTCAAATGGTTGAAATGAATATAGATAACGGGATTGTCATGTACGAATTTATTATGGCTACAAAGGACCTTTTTGGATATAGGTCTGAATTTTTAACAGACACAAGAGGACTTGGAATCATAAACACGATATTTTTAGACTATCAAGAAGATAAAGGAGATACAATTCCCCGCGATCGCGGTTCACTGGTAGCATTTGAATCAGGTCCAACCACTCATTACGGACTCGTAAACGCACAGGATAGAGGCACGCTTTTTATTGGCGCTGCAACACCTGTTTATAAAGGGCAGGTTATTGGTCAAAATAGTAGACCTGAAGATATGCGGATAAATGTTTGTAAAATAAAACAACAGAGTAATATGAGATCAAAAGGAGAAGGAGTTTCTGCGCACGCTGATACGCCAAAAACCATGACCCTGGAAGATGCACTTGAGTATATAGATGATTCAGAATTGGTAGAAGTCACGCCTCAGAATATTCGTATTCGTAAAAAGATCCTCGACGAAGCTGAAGAACGCCGCATGCGTGCTCAGGGAAAAATATAGTAATATTCATTTTTTTTCTGTTACAATTTTAAAATTCTATGGTAGGTTCTGAGAAATTTCCATTCTCTTCTGTAGGTATTGAAAGAGGTTCAGCTTCAACATCTCAATTTCGATTAAGAAGCATGCATGAGATTTCACCAGAAGAACTTGAACAGATAGCCAATTTATATGAACAAACATATGAGTCTCTTGGGCTTTTTATTGGGGGAAAGAAATTTGAGGAATTAACGCTTTCTACTACTTCTGCGATTGCTACAATTTCTGAAAATGACAGGCTTCTTGCAGCGGGAAATTTGAATGGTGATAGGCTTGGGATGGTTGCTTCAAAAAATGGAACAGAACATGTAAGAAAGGGATTGATTGGGGAGCTTATTGCAAATATTCAAAATAATGGTATTGCTGTATGGATGACAATTTCTACAGGCAGAAGTGCAAATGGTATGCTTGCTGCAGTTACAGCTCAGGATGTTCAGTTGTCACCGGTAAATGATGTGCATGAAGTTGTCAGACTATTTAGTGATAAAACTTCACTTTCAAAGCCGCGAAATTTAATTTTTACAGATGTGGAGCATGAATTTTTAACATATAGGCTTAAGAAAAAAGGGGTAGAACAGAATACGTTTTTGGCTGTTTCATCAATCCCTTCAGTTCATGGGCCCTCCTATCAACAGATAGTTTTTCGTTAACCCAACAAAAAACCCCGATCTTGCGAAAGGGGTTTTTTGGTTTAGTTTCGAATTTAAATTCGAGACATAGACTTTAGGCGCGCAGTCCCGCTTAGCGGGATGAGCACCGCAAGCTTTTCTTTTAGAGCTCTCGCTCGCAGAAAAGCTTATCGGTCGTTTCGGTATCCTCCACGGTCTCCACCTCTTCGGTCTCCACCACCATGTCCTCCACCAAAATCACCTCTTGGTCTATCTTCCTTTGGACGTGCAACAGAAACAACGATGTTTCTTCCACCCATGTCAGCACCATTAGCTTTGCTAATTGCTTCTTGAGCAGCTGCGTCGTCTTCCATTTCAACAAATCCAAAACCTTTTGAACGTCCAGAGTACTTATCCATGATAATATCAGCGGATAATACTGTTCCAAACTGTGCAAAATGATCCTGAAGTAGTTGATTAGTTGTGTTGTAAGGAAGGTTTCCTACGTATAACTTTGTCATAAAATATATTCACCACCTTTCAAAGACTTTTGCGTCTTGCTTGATGAGATACATAAAAGGCATTGACCCTGAACGCTGATGCGCGAAGGGTTACCTTTATATTCTTGATTAATTGTCTTAAGATACATGAAAATTGAAAAATTGCTCGGGGAAGGAAAAAGCTCGAAGATAAACTACGGTCACCTTACGCCTGTGCACTCTCAATTGTGAGTATATCATGGAGAAATGGAAATAGCAATCTTTTAGGAAAATCTTCTTGACACACGTATAAAAAGTAAGATATGGTATATGTATGCAACCTGTTTCAGAGGCAAAGCCTCCTGTTGGAGAACCACAATCAAAAGTACAAGAACCTGTTCAGGGTAGAGGAAGGGGATTTGGATCAATTTTGGGTAAAGTCGGAAACACTTTTGGTATTGAGGTAAAACCCGTTTCAGTTGGCTCAGAGCCAGTAAGGCCCTCTCCCATTCCAGAACCCGTGAAAAATGCATTTGAAGGGGCGCCTGATGGCGTAACTGATCCAACAGTTCCTGCTCCGCTTGAACCAGACATCACAAGTCCAACAAATCCCTCAGAGATTTCTTTACAAAAGAAAGAAGATCCAGGAATTCCAATGGATGCGGTAAAAGTGGAAGAGGATCCTGGGGTAACTGTTCAGCCTGAGGTAGTTTCTGTTCAGACTCAGCCTGAAGTACATGAAGAACCAGTAAAAGCTGAAGTACATGCTGAACAAGGGGTGGAAAATGAAGTAAAAGTGCCAATTAGTTTTTTAGAAAAATGGCTTTTAAAGCATACATTGCCAGATTATGTTAAAGGAGACGGAAGTATAGATGATGATAAATTAGAAAGAAACGCAAAAGACCCAGCTGTTTTAAGAGAAGCTGGAATGAGTGATGAAATCGTAACGCTTGTTGGAGCCGTTGAGGATAGGGGTATAGAGATTGATGAAGTTGTTGAAGCTGGAATTGAGCAAGTTTGGAAGAGATCAAATAACGCTGCATAAATCCTCGATACTAAATACCGCATACTGTATACTATTTCTAATGCCCGATTTTAAGCTCGTAAAAATTCCTAATTTTAATAACTGGGTGATTTCTGCACCAAAGCGGTCCAGGCGTCCTGATTTGCATGGAAGAAAATGCGTATTTTGCCCAGGAAACGGACATGATGATATTGAGGTGTATAGAATACCTGCCCGCAATGCTACGCAAAGCGTTGCAGGCGGGGGAGGGGAAGATCATGACCAAAATTGGAAAGTTAGAGTAATTGAAAATAAATACCCATTTGCGCCAATTCATGACGTGGTGGTTTTAACACCAGGGCATATAAAAAATATTTCAGAAGTTCCACTTGAACAGTTTAGGCTCGGGATTGAAGCATATGTGAACCGTTTTTTAGCATATGAAAAAAAGGGAAGTGTATGCATTTTTGGAAATGCAGGTCGTGACGCAGGGGAATCAATTGGTCATCCGCACGCACAAATTGCAGTAATTCCTGATAATATTGATCTTGAGATTCCAAAGCTTGAGCGGGATTTGGATTATAGACAGGAGCATTTTAAAGTAGGGGAGTTTCTTATTACCTGTCCGCCATATGCTCAGCATCCTGATGAGAGCTGGATTGTGCCTCTTGAGCGAGGTAAAACATTTGCAGATATAAGCTATAAAGAAATAGAAAGCTTAGCATATGTTTGGCAAAGACTGTTAAAAATAATGATCTTGCGGCATGGAGGACGTTTTGCGCACAATTTTTACATCTATCCGTATAAAGATTGGTACATAAGAATTATTCCCAGAGATAAACTTCCTGGCGGGTTTGAGATGATGACGGGAATTTATGTAAATACGCAGGATCCAAAAGAAACTATGGAGTTTATACGTGAGCACTTTGCTGGAGCAGCTGAGGAGAAAATTAAAAAGAATAGAGCTCATTACAGAAGAGGTGTTTAAGAAGTTTTTAGTTGTTGAATCGGAGGAAGTTTAAAATTAATGCTACTCTCATCTCGTCCTAGCTGTAAAGTTTCAAGAGTGCTTCCATTTGTTTCACACCATTTAAGAATTCCTACGATGTCTGCTTCAGGTGCTGAAGCCCCAGCAGTTACTGCAATCGCATCATACCCAAGAAATCTATTTCTTTGGTTTAGTAAATGATTTGCATCTAAGGCAAATACACCAAGTTGTCCGTCATTTCCCACGGTTAATCTATGCAGCTCCTTTGTATTAGAAGATGTAGGGTCACCAACCACAATCCACACAATTTTCTGATTCCGTTCTGATGCTATTCTATTCATTTCGTTTACCCCAGACTGTCTATCGCGGGTTGCATAACAGATGCCTTCAGTTTTAAGTGAGGTTAAGCTTGGAAATCTTCTAGCAAGTTCTGATCGAATTTTAAGAGCTTCATCTGCGTTATGTGTAGTTTGTGCGTAGAATGCCACCTGTTCAGGATCATCAATTTGTGCCAAAAACTCATCTGAAAGAATTTCATCTGCAGTTTGACCTAAAAGAAGCTTGCTTCTTGCTTCTTCATCAAATTCATTAGTATCAACTCCTAAATGAGCTCGGGTTTCTGCATGTCCTTTCTTGCCCCATAAAATAACAGTTTTTCCTTCTCTGAGCGCGGTCTCTACACCAGTTCTCACATCTGTTACGAGTGGGCA
The DNA here is from genome assembly GCA_964596415.1 of uncultured Gammaproteobacteria bacterium. GTDB lineage: Bacteria > Patescibacteriota > Microgenomatia > Levybacterales > GWA1-39-11 > JAGORM01. Next base: position 6,893 of record CAZQSX010000019.1, read on the forward strand.
TTCTGTATCAAGCAATGTCAGTCCTTTTTCATGAGCAATTTGTCTATCGTATGCTGTGCTTCCATGTGGACCAAATGCGGTGATTTCGCCGTTTGGAATATCAGCTACATTATTAACCATGTTCCAGCCTCTAGTTTTGTATTTATTTATGACAGTTTCATTGTGTGCTGGTGTTCCAACGAGCCATCTTGCTTTTTCTGGATATAGTTTATCCATCATATCTAATCCTCGTTCTGTTCTTACAATTCCCGCACAGAATCCGCTTGGTTGTATGAGATATACATGAGATGGCCAAGATTTTGCTTGTTCAAGGATATTACTTTCTTCTGGTTTGGGCGCTAAGGCTTCACGTGTCATGAGCGGTTTATTATAAAACAAATTTGGCAATAGCTCAAATTGTGGCTTGTTCTTGCGCTTAACAATTGGTATACTTATTTGTGACGTGCGCAGAGTTGAGATACTTTGCGCTTTTTCGTTTTTAACATGAATAAGCTTGTCATAATTTCAGATTATGGGACCGGTGATCCAGCGTTTGCTGAAGTTTCAGTGCGCCTTCTTTCAATGGTTCCAGAATTAACCATACTTCCCATTTCAACGCCTCCTTTTTCCACCATAAACACCGGGTTTTGGATTTCTCAAATTGCTCTTGCCGAAAATATTACAGATACCTATATTTACTCAAATACAGCACCTAGAAAAGATGATAAAAAGGCTATGGAAAATAACCGAGGTGAAAAGCTTATGTACGCAAAGCTTAAAAATGGATTTGAAATAATTGCGGTCAACTCAGGATACTGTTTCTCATTTGTAAAAGATCAAATTGAGGAATTTAGGTTTGTGAATGTTTCAAACGAAGGATCGCAGTTTAGATCTCGGGATAATTACCCACAAGCAGTTTCTCAAATGATTGCAAAAAATGACATATTTAAAGGTGAAGACGGAGACATTTCATCTATTCGGGATATTCCAGAAAATAGAATTGCGTCAATTGACGGGTATGGAAATATTAAAACAACTGTCAGATTGTCTCAAATGGCAACATATAAGCCAGGAGAAAAACTTTTAGTGTATTTAAATGGTGAGCGCCGTCAGGTGACTTTTTCAGATGGGGTTTTTAATATTCATGAAGGAGAAACAGCGTTTGCTCCAGGTTCATCAGGGTATGACGACAGGTTTTTGGAAATTTTTGTAAGAGGTGGGTCTGCTTTTAAGTTATTTGCGAAACCTCGTGTTGAGCAGGAATTTGAGATAAAGAGCTAGTTGCCCTCAAGCTTCATATTTTTCAATTGTTGTCGTGCTTTTTCATAATTTTGAGATGCTTCAGCCCCTTTTTGTAGTGCAGTTTCTGCTTGTTCAAAAAGTTCTTGCAATAAAGCTGCAGTTTTTTCACCTTTTTTTACTTCCAGATCTAATTCTTCTTTTGCTTCATTTATTTTTTCCTTATCGTTTGATGCGGTTGCATCATCGAGTCCTTTTTGTCTAATCTGCAATGTTCTTTGGGCAGCGTCTGATGCCATTTTTTGATACTCATCAGCCGCAATTTGTATGTGGGATGTGGTAGTTTTTGCACCGAGCACGTTTTGATCTAAACGCTCAAGTATATTATCTGCAATCTCATTTTCTAGATCAGGCTGTGGAAGATAATTTTCTGCAAATATTTTTGCGTTTCTTAAATTTTCTCTGCTTGCTTCTAGACTAAGGGAAAGATCCTTATCTGCTTGATCAGATACATTTTTTAATATTTCTCGGGTTATTTTAATGTGTGCGGTGATATCTTTTGCTAGCTTTTCAACGTCTTTTCCCTGTGCATTTGCGTCAGCCATATCATCAACTGCTTTTTGTGTTTCTGAAGAAATTCCCATAAGCGCAATAGAAATACCCTGCATATTTCCTCTCTGAATCATTACTCGAAGCTCAGCGAGTCTTTCGCCTGCTATGTCTAGATGGGTAATTGAACGAGTTCTTGGACCCATGGAAAGTGTTAGTTTTACACCCTGCTTAAATTCATCTAAAAAGTAAAACGGAGAGTCTGGAAGAATAAGTCCTGGACCAGCTGTTACTGGAGGGAAGTTGATTTGAGAAAGGTCTGTGGATGATCCAAGAACTGCTTCTCTATGGGATGTAGCAAGAGCACTTCCAGACAGAAGAACAATTGCAAGTAGGCTAAGCGTAAGAGCAGAAATTCTTTTCACGTATTTATGGTACACATGTTTCACGGTTTTTGTCAAGAAGATATAATCTGGCTACTGGCTACTGGCGGAAGAAGAGCTGGTAGATTCGTCATTTTCACTTGTCATCTGAAGGAGCGCTGCTTTTATTTTGCTTCCTGTTTGAAACGCGAGCCTCAATTGGTTTTTTGCCTTTTTTATATTTGCGCCTGCATTTTGAAGCGCAATTCTATTTGTTGCAGCATCTGCTGAAGCGCTGGTAACTGAGGACATGATAGATGTGGTGAGAGTTTGGGCGCTTGTAATTTGTGATTTCATGGTTGCCAAATTTGTTTCAAGAGCGCTTGTGTTATTTCCGGAAGCTTTTGCCTGCGCAATTCTTGCTTCTAGTTTTTCCGCATAATCAAAAAGCATGCTTGCTGTATTGTTAAGCATATCTGCAGCGGTTAAAATTCTAATTTGGGGAAAGAAAAATGCGAATGTTCTATGAGACGCTAAGAGTAATTTTGCTTTTTCTTTTAGTATTGTCATCTCTGTTTCAGCTTGAATTTCAGTTTTTAATTGAGTTAGGGTATTTATTTCGTTTTGAATTTTCTGAGAAATGGTATTTTTTTCTGTACTAGAAAGAAAATCTATTTCCGCAAGCTTTGAGAGGGAATTTGTGAGAACAGTAATTCTTCTGTCAATCTCTGTAAGTATTCGTTGTTGAAGTGTGCCAAGGGTTGCGTTTTCAGCGCTTTTTGGAGTTTCATATGCTCGTGCATTTCTTTGCAAAAGTGAAACAGTTGGGGTCTGAGCCATCACGGGTAGTGCAAACATAAAGAAAAGTACAATTATAAAAATAGATCCTAAAAATTTCATTGTAAATTAGGTGCTTGATCATTCAGGCTTTCATCAACTCCAGTTGAGGTGCTATCAACTGAATTTAATTGAGCTTCTATATCCTGTGAGTCCATCTCTAGATCAGTATCTGTTGTTCCACGAGTAGGTGTAATTTCTGTGGTTGGTGTGGGAAGAGCTATTTGTTGAGGGGTTGGAGTCGGTACAGTTGTGCTATTTGTGAATCCACCTTGCATCATAAAAAACATAATGCCAGAAATAATAAGAACGATAACTGCAATAATTAAAAAAATGAGAAGTTTTTTAGATGAATGATGTGATGGTTCTTCAGAAAAGCTACCCTGAGGTGATGAAGTGGGTTCATGTGGTGGGGGAGTAGTTGGTGGTGTTTCACCAGGAGTGCTTTGCATGTCTGCATGAGCGAGTGGGTTTGAAGCTATTGGCGTTGCTGGGGCGGCAGGTGCGGTTGGATTTGTAGGGGGAGTATATGTTTCAGGTGATGTAGTTGTTGATTCGGCAGTTTTATCCATATCTACTAGCGTACAGATTAATAGAATATTTGTCAACCCTGCGTAAGCAATGAGTAATTTTAACGGAGTCAAGTAAATAGTTAAGCAGCTCGAAAAAAACCTTTTAAAAATTCAGAAAAATCCTCTCGATTTTTTTGTAAAACCGCTTGTAATCCTGGCGCAAGCGGCATTCCAGTTAGCATTCTTTCTGCGGCAAACCTAAACTGTTGGTTTAGTCGAATTTGTTCCCGAAATGTTTCTAATTCCGGATGCAGATCTCCTATTGAAGTTTCAGAGCAATGAATTGGAAAGTTTTGAAATGTTATAGGATTCATAACGAGTGTGGAACAAGAACTATTATCAGGTAGCTCCGGGTTATGTATTGCTTGCTCAGTTTTTCTGACTGCGTCCCAATAGGATTTTTTAAAGGAAACTCTGAATGTCAATGCCCTTGGGTTTTTAGTGAGGCGTTCTGGTACGCGCATAGTATTATTTACTTGCGAATTTAAGTCTTATTGCGGGAGACATGGTTGATTTTAGGACTACTTTTTCAATTTTTGCATTTCCTACTGCTGTTAGTGCTGTTGAAATGTTTTCAGAAAGTTTTTTATCATCAAATGAAAGTTTTCCAACGCTCATATGAATAACTGGTGCAGCAGATTCAGTTTTAAATGCAATTTGTCCGCCTGAAAGCTTTTTAACCGTATCTTCAGGGTTTGCTGAAATAGTTCCATTTTTTGGGTTTGGCATGAGTCCCCGTGGTCCCAGAATTTTTGCAACCTTTGCAAGCTGAGGCATCATGGCTGGAGTTGCAACTAAAACATCAAAATCTATTTTTCCACCCGCAATCGCTGTTATTGTTGTCTCATCTGCAACTTTTATTCTGAGTGTTTTGCCTGTTCCATGGGGAAGGGTAACCGTTCCTGAAATCCCTTTTTCTTTTGTATTTATATGTAGTTCAACTGTTTCATCAAAAGAAGACTTTTTAAACTTTCTAAGTGTCTCAATGGAAGCGTTAAGTGTCTGCATATCTTGAGATGTTATTTTTCTGTTGTCCGTGTGTCTTTTTGAGAGAATTTTTTTCTTTTTTTTCTTGGTAGACTTTTTCTCTTCTGTTTCCTCTTCCTGCGCGGGTGCGCTCTCAAGCTCGGCTGCTATTTCTTCCTCGGAAACACCAACGGAAGTAGTTCTTTCTCCGCCTTTCATACCGGCAATTTTTACATTCTTTTTGCCAGAATCCTGAGCTTGCCGAAGGGCTTTTTGTTCACGCTTCACCTTCTCTTTTTCAAGAGCTTCTTGTTCTTGCGTTTCATCTCCTATGACTTTTACTTTTACTTTTCCCATTTGAGTTTAATTTTAAATTTTAAGTTCTTAATTTTAAATTAATTTTAAAAATTCAAATTTGAAGCATTCATGTTTCAATTCAAATTAAAAATTTTAAATTACAAATTTATTTATGCTTCGGTTTCAATACCCATAGAGCGGGCTGTACCTTTTACAATTCGCGCTGCCATTTGAACGTCTTTCGTGTTTAAATCGTCCATTTTTAGTTTTGCTACTTCTTCAGCTTGTGCATTGGTTAATTTACCAGCGCTTTCTCTAGATGGTTTTTGTGATCCTTTTTGAATTTTTAAAGCCATTTTAATAAGTTCAGCAACTGGTGGTTTTTTAACAATGAATGAAAATGTTCTATCTTCATAAACTGTGATAACACAAGGTAAAACTATACCTTTTTGATCTGCTGTTTTGTCATTAAATGCTTTAACAAACTCCATAATAGGAAGTCCGTGAGGACCAAGCGCTGTTCCAACAGGAGGGGCAGGAGTTGCTTCTCCGCCTTTTACATTTAGTTTTATAAGTGTTTTAATTTTCTTAGCCATTGTAATATAAATTTAAAATTCAAAATGCAAAACTCAAGAGTGAAATTCAAAAGATTAAAAGTTTTAAATTTTAGCTTTCAATTTTGCCTTTTGACATTTGACTTTTGCCTTGTTTTATAGTTTTTCTACCTGTAAGAAATCAAATTCTACTGGTGTTTCACGTCCAAAAATATTCATAAGAACTTTCATGCGACCACGGGATTCGTCAATTGATTCTACTGTTCCTAACTGATCAGAGAATGGTCCATCAATTATTTTAACCGGTTGTCCTACAGAAAATGCGCTTTTAAATACTGGGTCTTTCATTTCCACAAACTGAATGATTGCATCAACTTCATCATCTCTAACAGGGGTTGGTTTATTTTGTGCTCCCACAAATGAAGTAACTCCAGCAGTAGTTCTGACTAAAAGCCATGATTCATCATCAAGCACCATTTTTACTAAAATGTAGCCTGGGAAAATCTTTTCTTTTACAGTTTCTTTTTTTCCGCCTCTTACTTTTATAGTTTCACGAGTAGGAACAAGCGCATCAAGAATTCTATCTTTAAAATTCATTGATTCCACGCGCTGCATTAAAGTCTTTGCGACTTTGTTTTCATGACCCGAATAGGTGTGGACAATATACCATCGTCCTTTTTTTTCATCCATATTTTTATAAAAGCGCCAGCTCAAGTAGCCTGGTAAATAAATAATCTACAACTCCAAGATATACTCCAACAAGTAAGCTTATTGCAATGACAATAAGAGTAAGTCTTATCACCTGTTTTCTGGTTGGCCAAGTGACATTATATAGCTCTGTTTTTACTTGACCTAAAAAAGTAAGCATAGCTTCCTTTCTTTCGCTTCGTTTAAAAAAGTAAGCATAGCTTCCTTTCTTTCGCTTCGTTTAAAAAAGTAAACATAGTTTCCTTTCTTTCGCTTCGTTTAAAAAAGTAAACATAATATTTCACTCAAAACTTACAACAGAAATTTTAGGGATAAAGATATAAAGATATCTTGAAGCTTGAGAATATGATTTTATCACATACAAGTTGTGCTTGTAAATAGGTGTAGTTTAAGAAGAAAATAACGTTTGACAATTTATTTGAGACCTCATACAATACTTTTACCTATGTCAAAGATTCGAAAAGCAGTAATTCCCGCTGCCGGTTTTGGAACCAGATTTTTACCCCAGACAAAGGCAATGCCTAAAGAAATGCTTCCCTTGGTAGACAAGCCAATCATTCAATATATCGTAGAGGAGTTAGTAGCGGCTGGAATAACAGACATAATACTTGTTACCGGATATCATAAGCGCACCATAGAGGATCATTTTGATGCGGCAAATCTTGACCTTATTGAAAATTTGCGCATGGGTGGAGAAAAAAAACGTCCGCTTTTGGAAGAAATTGAAAATATTTCACGCATGGCAAATTTTATTTACGTGAGGCAAAAGGGTCCATACGGAAACGGAACTCCGCTTTTAAACGTGAGGCACATTGTAGGAAATGAGCCGTTTATCTATGCATTTTCAGATGATTTTATTGTGGCACATCCTAAATCCAGATTCCAACAGATGGTTGATTTATACGCTGAATTTGGCTGCAGCATTCTTTCATCAATTAGGGCAACAAAAGACGAAGATTATGATAGGTATGGATTTGCAGGGGGGGATGAATTAAGACCAGGCATCATTGATGCAAAGACTATTATGGAAAAACCAGGAAAAGATATGGCTCCATCAGATTTGGCAAATGTTTCATCAACTATTCTTACGCCTGACATTTTTAATTATTTAGATCAAGCACAAGAAAATCTTCGGGAAGGGGAGGAACTGTATTATAATGACGCTCTAAAGCTTATGCTGGAAGATGGAAAAAATGTGATTGCGGCTGAAATGGAAAACGGGAAGTATTATGATACCGGGAATAAGCTCGAATATATGAAGACGGTGGTGGAATTCGGACTCAAACACCCAGATATCAACGGAAAGTTCAGAGAATTTTTGAAAGACCTAGACCTTTCGTAAGCAGATAACCTCAAGTATCCCCAAATTTTCTAACCTATAATATTTGATTTTGTGAAAAATCAGCCTCAATTGAGGTTCCACCTCAATTAGCTTCAGAAATAAAAACTTGCGCTATTTATCTTCAATTATCAACCCGAGTAAAATATTTTCTGGGGGATTACGATAATCTGCGACAAACTCCTCATAAGTGTTTCCTTTCTTGGGAATTTTTGCGTGGTTAAAGTAGTTTTGTATGATTTCTGTATTCAGCCAGCTTGCCTTCTTTTGTTTGGAATAATAAGGAAACGAGCAAAAATCAGTAAAATTTATTTTTTTATTTGTGATTTTAGTAGGATTAAGATGGATATATCTTGAGACATGAAGAAGCTGCTCATCTTTTTCGATA
>CAZQSX010000019.1:14692-20678 GCA_964596415.1 uncultured Gammaproteobacteria bacterium
AAAGATGAAGCAGGTATGGATCATTTTCAATGAGTGCTGCTTTGTAGACGTTTTGGAATAATGCGCCAACCCTGTTGTATTTTCTGTTAAAGTACATCACATAGCTTGTGGTGAGACGTTTCATAAATTTAATGATTGAATCTTTTTGGGTTTGTCTTACAAGGAGATGAATATGATTTGGCATAAGAGCAAATGCCAAAAGTTCTACTTCTTTGTACATGTTATTTTTCAGAAACGTTTGAATTCTTGGAATTTGGATATTTTTTATCTCTTCAGGATCTCCTAATAGTAATTTAAGATATCGTTGATAGACTACACAGTCTTGTTTATCCAGGAAGATATCTCTTTTTTCAACTCCTCTATTGTAAATATGATAATAGGAGTTTTCTAGGTAGGTTTTTACAATATTTTTTGAGGGCATTACATTCAAAATACTCCTTCTTCATCCAAAATGCAAGCTAATTGAGGTTCCACCTCAATTAGCCTCAAAATAATGGGAAGAAGAGAATTTAATAATGAAAGTGGGGAGTTTTTGTATGACTATTGTGCGGTTGGTTTCATGCCAGGAGGTACTATTTTTAAAAATTCACTAAAAATTATTTTACTTATTTCCCTATTTGTAGCGTCTCTTTTCGCCTTTCTATCAAGATCTGGGTCTACTTCTGATTCTGCCATGCTCCATAGTTCTCTCGCGGTAAATGTTGCGCCATGTCTCATATATGCTCGTCTGAGAACAGTAGGAATACTTCTGTGTTTGGAATAATCTGTAGTATTTTTTAATGAAGGTGACACAAAATGTACACCAAAATCTACCAGACGTCTCGACTTTAGTAAGTGAAGAAGACCAGCAACAGAGTCATGCTCATCAAGCGTTAACTTTGCTTGGCGCTCAGGATTAGATGCGATTACCACAAGTCCTCCGGCTTTTATGGTTTCAATTGCTTGAGTAAAATATTTTTCAAGTCCTTGTCCAGGCTTAAATCCTTTTGGATTTCCTTTTTCAACGGCATCAACATATGCTTTAGGAGTAACAATTCCGGTAATATCAACTCCAGCCCAGTGCATAACTTTATTAAAAGTTGGGTTTGTTCTGTCAATTCTAATAGGCCCTGAGATGTGAATGTCTCTAACCCCCATTTGTTTTGTCACCGCATTCATGGTCCACATGGGATCAAGTGCTGAGAAGTGTGTTTCTACAACAACTCCACCGTGTCCTTCTCTTAAGATTTCATGAAAGCGCGAAAGTCCTTCTGGATCAATTAATTCTGTTTTATTTTTAAATACCAGGGGATGACCTACGTTTCTAATAACTTCTCGAAAAACCCTTTGTTTCGGTTTAATTCTTTCAATTTCTGTCATGTGCTGGATTGTAGCGCAAATCATGAGTAAACTCAAGCACGACTCATGCTATAATAAGTTTCATATGAATGATGTAACGGATCACGCAAATATTTTAAAAGAGATTGGCTCGGAACTTTCTCGCATTGGAAAACTTGCAGATTCAGGTGCGCAATTTGATGTTTCTTTCAGCTCGGATTTAGACAAGGGAGATATTTCAACAAATATTGCCTTAAAACATTTTAAACAAATGGGGTATAGCAGTCCCATGGATGCAGCTGAAAAAATTGCGAAGCAGTATAATCTAGATAACGATCCCTGCATAGAAAAAGTGGAAGCAGTAAAACCTGGATTTATAAATTTCTGGCTTTCAAAAAATTACCTTCAATCAAATCTATCCCAAGTTATAAAAGAAAAAGATACATATGGAAAATCAAAAATAAATAAGGGTAAAAAAGTTGTGGTTGAATTTTCATCTCCAAATATAGCAAAACCGTTTACCATAGGACATTTAAGATCTACTATTATAGGAAATGCTATTTCAAATTTACTTTCAGCAACAGGCTGGGAAGTGTATAAAGATAATCATTTAGGAGATTGGGGGACACAGTTTGGAAAACAGATTTATGCCATAAAAGAATGGGGAGACCTTGAGAAAATCGAACAATCAGAAAACCCAGTAAAGGAACTTGTTTCTTTGTATGTGAAGTTTCATGAAGAGGCTGAAAAAAACCCAGAGTTAGAAGATGCTGCTCGGGTTTGGTTTAAAAAGTTAGAAGAAGGGGATCCTGAAGCTAAAAAGTTATGGCAAAAATGCATAGATTTATCATGGAAAGAGTTTGACAAATTATACGGCATGCTTGATATTGCGTTTACGGAAAATAATGGCAGAGGGTTTGGCGAATCATATTTTGAAGATAAAATGGAGCCTATTATTGCGGAGTTAAAATCAAAAGACTTTTTAAAAGAGGATAAAGGCGCACAACTTGTATATTTTCCAGAAGATAAATATCCGCCGCTTATGGTTTTAAAACAGGATGGAGCAAGTTTATATTCTACAAGGGATTTAGCAACTGACAAATTTAGACTAGATTATTATAAAGATCCAAACCTTACCATAATAAACGAGGTTGGGGCAGAGCAGTCACTATATTTTAATCAGCTTTACGCGCTTGAAAAAATGTTGGGGTGGGTAAAAGATGGGCAAAGGATTCACGTGAGGCACGGATTGTATAGGTTTAAAGACATGAAAATGTCCACAAGAAAAGGCAATACGATCTGGCTTGAAGATGTGTTACAAGAGGCAATTGATAAAGCAAAGAAGCTTGGAAATGAAAATTTAACCCATGAAACAGCTGAAAAAATTGGGATTGGGGCTTTAAAATGGAATGATTTAAAACGTGATCCTGCATCAGACATAGTTTTTGAATGGAATGATATTCTTAATATGAATGGAAATTCAGGACCATACATGCAATATGCATATGCCAGGACGCAAAATGTTTTGAATAAGAGCAAAGAGCAGGGCGCAGAGACTCAAGTGACAATTCAGGATGTAAACAGGGAAGAACTTGTAATTTTGCGAATGCTTACTCATTATCCTGAAATAGTACTTCAGGCAAGTGAGATGCTTTCTACATCAATTCTTTGTGCGTATTTATATGAACTTGCTCAAAAATTTAATGTGTTTTATGAAAAGCATAAAGTGATTGGATCTGAAAATGAAGTATTTCGACTCGCTCTGACTGATGCAGTAGGGCAAATTCTTAAAAACGGACTTACACTTTTGGGAATCCCCACCCCCCAGAAGATTTAAGAATGTGAGAAAGATTACTGAAACAAGCGTTGTATTATTTTAGAATAATACAATTTGAATAACTCAGAAAATCCACAAAAATACACGTTGAATCTTATTCTTGTTTTTGCTTTTCTTATTTATTCAGCTGTTATTATTTTTATGAACCTAGATTCTACGAATACTACTTCTGTTATCTCAGAAGTATCATCAGGTAATTGATCTGCGATTTATTGAAAAATCCAGAAAAACAAGCTAGAGTAGATAGGTGAAGCGTATTACATTAATCTACAAAAAACATCCATTTCTCTATACTGTTTTAATAGTTCTTTTAATACTCATACCAACCCTTTTTCTTATTCGTGAAAAAACAGGGATTGTATCTCAGAGAATAGCTCAAACAGCAACTTGTGATTCTCAGACAATTGCGTGCGACTTGCAGTTTCAGGAAAATAAATCTTCCGCTTGTGGTGCGTTTCAATCACTTGCAGTAGATAATCTTATTACGCGAGACGACTCACCTTGTAAAGGAATGGATCGGGCTGTGGTTGAGCGCGTGCTGCAAGAAGCTTGCACAAATGGATGCGTGGCTGTAACAACTACTCCAATTGTAACAGGAGAACCTACTCAGGTGCCAAGTTCTACTGCTTCTTCTTCGCCAACTACTGTTCCAACACTCACGCCTACTATACATAATACTTCCACGCCAACTGTCACGCATATACTAGCACCTACCTTAGGTCAGGATGTTGGAAACTCAGCTATTCAAGGAAGTTTTAAATTCCCTGGTATAGGTTCAGGTCTCGCAGAGAATACTAATCCAATTCCACGTAATCGGGTAGTGTATATTACTTTGAAAAACGCTTCGGGAGTTGTTATTGATTTCACAGCAATTGATGCAATATTTGAAGGAGATATTTTCAAAGGCAGTATTGATTTGAATAGGCAAGGAAAATATTTTGCAGTCATTGAAACTCCGGGTTCGCTTCCTATTACATTTGATGAAGAATTGGAGTTAGTTTCAGACTTTGTGACTGTAATTGAGACGCAAATATTCACGCCAGGGGATATTGATGGAAATAAAAAATTGGACATATTTGATTTTAATAAACTGATATCTGAATGTTATTTGAAAGAAACATGTTTATATACTACACCTACTGCTGATTTAAATAGTGATGGGGTGGTGGACAGTAAGGATCTTAATATACTTCTGAGATCCTTTGCATTAAGAAATGATTAAGTTTCCTTGAAACACCAAGCTTCATGTGAGATAATATCCCTTCTAGAGACGGGATATTGCGCCTCGCATCGCGAGTCTAAATTACCTTATTTTCCATGAAATACACACTGCATACATTAAAAAACGGACTCAGAGTGGTTCTGGTACCCATAGATGAAATGAATTCTGCAACTACCCTTATTATGGTAGGAGCAGGATCCCGTTATGAAACAGAGAAAAATAACGGCGTTTCTCATTTTCTGGAGCACATGGCTTTTAAAGGAACTAAAAATAGACCAACTGCCAGGGAAATTTCATCACTTATTGATGGAATAGGCGCAGAGTCAAACGCATTCACCAGTAAAGAATTCACCGGATATTACATAAAATCCTCTTCTCAGCATGTAGATCTAGCGCTTGATGTTCTCGCAGATATGCTTCAGCATTTACTTTTAGATCCCAAAGAAATTGATCGTGAACGGGGAGTAATTATTGAGGAAATAAATTTAAATGAAGATACGCCAACTCGCAAACTTTCTGATTTATATGAAGAGCTTTTGTATAAAGGAACGCCAATGGGTATGGATATAGCAGGAGAGAAAAAAAATATTCAAGAAATGAAACGCTCTGATTTTACCTCATATATGAATTCATTATATTCTGCTGATAATATGACGGTTGTAGTTGCTGGAAAATTTGATGTTGATAAAACACTTCTTAATATCACGCTTAAATTTGAAACGATCCCACAATTTAAAACTGTTCAGTTTAAAGAGGTAAAAAATATTGATCAAAAAAAACCAGCGGTTTTCGTAAAACACAAAAAAACAGAGCAGGCTCATTTTGCGTTGGGAGTAAGAACAGTAGGTATGGAGGATAAAAAAGAAGAAACAGTACTTTCAGTTCTTGCTTCAATACTTGGTGGAGGTATGAGTTCCAGGCTTTTTCATGAAGTGAGAGAATCACGTGGTCTTGCTTATTATGTGAGGGCATATTCTGAAAATTATAAAGGCGTTGGGTATTTAGCAGCATATGCAGGAGTTGATAAAAATAGAATTGATGAGGCAATAGGAGTTGTTCGGGATGAAATGTTAAAAGTTTGCAGTGATACAGAAATAACACAAGAAGAGCTTTTGAAAGCAAAAGAATATCTTAAAGGACATTTTGTTTTAGATTTGGAGGATACTAGATCGGTTGCAACGCATTATGGGGTTGATTTAATTTTAAGAGGAGAGTTGGAAAATCCTGAAACCGTTTTAAAAGATATTGACGCGGTAACACTTGTTGACGTACAAAAAGCAGCCTGCAAGTACATAAAAATGGAAAACTTTAACCTGGCAATTATTGGAGATTTTGAAGCACCAAAACGTTTTGAAAAATTATTACACTAATCCTGTTGCCAATCTTGCGAGATCCTTTCGTAATCTGAGAGTTCCTTCTTCAACCACATGTGTAACTATGCCTAATTCTTTAAGAGAGAGATCTTTCATTGGTTTTTCATGAGTAATATAGTCATCATTTTCATCATCTTCAAAACTTACGTTTAACGTAATTTTTCCATCTGGTGAATTTTCTGTTGGGTTTTGATCAGTTTCTACTGTAACTACAACATTACCCATACTTCGAACAAT
>CAZQSX010000020.1:0-19773 GCA_964596415.1 uncultured Gammaproteobacteria bacterium
CGTTTCTTTTGACTCATCAAAGGAGAGACTTTCTGAGAATTCACTTGCAATGGATGTAACTTTTTCCTGAAGATCTTCAGGAAGTGGGTCATCAAGCACCCTTTTTTTAAAGGATTCGTTGTCAAAGCTTGCAAGCACGTTTCCGAACTCAGACACAATAAACATGTTTTTAAGTATGCTTAAGTCTTGAGCAATTTTTATAAGTGGAGTTAGTATTTTTTCCTCTGTCCAAATAAATGATCGGCCAGTATTGAGCGCCACAAAATAACCCCGTTCGAGAAGTGTAAGGATATGCTTAAGGATTTTTTCATCTGCTATTTTTGTAGCGGGGTCAGTAATTACCCCGTCAATGTCAAATACCCATGCGTTCATGGGGATAGTATACCAAAGAATAGAGCTCAGTGCGAAGAGCTCGGTGAATAGGGTACTATTAAATTTGCCCTTGCATTTTGAAAAACAGGGTGGTACGGTAGATAAGACAGAGATTAGAGAAAAGAGCAAAGAGATTAGTGCATTCCACTAATCACTAATCACTAGTCACTAATCTATGGCTAAAATTTTGATTGTTGATGATGAGCTTGCAGTTGCAAGTGTGTTTGAAACAGCATTAAAAAATGCAGGTTTTGAAGTGAAAATTGCAGGAGACGCAAATAACGGTATTACGCTTGCTCAGGCAGAACCGTTTGATGTGATTTTGCTTGATCAAATGCTTCCTGATTTATCCGGGAATGAAGCTCTAAAAACCATAAAGTCTCAGGGTGCAAATACTGCAACGCCAATTGCGATGCTTTCTAATTTTTCAGCAGACGCGACCGTAAATGAAGCAAAGCAGTTGGGGGCAAAAGAGTATATTATGAAATATGAAATCTCTCCTGATGATTTAGTGAAGAAAGTAAACAGCCTCATGACTTCAAACGTTTTGCAATAGTAAATTTCCCTCTAGATTTGTTTCTACAAATAAGGCAATAATAAAAGATGGAGTATTGTATCTAGATCTATGAATATTATTATTGCACTTGCCATTTTATCCCCAATTGTTTTTGGAAGTATAGCCGTGTATTTTGTGCGTCGGTTTAATAATTCAGAAAAAAAAGTATTACATAAAAATAAAGAGCTTTCTCGTAAGATTTATGAGCTTTTACTAACCCAGGAAGTTTCAGAGCAAATTGGATATTCATTATCTGTTAAAAATATTATGGAAACAGTGGTGCGAGTTGCTCAAAAATTGTTTGATACAGCCACAATCTCCTATGCAGTCCTTGATCAAAAAACAATTGTTGAAAGAACAATTCAAAGAGGGCTTGTGGGTGGAAAGTTTCTTGAAGCAGTAAAAAACTACACGCTTGAGCCATTATGGGAAACATATAATCCTCATGAATATTCAGTTATAGATTCTGTTCAAAAAGATATTATTGTGGATGAAAGAGAATATTATGATGGGATTCCACGAAGTCATTTTGCGGTTCCTTTAGTTGTGAATGGAAAAAAGGTTGGTGTTGTTTGTATTTCAAGCACAAACGAAGATATTACCGAAGATGATGAGACGCTTTTTACAGAAATGGTTGAAAATGCCACATCAACAATTGGCAAACTTGCAGAACTTATTGACACAGAAGAGGCAAAATTACATTCATTTTTATTTTCTCTCACTTCTGGAGCGCTTTTATTTTTGCTTGAGGGGGAAGTAATTCGACTTTCCGCTATAAATAACGCGGCAAAGCAATTTCTTCATCTAAATACTGATGTAGACACGACCGCGGTGATTGCACATTTTGGCATGCACTATGATTTGGTTGAGAATATTAAATCAGCTATTCAGGAGAAAAAATCAATGATTATAAAGGACGTTAAAATTTATGAACGGTATTTTAAGATTTATCTAAATCCTGTTTTTCTTTCAGGCAATCAAACAATCATTGGTGTTTCAGTAACCATGGAGGATATTACGCTTGAAAAAGATGTAGAGGAAGTGAGAGAAACCTTTACAAACATGGTAGTGCATGAACTACGAGCGCCACTTACCTCTATCAAAGGCGCAGCAAGCATGCTTATTAGTGGTAATTTAAAGAAGGCTGATTCTGAAAAGATGTTGCATATTATAGCTGATTCAACTGAGCGTATGCTTACAGACATTGGAGATGTTTTGGACGTTGCAAAATTAGAAGCAGGTAAATTTGAATTACATAGTTCACTTAATGATATTAATTCACTTGTGAAAGATAAAGCGCTTGCATTTTCATTTAGCGCAGAACAGCAGCATATTACTATTTTAACAAAGATTGATCCTAATATTGCTCAGTGTGTATTTGATGCGCCAAGAATTGGACAGGTCTTAAATAACCTATTCTCAAATGCTCTTAAATATACTCCCGAGAACGGGCAAATAATAGTGAGTACAAGCCTTCAGAATAATAAAATACAGGTTTCAGTCCATGATAATGGTGTAGGAGTGCCCTCAGAAAAAATGGCTGTTCTTTTCTCAAAATACGGGCAAATACAAAATAGTTTAAGAAAACAAGGCGGAACAGGTTTAGGTCTTTTTATTTCCAAGGGTATTATTTCTTCCCACGGTGGGAAAATCTGGCTTGAAAGTAAGCCAAATGAAGGAACTACTGTAACCTTTGAGTTACCAATTGTATTAAAGCCTGAAGTAGTTGAAGAGGTTACGCATGCATCAATTGAGAAAAAAGGAATTCCAGCATCTTCAATTTCACAAAGAGTAGTGAATTAGTTTAAAACGTGGTAAAATTCTTGCCTATGAAAGAGGTAGACAGAAGAAGATTTACTGCCGTGCTTGCAAGTGAAAAAAAAGTAGTGCCTGGTCGCAAACACCGAAGAGTTGCAGAGCCATATGTATGCTTAATGCAGCTTATTGCGCTTGGAAGATTTAACCATGAGATACTCGAAAATCCTCGCATGGTAAACGTATTTGTAAAAAAACTTCAGGATGCAGGCGTTGAATTCCCTAGCGTAAACGAGTGGTGGGTATCATCTACGCAAAGAAGGATACTTTCCGTAATTCAGTCTGGGGTGACTGATAAAACTGAAATTATTCAAGAAGTTGGTCTTGATATGGGTCTTGGAACTCTTGCAGAGCACTTACGAGTAATTCGGAGTTCAGGAGTTGAGCTGCCTAACATTAAACAAACTTCAAGAAGGAGATTATCTCAGGCTAATTCGATAGAGGTTGGTAGGCGCTCCGGGAATGTTTAAATTTGTTAAAACTACAATACTTGATCCATCTGGCCAGGGAAATACATACCCGTTTTCAAAAGGACCAGCATAAACAGTCGTGATATTTCCTCCATCATATTCCATGATGTTTACTTTTGCGTCTTTGACGTAGATTAAATGCGATGAATCTGGGTGCCACTGATAGGTAATAGGATTTGCTTCTTTTTCTGCGTCAAATATAAGGTAATTTCTGTCTTCTTTCATGTCATAAACGTATTGATTTCCCTGTATAAGAGTTCTTTTTTCAGGAGTAGAATTTGTACCTGGAAGCCTAGGGTCAATAAGAACTGGTATTGAGGCAGATTTTGAAGCTACATAAAGGATTTTATCTTCCTCTGGTGAAAGAATAGGGTTTTTAAAAAGATCTTTTGCTACTGATTTAATTTTTTTTGGAAGTGAGTTTACGAGCTGGTTATCTCGTAATTCTTTTTGTGCAACCCAGTCTTCCTGAATTGTTGCAACTGTTGTTGTTACATTTTGTGGGTTATTGTTAAATGAGCGTGAAGAGAGTAGGTAGTAGGATGAGGTAAGTGCTGCTGGAATTGAAGCAAGAACATCCGTATTATCTGGAGAAAATGTGAGAAGTGATGCTGATAGGTTAGCCTTTGTGTCACTTGCGATTTGAACTTCACCGCCCCCGAGCGGAAGAATAGCTCTTGCATTCATGTCAAGCGTATAAATTCCGTTACGTTCAGCTGATCCTGAAGATACGGTATATGCTATGAGTGATTTAGTTTCATCTAAAACAGGATGCTTTGCGCCAGTTAATGTGATTGACTCAAGCCTTGGAGCAATTGGGAATAACAGTGCATTTGCCTGCGTTACCACTTCCTCTTTCACTTCAACTGTTTTTTTCCAAGGGAAATATCCATCTTCTTCTATGCGAATGTCATAGACACCAGGAGAAAGGTTTATGGTGTTATTAGTTGCTGTTTTCAATTCATCATTTATGTATACTCTGGCGCCATCTGGTTTACTGGTAAGTACTAAAACGCCTGTTCCCTGAAGAAAATTAGGATCATCTGGGTTAAACCGATAACCGCGGGCGTAAAACACCGCAATAACCGTTCCAATAAGGATAAGAAGAAGGATGATGATTGATGTTATAACCGCGCGCTTCATAAAAATATTATACAAGGAAATGATGTGCAATACCACTTTTTATAACTTGCAACTAGTCATTCATTGTGTGTATTATGTATGTGGTCTCAGAAGAAGCAAAATTGATATATATAATACTATTTAGATATATTCATTCTGCTCCACGGTGCTATGAACTTCAAGCTTAATTATGTTTAATAATATTTCAAAAAAAGTTGGCATAGATCTTGGAACTGCAAATATTTTAGTATACGTAGCAGGTGAAGGTGTGGTTTTAAATGAACCAACAGTTGTTGCGGTGAGAGCAGATGATAATAAGGTGGTTGCAGTTGGTCAAGAAGCAAAAGAGATGCTTGGAAGAACTCCAGGAAACATTGTTGCCATGCGTCCCCTGAAAGATGGCGTTATTGCTGATTATCAAATTACCCAAGATATGCTTTCTTATTTCATAGATAAAGTAAGCGGTTCTCAGAAAGGAATTGGATCTTTCTTAAAAATTAAGCCTGAAGTTATGGTGTGTATTCCATCTGGTGTTACTCAGGTTGAAAAACGCGCTGTTTTAGATGCTACCATGGCTGCTGGCGCACGCGCGGTGTATTTAATAGAAGAACCTCTTGCAGCAGCAATAGGGGCAAAGATTCCTATTGCTCAAGCAACTGGGCATATGATTATGGACGCAGGAGGTGGAACTACAGATATTGCAGTTATTTCACTTGGAGGCGTTGTGGTTCATAAGTCAATTCGTTTTGCTGGTTCTAAATTAGAAGAAGCAATCGGAAACTATATTAGAAAGCGCTTTAATTTATTGGTTGGAGAGCGTACAGCAGAAGAGATTAAGATTAGCATAGGAATGGCAATAGTTGATAAAGAAAATCAGGATAAGAAAATGGAGATTAGAGGTCGTGATAGCGTAACCGGCCTTCCGCGCTCAATTGAAATTAGCGCAGCAGAAGTAAACGAAGCAATTCTTCCTATTCTCAAGCAAATGGTTGGTGCTATTCGCGAAACGTTTGAGATAACACCTCCAGAGCTTGCTTCAGACATTATAGACAAAGGGATTGTTCTTTCTGGTGGGACTTCAACGCTTCATAATTTAGATAAATACATTACTCAGGAGACAGGAGTCCCATCATACGTAGCAGAAGATCCTTTATATTGTGTAGTAAGAGGAACAGGTGTGGCTCTTGATAATCTTGAGCTTTACAAAAGGTCCATAAATAGAAGTGATTACTGAGATTGATTCTTTGAACTTTGTTTATGGGGTAAAAGGTGTACAGTGTATGTTAAACATCTTCTAGTATGAACTATTTTACTGAATGTTTCACGAATGTTTCACAGGATAGCGATTTTATGAATCTATATTTTATCTTGTAATAAAGCATAGAAATGCATTAAAAATTGCAGGAAAAAAGGTTACATAAAAATTGAATAAGCATTTGTAAATGAACCTAATATGAGAGTATAATAAATGTGAACGTAAATGTAGCATTGGAACACTCTTAAAATTTGAGAAATAATCTCATAATAATATATGACAAATCTGAAGTCTGAAATTATCTTAGGAATTCGTATCACTACTGATTCAGAAGAAAATATCCTGAAGTATATACTGGAACATGTAAAAAAAGGAGGAGATACGCTTAAGATATACACCCCTAATCCTGAAATGATTATGCATGCAAGAAAGAATCCCGAGTTTAAACGTATTCTTAATGAGGCCGATATTAATTTACCAGATGGGGTGGGGTTACTGCTTGCATCTAAGCTTCTTGGGCTCAGCCTCAACACACGCATAACTGGAGTGTATCTCATGGAGCGCATTTGTAAAGAGCTTTCAGAAGAGAATTTAGTGAAGCCTCGAGATAGAAAAAATGCTTATTCTGTAGGCTTTTTTGGGGGTAGGGGAAACGTAGCAAAGAGGGCTGCTGAGTGCTTACAAAAAAAATACTCTGGGCTTCAAATTTCATATATGAATGAAGAGTGGGATGAGGCTAAAATAATGGGAGATAGGATCGATGTTTTATTTGTTGCTATGGGTTTTCCTAAACAAGAAATTTGGATTTCTGAAAAACATAATAAAAAAAATATTCATGTAGCCATGGGAGTGGGAGGTGCTTTTGACTTTATCTCCGGAAACGTTATGCGTGCGCCAAAAGTTTTACAGGCATTTGGGCTCGAATGGTTTTTTCGACTCATTGTTCAGCCGTGGAGAATTAAGCGCCAGCTTCAACTTGTCTCATTTGGACTTTTAGTTTTATCTGAATTTTTTCAGGTTCGGATTCTTGGTAAAAAAGCGTAGGATAGTGTTTGTAAGTTTGAAAATTCCACTCCAAGTTTATCTCAACTTTTAAAAAAGTCTCTAAAAACGCAAAATAGCTGTCAAGATTCAAAAAGATTGATTTATGGGGAAAATGTGTGAAGTAGAGATTCGTATACGAGATATAAAATTCTGAACCTACATTTCCGGTTTTTGCTGGATACCAAGTAAGTACAAAACTGCCTCTTTTTTATACCGGCGGTCACCTCTCGAATTTATCCGTATGGCTGGAAGCTTTCCTCTTTTCCCCCATCTTTTAATAGTAAGAGGTGAAACGCGAAGTAATTGAGCCACTTCTCTAACTGTTAAAAGATCCGGTAATGATTCGATTGATATATTTTGAGTTGCCATAAATAGTCCTTATTAATATGTGTCTGTATCAGAACTATATTAAGAGTAACAAAGAGAATAGGATCATGTCAATAGCTATTTATTCGGTTCTGTTAACTCTTACAAATATGAACCTGAAGCTAAACTATCAGATGTATTTACATTCATCTTATAATATAACAATTTTAAGACATGAAAAGTATCTCGTAGTAATGGAAGTATATCCTTATAGGATGTGAATTGGTGATTTGAGCTTATCTGCACCTGCTGCCTTTAGTAAATGCTTGAGAAGGAGGTAAAACACAGCGTTTTTTATGAAGATCTTTATCTGTTTCTATTTTTATACCTTCAGGCAATCTATTAAAAGATAATTCGCTTGGAAGAACTGCTTGGGTTGGAGAAGTGTATTGACTCTGTGTTGTATGAAATTCTCCAACAGGAGATAGTGTAATGCCTGAAATTGCAACAAATCCGAAACCTTTTATAATACGTTCATGCATCAGAGAATTATACTGGTTTGATCTATTTAGATCAAGATAAAATAGAGAAGGATTGCAAGGATAATTCGATATATTCCAAAAAGTATGAATGAATGGTGAGAGACATATTTTATAAACCATTTGATAACTAAATAGGCGACCACAAAACTTGTAATAAAACCAATTGAGAGCGCAACCCATTCTTGATTGTTGAATCTAAAGCTTGTTTCTAGAAGATCTAGCCCAGTTGCAGCAGCCATGGTGGGAATAGCAAGCAAAAATGAAAACTCAACAGCTTGCTTTCTGGAAAGTCCTGTTATCATTCCGCCAAAAATAGTAGCAAGCGCCCGAGACGTACCTGGAATAACAGAAATTGACTGAAAAACGCCAATAATAGCTGCTTGTTTATAAGAGATGATTGAGAGGTCAGCTTGTTGCTTTTCGTTTGTTTTACGTTGTTTAAAATACCACTCAAGTATTAAAAGCGCGATGCCTCCCAGAAAAAGTGCCCATAAAACAACGAGTGTATTTCCTAAAAGAAATTGCTTGATCACTTTATAAAGGGTAAATCCTATGACAGCTGTTGGAATAAAGGCGGTCATAACTTTTGAGAGCATGTGTTTTTTTGTAAACAAATCTCGCCAGTACAGCGTGAGAACTGAAAGGATTGCGCCGAGTTGAATAATAACCGTAAAAGATTTCACAAATTCTGTTGATTGGATTCCGAGTAAATCCGTGGTCAAAATAAGGTGTCCGGTAGATGAGATTGGGAGAAATTCTGTAATGCCTTCGACTACGCCTAGAATTACTGCTTGGAAAAAGTTCATATCTTTAGGATACAGAATCATGAAGTATGAAGCAAGAATCAAGGTTCTGCGCTTGACAATAGTATTGCAATGTTATATTCGCAGGCTCATGAAGCATGGCATTGACAAGATCAATGTAATGTTATAACATTGTTCGTATATGATGCAAAAACTCATAACCGTTGGAAATTCAAAGGCGTTAACCATTTCAAGTGCAATTTTAAAAGAAATCGGAAATACTGATATGGCAAAAGTTCAGTTTGATTCTGAAAAAAAACGCCTTATTGTAGATTTTGATCAGGAAGAAATCATTGAAAATGTAGTAGATCCTGAAGTCTTTGCTGTTGCAAAAAGTCTTTTAAAGCGGTACGACAAAGCATTTGCAGAACTTGCAAAGAGGTAATCTCTCCATGAAATATTTAACGGTTCAAGACGTACTTTTACTTCATAGCTTGGCAATAGACAAATATGGAGGATCTCACGGCCTTCGGGATTTTGGTCTTTTAGAATCTGCCGTCATGCGCCCTCAGGCAACATATGGTGGGGAAGATTTATATCCAACAGTTTTTTTGAAAGGTGCGGCGCTCGTTCATTCACTTCTTTTAAACCATCAATTTGTAGACGGAAACAAAAGGACTGCGATGTTTTCTGTTATGACATTTATGGAGTTGAATGGATATGTTTTTAAGGCAGAGCAGAAAGAGATAGTAGAAACAGCGTTGTGGATTGAAAATCAAAAACCAGAGATTGAGGAAATTGCAGACTGGCTTAAAAAGCACGTGAAAAAAACTTAGAAAGAAAAGTGGCAGGTAGTTTTTATGCCTGCCTTACAAAAACGGCGCAATTATTGCGGCTACGCCTGAAATTGCCATAATTCCTATGGTTATAACTCCTACCCATGTGATAACTGCTTTATTTTTCCATTCCCCCATAATTTTTTTATCACTTGAGATTCTCACAATAAAGAAAAGAATAATAGGTGCAATGAGCCCGTTTGCAACAGCTGAGTAAATAAGCATCGGGATTGGATCAATTCCAATAAGATTCATAGTCATTCCAACAACCATTGAAAGAATAATAACGCCATAAAATGCATGCGCATCATTGAGTCTTTTATGAAGTCCATGCTTCCATTTTAACGCTTCAGAAATAGCGTACGCAGATGAGCCTGCAAGAATTGGAATAGCAAGCATACCAGTACCAATAATGCCAAGTGTAAAGAGAAGATATGCAGCGTCTCCAGCAATTGGTCTTAAGGCATCAGCTGCTTGTGCAGATGTTTGAATGTTTGTTATTCCATTTGCAAAAAGCGTTGCTGCGCAAGCTGCAATGATAAAGTACATAACTACATTTGAAATAAACATGCCTGAAATGACATCAAGTCGCATATTTTTAATCTGCTTTACCGGCTGTGTTTTTTGACGCATGGCAAGTGTTATTTTTCCTTTTAAAATTTCTTCTTCTACTTCTTGAGATGTTTGCCAGAAGAAAAGATAGGGGGAAATGGTTGTTCCAAGAATTGCGCAGATGATAAAAATTTGCTCTTTTGAAAACGTAATGGAAGGAATAAATGTTCGTTCAAGCAATAATCCAAAATCAAGCCTTACTGCAAGTGCAGAAAATACGTAGGAGAGTAAAATTAATGCAAGCCATTTCAGATACTTTGCATAGCGTTCATAGCTGGTAAATATCTGAAGACCAATACTTATTCCCGTGAAGAAAAGAAGCAGTAGTATGAAATTTGCGCCGGGAAACAAAAGCCTAGTTCCGGCTGCCATAGCGCCTAGATTTGCGCCAATATTAAAGGTGTTTGCTGCAAGCAAGAGTAGGGTTACCATATAAATTACACGTGGAGGATAATTTTTTCTAATATTTGCAGCAAGTCCGCGTCCGGTAACAAGCCCAATTCTTGCACACATTTCCTGAACAATTGTCATAAGCGGAAACGTAAAAAGTGCCATCCAGAGTAGCTGAAATCCATATTGGGCTCCTGCTTGAGAGTAGGTTGCAATGCCTGATGGATCATCATCTGCCGCACCAGTAGTTAGTCCTGGGCCCAAAGACTGCCAATACTGTTTGGCGCGTTTTATGGGGCGATTGACCGTAAGGTTTCCAATTTGCTCAGTTGCGCTTACTGTTTTATCTAAAATGACAGCTGGCATTTCAGCCATACGCTCAATAGATTTTTCAGAAAATAAACCGTTATTTTTTTCAGGTAGTGGGTTTTTCATAGGCAGAAAGTAAACCTATTTTAACTATGAAGGGAATGAAAAAAGAAGTCAAGATAGGGTTGAGCCGCTTCCGAGATTCGAACTCGGGACTTACTCTTTTAGGATCGCAGGCGTAGCCGAGAACCGCAAGCTTCGCTTACGAAAGAGTTACTCTTAGTTTTTTGAGCCGAAGACGAGATTCGAACTCGTGACTTGCTCTTTACGAAAGAGCTACTCTACCACTGAGTTACTCCGGCTCAAAAACCGCAAGCTCTGCTTACCACTGAGTTAAAGCGGCGGGTTTTTATTTTACCACGGATTCGGGACTTGAAAAAGATAAATCCAACATTTATACTATTTTTGCTCTTAAGTGTTTTGGAAAGCGGTTATGTTTTCCTCAACACTTTCCCATTAGGTAGTCCCGTTAAAGCGGGGCGATAAGAAGTTCTGTTTTTACCCTGAGGGGTAAAATCGACTTCTCCCTGTTTCAGATTCGGGGAAGCGCCACTTTCTAATACTTAAGAGCAGAAATTATTCTTATCTCGGTCCACTTCTATGGCTAATACTCCAGGTAATCCTGAACAAAAACCTCTTCAAAAGCGTTTATCTCGTAGAGCTTTTTTAGGTGGAGTAATTGGTGCTTTTGGTCTTGCAACAGTTGGTGCAGGCGCAAGAAACGCAGCTGCAGAAAACGCTTTACAAAGTGAATCTATTGAAAAAGATAAGCATTATTGTTGTGAAAATCCAAACTTAAAATACTTTGACTACCCCTTAACTTCCCCAGAATCGCGTGGTCAAGTAGTAGCGCAATCCCAACAAGAATCAATGTTTGAGATTTATGGTGAGGAGATGAATAAAATCAGAACTGAAGCACAAAGAATTCTACAGGAGAATTGGGGAATAACTGATGGGTTTTATATTCAGCCAGCGATTTATAAAGGTGATTTGTATAGTGTGGATCCAGAAGGGAATACATATATTGCTGAGGCTGCAACTCTGAGATCATGGGAAGATCTCAGTAATCCAACTCCTGATGCAAGAATTACGCTTGCAAAAGACGCAAAAGAGTGGTCATGGGAGAAGCTTCAAGATGTTCTGAGACATGAGATAGGTCACGCGCTTGGTGTGAAGTATCTTATTGATCAGAAAACAAATTCTTATTCTGAACATAATCCAGATCATGGATCAGTTATGTTCTGGTTTGCAGATGTCATAGGGCGTCCTATTGCTGATCTTGACCACAAAGCCGTAAGATGGAGTATGGATGAATATAACAAAAAACATAATCCAAACCCCACACCAATTCCTTCCTCAGTACAGCCAGTAAGACCAGAGGGGATGAAGATTCAGGCAACAGTTCCGGGAGTTTCCCGCGATTAAGAGTCTTTCATTTGGCTATCCTTGGGTTCTTCATTGATCCACGGAGCTTTGGTACAAGTAATTCTTACATACGGTTATGTTTGGTTTTTTATAATTCTTTTGGTAGTATACCTCATGGCAAAAGAATCCTTACAAAGAGTAAAAAATATTGGGAGAAGATTTGCGATTTTTGGTGTTGCAATTTCAGCAGCTGTATCACCTGCAGCAACTGAAACTGTATTCTCTGGAGATGATGGGATTGATGAGTCATTTGAAACACCTCTTGCATTTGAAATGCAGCAAATTACTCGGGACGTATACAAAACAGAGTGGAGACGGGAAGGAATGAAAATCAGAGTAGCAGTTACTTCTTTGCCAGAGGGTCATTTAGCCATTACAGAAAGAAAGAAAAGAGGGGAATGTTTTATTTTATATGACAGAAGTGCAGAAGATTGGTCCAGTCAAAAGAAGCGGGAAATTGCAATTCATGAAGCTGGACATTGTGATGACGTACTGTATCCAAATCCAAATGGTGGAGTAACAAATCACAATCCTTTTCCTGCATCAATAATGCACAGTCCATATATTCCAGGAGGGAACATTTTAGATTCAGATAGAGCCGCTCTTCGTCCATTTGAGATAACTATTCCAAACATCGCTCGGTAGTATTTGAATGCCGCAAGATTAGTCCGATAGTATTTGACTTTTAGCCTCAGAAAGCCTATAATTTCATTCATGAAATAGCCTCGAGCTAGACATTTTGCGTGTCTAAAACCGTGGCTGTTTTTGTCTTTTTTTAAAGTTAACATATTGCATTTGCTTGCAATATTGAGACTTTGGAAATTTGACCGCACTTTTACAAATTAGTCTTGTTTACCTTGCGTAGCCTATTGGCGAAGTAGGGCAAATATTTTTTGCCTCGCGTGGAGTGTTTCAGGTTTGGAGCATTGCCCGCGAGGTAAAACCTCAGCAACAGGAAGCGGTAGGTGTGCTATGACTAAATGGCAGGTTGCTCCAGTTCACACGTTTTTCGAGAAGTACGAAGATAACTCTTACGGATTTCTCGATGACAATGAAATTGGGGAGCAAACCAGGTTCAATTACCATAGGGCAAGTGTTCCATACGCTACTGGGATTGGAAAAACGGCAAAGCTCAAATATAGAGAGCAGGCTTCAGTTCCATACCCTAAGCCGGGAGATATGGTTCGTTATCGTGCCAAGATTGGCCTTGATGGACGCCCGGTGGTTATCATCTGGTGTTATCTAGATGCCTACAGGGAAGCTGCTCGCGATGTTCGTCGAAGGCGGCAACAGGCTCGGAACCAACCGAGTAACGCCCGTTCGGTCTAAACCCCCGAACCCAAGGTCCGCACAGGAGGTGCATGGTGACAGGTCAGATCAAGGGATCATGCGGTGAGCACAAGTTCAGTTGCGTGATCCTCGAGGACGCATTAGGTTGTCTTCGACACGCTTTCAGTCATTCCAGGAACGGAGTGGGTACTGTGGAAGTTGGCAACGAAGTCACTTTCACTCCTGCCCAGGCTCCAGACATGCTACTCGCAGTAGCATGGGCATCTCCAACGGTAAGCTACCCGAATTTGGACTCGTAAAGTCGAGCAGCGATCAAAGTCAGGCTTAGCCTGAACGCCATTTCACGATCGGAGTTCAGCACGGAGGTGCACGGTGAGTATGTACGCTTGGTATTCCACGAAGGCCGCAGAAGCTCTCGGTCACATGATGTGGAGCACCACAGATGGTCGTGAGATCGTCGTGACATGGACATCAGCAGAAAAACCTGACGCAACTCCGGGTACCCGCCACAATCCGCCGAATTACGTCTGGCCAGACACCGTCTACCAGGGGGAAGTTACCCAAATGGTGAGGGATCTTCGCAGAAACGCAAGACTAAGCTGACGTAAGTCAGCACCAGAGTGCGGTCCCGGGGGGAGGACTTTGAAAAAGATCAAGGAGAAATCCTTGAATGCTTGCAATCGCAAGTTTCTTTTCATCCAATCCTCCCCCAACCGTACAAAAGAAATTTAAAATACAAACAGAAGTTTTCTTCTATATCGCTATCATTTTCTGAGGGGTATTGTCTCCTTTTCTATTTCCTAATTTTTCGTTTCTATTCAGTGGGGCATTGCTCTTGGGGAGTTAAAAAGCCCGGGGGAGCAGTGAACTTTCCTTCATATCCACGAATGACAGTGCAGGCGCCTTCATCTGTAATCTCAAACTTTGCAATTACATGTTTATACACATCTGGGTTGTCAATTTCTCCTATCACGCTTGTTGCTTTTTCTAAAACAACGTCTTTTGAAAGAACATAATATTCTGATGGATCATATCCCCGGTTCACCCGGAAAGAAGTAATCAGTATTAGTGTTGGTTTCGTGTATTTTTGGTCGTCGTTCATAAGCATAGCGGTCTGTCTTTCATCACTCACAATAATTTCAGTAAGTTTAAAAGCGATTTCGGTAAGTGATTTTTCTGAGCCTGGTCTTTCTTGAC
The DNA here is from genome assembly GCA_964596415.1 of uncultured Gammaproteobacteria bacterium. Lineage (GTDB taxonomy): Bacteria > Patescibacteriota > Microgenomatia > Levybacterales > GWA1-39-11 > JAGORM01. Next base: position 14,345 of record CAZQSX010000020.1, read on the forward strand.
TATCAGGGATGAGATTAGTTTCTCCGTTGAAGAGAATGGTATCTCCAATTTGTGCATTGAGAATTAAATCACCGGCTGGTTGAAGTGCGCCTTGCCACCTGGAATGTCCAAAGGCAACAATTTGATTTGGATTTTTATCATGTACATGTAAGCTAATTGGATCACCGTGCGGGAGAACCCATTGCCCATCAGAATCAAGTTGTGCGGGAATCATTTCCATCCCGTTTGCAAGTGATGGGACAGAGGGGGCGGTAATATGGTTTGGCTTGAAATATGCATCCAGGGGGATTTTTGGCTTTTCCGTAGGAGTTGCAGTTATGGTTGCCGTTTTTTCTGATGTAGGAGTAGGGGTAAGCGTTTCAACACCTTTTGGTTTTATTCCGCTAGAAATTGGTGCTTCTGAGGAAGATCCATCTGAGCATCCTGAAAGAGCGCTCATGAAAACCGCACCAGCAGTTACTGCGCCCGCAATTTTCACACGCGCCCCAACTACTTTTCCTTTTGTTGTTTGAAAAACTTCCGGAGATTTCATAAGAGCCGTAATTATACAAAGAAGGGGTGCCTAATGCAATCAGATTATGTATAAGTAAATAAGTTTTCACGAAATTAACAAACAATCATATCCCAAATTTTTTTTACACCTTTTGTATTTTTATTCGTAATTTAGCCTCAGATAGAGTAGATACGTATGGTTACAAAATGTATACGAAATGCCTCATTTGCCTATTGACAGATTTTTTGAAACCTGTTTTACTAAATATAGTAAATTTTCTTTTCACGAATTTAAGAAAATTTCACTGTCCATATGTCAGCTAAAAAAAGAATCATTAAAAAAGTTTCCACAAGAAAATCTTCAAAGAAGAAATTTGATATTTCAAAAGTATTTCAGTTTTGGTTAGTTGTTCCGCAATAGAGTCTTAAACCATTCGATCGTTTATCTTGGTTTAGGAGGAAGCGTGAAGCAGGGGTATCTGCGCACAATTCATCTTCACATTCGCACATATCGAGCGAATATCCTCATTCCTGATAAAATCGGGACTCCAGCCCGCCACAACAAGGGCGAATACATTATTTTGCTTTTGGCAGAAGAGCAAAATGTTTTTATTTATCAAGACTATTAAATTATGTTAAATAATAGCATTTAAGGGCATAGAGTGATTATTTTTTAAAACGCATCCTGGAAATGGAGTTTGAAAATTTGTATAATAGTATTTCAGGTTTGCATTGCCTCCTTTAGTATTACGAAGTAATCGCAAGGAGGTTCTAGATAAAAAAGAATAAGCATTGCCTTCTTAGCTCAGCGGTAGAGCAGCTGTTTTGTAAACAGCAGGTCGCGGGTTCGAATCCCACAGAAGGCTCATTAAGATTTTTGTGCTTGAACTTCACTGTTTAATACTCCTGCTGCCTTTGTAGCCTCATTTTGAAATACCTGTGTTTCACTTTGCCCAAGCGTTTCTATGCCTAAAAAGATTTGGACTCTGTTTTGTCTTGCTTTTATAATACCTTTTTCAATTTCAAGCTCCTGTTTTTGATTTTTATCCTGAAAAATAACAATTTTTTTGCCTAAAATAGATATAAAATTTTCATGTCTGGGGAGAACGTCAAATGGACCAACGTCATTAACGCTTGAAAGAGCAATGCCTTCACCAGAAAAAACTGTTTTATCAGGGCTTTTAATCGTTATATATAGTTTATCTCTTTGAAGTAAATCTTCATCTGAAGGGATTGCTTCTTCTTTTTGCTTATCATCTTGAGCTTGGAGTATTTGATCCATATTAAGTAGTTAATTTTTCGTCTTTCATTGATCCAATAAACATAATCTTTTCAGTTTGGATCGTGTCATACTTCCCAGAAACTATATCAGAAACATCATTAACCGTATCATTTAGCTTTACAAATTTTCCTGGTCGACCAGTTTGTGCTTCAGTTACAAAAAAGCTTTGTGTCATGTATGACTTAATAAGAAGTGAGCGTTTATACATAACTTGGTCTGCTGGATTAAGTTCAGATTCTCCTATAAGAGAAACAATACGCTCTAAAGAAAGTGCTTTTTTCATAATTCCCTGTGCTTCCAGAAGTGTTTTATAGTGTTTTTGTCCAACAGTTTTTGGATTTAAAGCTGAAGATGTAGAAGAGAGCATATCCATTGCGGGAAAACGTCCTTCTTGGTAGATATTTCTTGAAAGAATTACAGATGCGTCTAAGAAAGGAAAGATTGATTGTACCGCAGGGTCTGAAACATCATCTGAGGGAACATAGACTGCCTCAATTGACGTGATTGAATTTTCTTTCGTTGAGACAAGACGCTCATGAAATCTTCCCATTTCTGAAGCAAGCGTAGCCTGATAACCGCCTTCACCCGGGATGGTATTCATAAGGGTAGCAAGTTCATATCCGGCTTGTGCAAACCTAAAAACGTTATCTATGAAAAATAGTACATCTTTTTTTGCTTCATCCCTGAAATATTCAGCCATGGTAACACCTCCAAGCGCTGTTCTAAATCTAACCGCAGGGTTTTCACCCATCTGTCCCACAAGTAAAACTACTTGTGGTAAAACGTCACTTTCCTTAAGTGTTTCATATAATTCATGACCTTCTCTTACACGTTCTCCAACCCCGGTGAAAACAGACACGACTTTTGCTTTATTAAAAGAGAATCCTAAGCCTTTTTTTTCTTTTTGAGGTCCCGTTTCAGGATCTGTTGTTTTGATGCCCTCTGTATTATTAAGGATAACTATGTTATGGATAATCTCAGTGAGAAGAATTGTTTTTCCAACTCCGGCTCCTCCAAAAATACCTGCTTTTCCTCCTTTTAAAATTGGTGCAAAAAAGTCAATTGCCTTTATGCCTGTTTCTAGGATTTTTACCGGTGCTTCAATGCGGTCAAATGAGAGCTCTTTGTTAAAAATGGGCATGGATTCTTCTTTATTAAGCACGTCTCCACCGTCTTGGACATTTCCGAAGATATCAAATGCTCGTCCCAACACTTGGTTTCCAACAGGAACTGTAATAGATGTGCCTGTGTTGGTTACTTTCATCCCGCGTTTTAAAGTATTATCAGTTGAAAGAACAATGCAGTAAAAAGATGTAATAGAGGCAGAAGCCCATACTTCAAGTAACACATTGTCCATATCCTCAACTTTTAAAACGTCATGAATTGAGGGAAGTTGATGTTCAAATTCAACCTCTGCGATTTGTCCTAAAATTGATTTTACTGTACCTTTTATATCCATAGTTAACTTCTATTAAACCATAAGTTTATACCTGCAATTCTTTGTATCTGGCGATTGTTTTCAAGGAGTCTTTTCGTTCTGTTATATGATTTTTTAAGAAGTATTTCTTCCTTTTGAATACTTGAGAGTGAATCTTCCATAGATTTAATACGAGAAGCAAGTCGGGAGAGTTCTGATTCGTCAACAACCTGTTTTAAAATTGCAGTAAATACCTGATCTTCAAAGAATGAAAGGATTGTTTTAAGGCTTGGTTCAAAGTAGTACATAACCTTTTTTTGATCCGTAGGTTTATCTTTTGTTATGGTTTGATTATTTTCTAACGTGTCACCTGAGATTTCTGAGATACTTGGTTCTTGAGAAATAACATTAAGAAATCTTCCGTAATAGACATAGATTTTTTCATACTGGATAACGTGTTTAATAATAGGGCTTATATCATCTATCTTTGCTTCTTGGTCAGGAAGGTCAAAATAGGTATATGGTTTTTTAATTCCGCTTGTTTCATATAAATTTTTACCGATTTTTCCAATGATGACAATATCATTATTATTTTTTTGGATGTTTGCTATAAATAAGCTGTATACGCGAGCTAAAATGTCACCATAGAGTTTATTGTTAGCAGAGAGTAGTATTGACACCTCTTTTCCATTCTTTTTCTCCTCAGCGTATTTTCCGTGTCCTGATTTTTTATTTGCAAGTGCTTCCATTTCAGTATGATAGCTATCCTTTACGTCTTTGAAGATCTCTGCAATTCCATTTAAAAAATCACGGGTACTTAAAACAGAACCACGAACACGTTGCATTCTCATAACTGAGATTTGTTCATATGATTGTGCAAGGGTTTTTAAAGTTCCGAGCATCTGAGATTCACCTTCGACTTGTTTTTTTGTTTGCATATGAAATTAATTTGAAATTCTCAAATCTAAATTTTAATTCAATTCTCAAATTTGAATTTTTAAATTCTTGTTTCAATTCAAATTAAAAATTTTAAATTTAAAGTTATCATTATTTCTCATTTTTTTGAGCTTGTTTGTTGTGTTTGATTTGATTGTGCTGCTTGGTTTGTATCTAAAATTGCAAGAGAGAGTAGATATTCTTTATTTTTACTAATAACACCCAGTAAATCATTAAATTTTTCATATTCAAGTGCTTTGTCAAAGAATTCTTTGTTTGAAGAGGCGCCAGTTGGTTTTCCGTTTGGATCAAAATAAGCCTTTATGAGGCTTGACCTATAAAGGTATAGGTTTTCCATAATAAGCGAATCGTCAAACATCTTAAGCCATAGCATTGAGAACATAACAATCTGCACAGGGAAAGGTACAATAACATCATCTGTTTGCTCAAAAAATTTGTAAATAATATCTCCTGTTCTTAGAACCTGTTTTACCGCATCAGTAAGTTCTGCTCCAAAGTGAGAAAGATCCTGCATTCTTTGATAAAGCGCAAGAAACGCCGTGAGCTCGCGATTTATACTTCTTGAAATCTTCGGTGATGATTGCCTTCCTACACGAGTAACAGACAGCGGAATGTTAACTGCGGGGCGTCTTCCTTGATAATATGCATTACTGTCAAAGAAGATATGTCCATCTGTCATACCCATGAGATTTGTGGCAATATAGCCCGTAAAATCGCCCTCTATGATGTCAGCAACCGGAAGCATGGTAATTGATACATCTCCCTTTTCATGCTTAAAATTACCAGCGCGTTCAAGGAGTCTTGCATGGGTGTAGAAAATGTCTCCCGGATATGAGTCGCGGCCTGGAAAACGTTTGGCAAGAAGAGAAATTTCTCTGTAAAATTTTGCATGTGTTGAAAGATCGTCAAATACTACCACTACATCTCTTCCTTGATCTCTAAAGTATTCAGCAATTGTTGTGGCAGAGTAGGGAGTTAAAAATATTAAGCTCGGCGAATCATATGCTGAAGTTGCAACCGTTATAACTTTGTCAGCTATTCCTTCATTTTTAAAGTAATCAAGAATTGCTTTAATATCTGCTTTTTTTCTTCCAATTCCAGCATAGATTGCGACTGCGCCATTATTTACCTGATTTTTAATAGTTGTGAGTAAAAACGATGTTTTCCCAGTTTTTCTATCTCCAATAATAAGCTCTTTTTGACCTTTTCCAAGCGGCACCATCATGTCAACAATTGAAACACCGGTCAGAAATGGAGTTTTAACTCGAGAGCGCATCGCCA
>CAZQSX010000021.1:0-19590 GCA_964596415.1 uncultured Gammaproteobacteria bacterium
ACATCCCGACCGTCTGGAATTCTGTCATTAAGTAAAAGTAGTACATTTGGATTTTTATCTTGTTCTAAAACACCTTCTATTGATTGGTTGAACCCCGTTGGGTTTTTAGAAAGAAGTAGAAAAATATTTTTTCCTTGATATGATATTTTTTCTTGCCTTCCAAAAGCAGGTGAAAATATCTCTATTATTTTTTTAATTTGTGATTCAGGGATTTTAAAAACATGGTTAAGGAGCGTTGCCGCAGCGTTAATATTGTAGCGATTATAAAGCCCCAGCATTGGACTTGGAAGATTGGGAAAGTCTTCAGTTTTGGAGTTTTCAAATTTGCATTTAGGACACTTATAGATTCCCATGTGGGAGTATGAGCGCTTAGAATATTCAAGTTTAGTATTGCAATTTGGACAATACAAAAAATCAACATCAGAGCCTACCTCTTTTTTAGTCATAAATTTGGAGGATAAACCAAAATAATATGTTTTGAGCTTTAATTCCTGCCCAATGTGTCTTAGCATAGGATCGTCACCATTCACAATTAAGGTTGAACCTTGAATAGCAGAGAGCCAATGCTTTGCGATGGTGTTAAGCTCTCCGTAGCGGTCTAGTTGATCTCGGAAAAGATTAAGCAACAGAAGAGAGGTTTCGCACTTCGTGTTTTGTAGTTCATTTAAGACAAGAGGAAGGGTGTTCTCATCAATTTCAAATATTGCTGCTTCGTAATGTATTTTACCGTTTAGATTTGAGTGTTTGATTAAGCTTGATGCAATTCCATTTAAAAGATTGGCGCCTGCCGCATTTCTGAAAACTTTTAAACCTTGAGACTCTAACACTTCCTGAATAAGTTTTGCAGTGGTAGTTTTTCCATTTGTACCTGCAATAAGGATAAGTTTCAGATTTGGATTTTTATGCAAGATCTTTTGAATTATTTTCGAGTCAACTCCAAGAGCCACATGTCCTGGCCAGGTAGAGCCGGAACGGTTAAGGGTTTTTGAAACAACTGAAACTGATTTACCAAGAAGAATAGGAATTTGACGCATAACCTATTATAGCAGAGGATATTGTCATTCAGAATCTACATTTCCCGAAGAATTTTAATTCGTTCTTCAACTGGTGGGTGGGTTAAGAAAAGTTTTGCCAACCAGCTAACCTTAGGTTTTGAATCTGCCTTGAATGGATTTTCTATGTAAAGATGAGCTGTTGCTGAGGATGCGTGCTTTAAGGGGTGGCGGTCACTTGCAATTTTTTCAAGAGCTGAAGCAAGTGCATCAGGGTAGCGTGTTAAAAGTGCTCCATCTGCATCTGCCAGAAATTCTCGTTTTCTGTTAACCGAAAGCTGAATAATTGTTGCAATAAGAGGCGCTAGAATAGCCATAGCAAGCGCTAAAACCATAAAGAGAGCATTTCCTTTATTGTCTCGGTCATTTGATAGATTTCCAAGCCAAAGAGAGCGGAAAAATACATCTGAAAGAATTGCAAGACTTCCAACTAAAATAGCAACAATACTCATAAGTCTTGTATCATAATTTTTAATATGGGATAGCTCATGTCCTATAACCCCTTCAAGCTCCGATTTACTTAAAAGCTGGAGTATTCCGGTGGTTGCAGCAACTGCTGCATGTTTTGGATCGCGTCCTGTGGCAAACGCATTGAGGGATGCGTCTTGTATAACGTAGACTTTTGGCATGGGAATGCCTGCTGCAATGCTTAAATTCTCAACTGCCAGATATAAATCTCTGTATTCTTCTTTGGTTGCGGGTTTTGCACCTGATGTTGCAAGGACTAATTTATCCGAATTGTAATATGAGAAAAACGTAATAAGTCCAGAGAAGACAAGCATGATTCCCACAAAGGAAAGTCCGTAACCCAAAGCTCTTCCAAGAATTATAGAAACGGCTAGAAAAAATACCATAAATCCAATCATAAGGAGCCAAGTTTTCCATTTATTTGAAGAAATATTACTATAGATAGTTGATGCCATATATTTAGAGATTAATGACGAGAGACTAAAGATTTGTGGTTAAAATTGTACTTTTACTTCTTTTTTCTCTGAATCTGATGCTTCAAAAAAATCTTGCTTTATGAACTTGAAGCGTGAAGCTACCATGTTCACTGGGAATGTTTGAATTCGGGCGTTAAAATCTAAAACATTTGAATTATAGAACTGTCTTGAGTAGGAGATTTTATTTTCTGTATCTGTTAATTCTTGCTGAAGCTGCTTAAAATTATCAGATGCTTTCAGGTCTGGATATGCTTCTGCTACTGCAAAAAGCGATTTTAAGGCTCCTTCAAGCATGTTTTCCGCTTTTGCTTTGTCTTTGACGCTTGTGGCGCCCATAATAGCTGATCTTGCTTCTGTAACTTTTTCAAAAACACCCTTTTCATGTTTTGCATAGCCCTTTACGGTTTCAACAAGGTTTGGGATAAGATCAGTACGTCTTTTTAGCTGTACATCAATTGAGGAAAGTGCTTCTTTAATTCGTTCTCTGAGAACTACAAGAGAATTGTAAGTGAGCCACACATAGATAACAGCGGCTATTAGTATAATTACGAACACCATTATGTATATTTCCATATCTTTAATTATTGTCCCATAACGGTAAACTCAAGTCAAGTTAGGTTTTAAGCCATTTACAGAATTTCTCAAAATCCCATGCGTTTACAACATCATTTTTTTCGCACCAACCGCGGCGGGCGACAGCCACCCCATAAAACATATTATCCATGTGGGTGATTGCATGACTGTCTGTGTTTATGGCAAATTTTATACCTTGTTCTTTTGCTTCTTTTACTAAAGTATCAGGGAGATCTAGTCTTTCAGGCCAAGCATTTATTTCAAGTGCTTTGTTGTGTGCTTTGCAAAAAGCAAACAATTTATCAAAATCTACTTCATATCCAGGTCTTGCATTAAGAAGTCGTCCAGTGGGATGTGCTAAGATTTTTGCTTTTTTGTGGGAAAGCCCTTTTAGTATACGTTTTGTCATTGCATCTCGGGGTGTGTGAAATGAACTGTGAACTGAAACAATACATGCATCTACAAATTCAAGCGACTTTTCATCAATTGCGAGTTCGCCTGAGGCTAAAATATCTACTTCGAGCAAGTTAATTATTCGAATACTTTTTTTACCCTTATTATATTTTTCTTTAAGTTGTTCAATTTTATTATACCTTTTTTTCAGTATTTCATACATTTCTTGTGGAGAGTGATTCATAACGCTTGGATTGTGTTCTGAGAAAGCAAAATATGAATATCCAAGCTCAAGTGCCCGATCAAGCATTTGTTCCATTGTTGCATTTCCGTAATCATGGCTTGAGTCTATGTGATAATTTGAATGAATATGCAAATCCCCTTTCATATCTTTTAATTCGATAAGATTAGGTAGAGAATGATTTATAGCTGCCTCAATTTCGCCTGTATTCTCCCGAAGCTCTGGGGGAATCCAGTCAAGCCCTAGGTGGTTGTAAAATTTTTCTTCAGAATCAAATTCAGTAAGTTTTCCATCCTTGTTCTGGAGTTTTATTCCGCGTTCAGAAAGAGAAAACCCCTTTTTAAGTGAATATTCACGAAGTGCTACGTTATGATTTTTTGAACCTGTGAAGTGTTGGAGAAGTGATCCGAATTGAGAAGGTGGCAAAACTAAAAGATCAACGTGTTTGCCACCCCCTATGAGAAGTGAGGCAGTTGTTGGACCGCGCTCAATAATTCGTTCAGCGCTTGGAAGTTTTACAAAATACTCAAGTACGTTATCGGGATTTTTTGAGGCTACGGCAACATCTATATCTCCGACTGTTGAGACCATACGCCTTAAGCTACCAAGAGGCATAGCTTCTAGAACGTCATCTGACTTTTTCAAATATTCTAAAACCTCTGTGGCAATAGCAAATGCGATTGGAAGTACCATTCTGCCTGTTTTTGTGGTTCCTTGTTTAAATTCACCAATTGCGGTGAGAATATCTGCTTGGGATTTTTCTCCAAACCCTTCTAGCTCTGAAATTTGATTATTTATGGCCAATTTCTGAATATCCTCAACGACAGTTTTGGGGTTTGAAATTTTAAAATGTTGTACGAGATTATATGCTTTTTTAGGTCCAAAGCTAGGAATATCAAGAAGCGGAAATACAGCAGGTGAAATTTTTTCAAGAACTTCATCGTAATGCTTTACGTGTCCACTTTTAAATAATTCATCGAGCCGTGTGCGAATAGTTGGTCCAATACCAGAAATTTTTTCAAGTGAACCTTTTTCATATAGTGTTTTAAGCTCAGTGGAGGCATGTTCTACTGCGTCTGATGCTTTTTGGTATGCGATAATTTGAAATCTATATTTTTTCTCATTTTGAATGGCATATGAGGCTGCTATGTTTCGAAATAAACGAGCGATTTCTTGGTTTGTCATAGAGTTATAATATCAAAGCATTGACCCACGAGCAAGAATTTTATAAAATACCAGTATCTCCTCTTAATTTTAAATTTAAAATTTCAAATTTTCATTGAAAATTAAAATGATTAATGGGGTGGTAGCTCAGTTGGTTAGAGCGTCTCCCTGTCACGGAGAAGGTCGCGGGTTCGAGTCCCGTTCATCCCGCAAGCGTAAAAGCCCACTTGATTTTTTTAAAAAGTACGATATATTGGTACTACTGTCTTTTCTGCCCGGATTAATATAATTTCATACACTTTATGGCAAAAAAGGCACCTCAACAAAAAACTAAAAAAGAATCAGGAATTTTTTCTATTGAGAGAAAAGAGCTTCTTGCAAGCCCCCAATCCTACAGATCCCTTTTCTTTGGAGTTGCAACTGTTATTATTTTATTTTTAATTGGGTTTGGAATAACCCGTCTTTTTCTGGGTAATCCTACACCTGAAATTTCAAACGAAGCAGTTACTACGCAGAGCATCGAAGAAGCGCTTAACAATAAGGGAAACTATATTGTGCAGGAAGGGGATACGCTTTGGAGTATTGCTGAAGAAAAATACGGTTCAGGATTTGAATGGTATAGGATTGCTGAAGCAAATAATATAACTGACAGATGGGGTTTGGTTGCTGGGACAAATCTTGTTGTACCAGAAGCAGAAAAAGAAGTGGAATCTGAAAAGATTGTTGAGATGAGTCCTACGTCTACTCCAAGTGCAGAACCAACAGAAATAATGATTGAAGCGGAAAGGAAAGAACTGGAGATTACTGCTGAAGAAAAAATTACTGGAAATTCATACGTGGTGAAAGAAGGAGACTCCTTGTGGGATATTGCTGTGAGAGCATATGGGGATGGGTATAAATGGGTAGAGATTGCAGAAACAAATAAACTGGAAAACCCAGACATCATTTTTCAAGGTACTAACCTCACACTTCCTCGATAGGAATTTGACCACAGGCTACTTGCTTCTTGCTTCTAGCAAATATAAAATATCAAATAGTTATCGCTCGCGGGGGTAATTCAGTGGTAGAATGCTTCCTTCCCAAGGAAGATGTCGCGGGTTCGAGTCCCGTTCCCCGCTCACAAATTCTTGACTTCTTATGGGTCTTTTTGATATCATGAATCGTGCCGCTTAAGAACAACACTCGCACTAAGTATATTTTTATCTCCGGGGGGGTAATTTCAGGCATCGGGAAAGGTCTTACTTCTTCATCTATTTCACTTATTCTAAAATCCGCAGGATACAAAGTAGCACCCATAAAATTTGAAAACTATCTGAATCTGGACGCAGGAACTATAAATCCCATAGAACATGGTGACCCATTTTTATGCGAAGACGGTACAGAAGGAGATATGGACATTGGAAGTTATGAAAAATTCCTTTCAGAAGACATGGGGAAAGAAAACTTTGTTACCATGGGTAGAATTTATCAGACGGTCATAGATCGGGAAAGACGTTTTGAGTATAACGGTGAAGACGTAGAGGCGATTCCACATATTACTGATGAAATTATAAGACGAATTAAACAACTTGCCAAAAAAGATAACTCAGATATTGTGGTTATTGAGCTTGGTGGAACAGCAGGAGAGTATCAGAATATTTTATATTATGAAGCATCTAGAATCATGACTCTGAAAAATCCTGGAGATGTTATTCATATCCATGTATCTTATATGCCAACCCCTGGGCATTTGGGTGAACCAAAAACAAAACCTACACAATTATCCGTTAGAACACTTAATGGTATGGGAATTCAGCCGGATATTATTGTGGCAAGGTCTGAAAAATATGTAGATCAAAGAAGAAGGGACAGATTTGCATTATTTTGTAACATGCACCCGGAAGACATTATCAGTAACCCTGATGTTTCATCTGTTTATGAAATTCCGCTTGTTTTAAGTAAGCAAGGAATTGAAAAAAGGATATTTGAAAAGCTTGGATTGCAGTCGAAAAATCCAAATGTAAAAGATTGGGAGAAGCTTATTGAGAGAATAAAGAAAAAGAAATCAAAGACAGTGGAGATAGCAATAATTGGAAAATATTTTGGAACAGGAGAGTATCAGATCAGAGATTCATATGCCGCTCTTTTTGATGCCATAGATCATGCTTCTTGGGGGGTAGATGTGGAAGTTGTTACGCGTTGGGTTGACGCTGAAAAAATAGAAAAAGAAGGTGTTGAGAAAACAATTGGAAAACCTGATGGGATAATTGTTCCGATCGGTTGGGGGGAGCGTGGCGCAGAAGGTATGATTATGACTGCAGAATATGCGCTGGATAGAAAAATTCCATATCTTGGACTATGCTATGGTATGCAGTTGGGTGTGGTTGGATTTGCAAGAAAAATTCTTGGATGGAAAGATGCAAATACAGCTGAAAATGATAAAAAAACAAAGCATGACGTAGTTCATATAATTTCTTCTCAAAAAGAAATAATGGCAAGACGTTCCTATGGAGGAACTATGAGGCTAGGGGGCTGGGATGCTAAAGTTGAAAAAGGAACCCGTGCGTATGAAATGTATAAAAAAAATGGATTTAAAAACGGAAAAGATGGACTTACTTCTGAGCGCCATAGGCATAGGTATGAAGTAAATAATAGCTTTGTAAAAGATTTGGAAAAAGCAGGACTTAAGGTTTCTGCAAGATCAGTACGGGAGAATTTAGTTGAGATCGTGGAATTGCCTGAATCAGTTCACCCGTTTTTCATGGGAACTCAGGGTCACCCAGAGTATAAGAGTCGGCCGCTTAGTCCACATCCAATATTCACACTATTCCTAGAGTCTGTTTCTAAATTAAAGTAGTTTTGATCTGGCCTTCTCTTGCGTTGCTCGCCCCGCTGAGCGGGGTTGAGCCCTTAAAGAGTCGGCCGCTTAGTCCACATCCAATTTTTGTAGAATTTCTCAAGTCTGCATCTCTCTAATTTTAAATTTACAATTTTTAATTTTTATTGAAATTCAAATTTATGATTTTTAAAATTTCGATTTCATTTTAAATTTCAAATTTAGAATTGATAATTAGCTTTAAATTTTGTATAATACTCTTTATGGACAAGGACACCTTGTTCACAAATTATATTTATGGAAGAGATTGCAAAACTTAAAGAGGGATTATTCGTAACAGTTACTCAAAAAATAACTGAAGGAAAGCGCGAGCGCCAGGTTCCATTTACTGGAAAAATAATGAAAATAAAGGGACGCGCTGAGAATACAATGATTACTGTCCAAACAGCACTGGAAGGCGTATTGGTAGAGCGTATTTTTCCTATATTGAGCCCAACCATTTCAAAAATAGAACTTTTAGTTGAGAAAAAAGAAACAAAGAAACAGAAAAGAAAAGGCACAACCAGAATCAACAGAAGTAAGAAATAACTTTAGATTGATCCAATTCACCTCGGGTACTTAGTGCGGATTCTCACCGTGACGTCTTGATTACTCAAGAAAAATTACAGATACTAAATAAATGGTTAATTCCTATGGGAAAATTGGAGAGGATTTAGCAGAAAAATACCTGGTCGGAAAAGAATATTATATTTTAGCACGTAATTATCACAGCAGGTTTGGTGAAATAGATATTATTGCATCAGACGGATCCTCAATAGTATTTGTAGAGGTTAAAACCCGCACCCAAAATCAATTTGGTACTCCCCTTGAAGCAATTACAGCTCATAAGCTTTCAAAGATGATAAAAACATCTCAGTTTTATCTATCTCAAAGAAACATGCATACCTATCCGTATAGATTTGACGCAATTGAGGTAATTATAAGAAATGAAGAAAAGCCAATCATCAACCACTTGGTAAATATCACTGTTTAGCAATATTTGCTTCGTGATGAAGCGCTCCGAGTGCAATATTGGAATATGTAGTCCATCTTCTGCATGATTCAGAAAGAAAATTAAAATCATGTGAGCCAATAATGTGTTTTGACCTTTTTGCTTTTAATTGTTCTTCTTTATTTCGGGCTAATTTATATACATCAGCAAGAGACAATGATCGTATTATTTCTGCACAATCAAGAGAGGCTGGTGTATTGAGTATAAAAAGTTCCTCCTCTATCACATCTTGCCAAAAATGAAAACCAGCATACATCCGCTTATGCTCTTCTGGATAATCCTCATTTGGTGTTTCTATAAAATGTTCTTCAAAAAACCGTTCGAGAAGTATCTCTTCAGAATTTAAGATGCTTACACCCTCAAACGGGTGGAGAGGTTAATCTATAGATTTTGGTATCGGTAAATTTCTGACAAATGCATCTGCATGATCTGCAGTTGATTTATATTTATTATTTAAAAAATGAGTAAGTGCAATTTTATCAGCTTGCGTAAATTTTCTATCGGCTTCATTCATGAAGGTATTTTATGAATCATGTGTGTAATAGTCAAGTGTTACTATTTACTATTTCCCATTTACTCTTTACTATTATTGTATGACTGGTCGCACTCATGATTTGGCTGCTTTTGCTGCGCTTTCCTATGTGGTCGCAACCCAAGATATACCTCAGATGACTTTGGCAACTGGAATAGTTGCTTTGTCAGCAAATTTAATAGGAGGGCTTGCGCCTGATGTAGATCAGCCTACTGCTGCTTTATGGAATAGGTTACCTGTGGGAAATATCATAGGGCGCGTTGTGCACCCGCTTTTAGGAGGGCATAGGTTTATTTCACATTCAATATTAGGAATCATTTTATTCGGAATTGTTTTGAAATTTTTTCTTCAGGCAATCTCAAGCGTTTTAATTGTTGATATGAACGTGGTATGGTGGGCGTTTATGATTGGCTATGTTTCGCATTTAATTATGGATACTTTGACCAGAGACGGAGTGCCGTGGCTTTTTCCAATTCCTGTAAGGTTTGGAATTCCTCCCCTGAAAGCTTTACGACTCAAAACCGGAGGAATGATGGAAAAAACGATAATTTTTCCAGGACTCATGATTCTTACAGGGTATATGTATTATGTGAATTATGGAAGATTTCTTGATATCCTCAAACACTATATTCAGAAGTAATTTTTTAACTTTCTTCAATTTGATTATGTGATTTTTGTGCCCTTCTAAACATATGAACAGCTCTCATAGTGCCGGTTAAAGCGTTTAGTTCTACCGCTAAATCATTTATTAAATCTATGCAGACTGTTTCTCTCTGTGAATTTTGCCCACGAAATCCTCTTTCAAGTCTACTTAAGAGCCTTTCCCTTCTGTTCTCAACCCTTCTTGCAAACTGAATTGTGTTCTTAAATTCTGGATCTCTTGCAATGCTGAGTGGAATAAGCGCATTTGTTTCTTGAGGATTGCCAAAATATGCTTCTTTATTCATCTTGAGTGACGCCTACGGGAGTCGAACCCGTCTTACTGGGATGAAAACCCAGTTTCCTAACCGATGGAAGAAGGCGCCGTATTGAGTGCTATTATACGAATTTTCAACAAAAAACTCAAACCAAATCTTATATTTGGTTTGAGAAAATACAGAAAACGAGTTCTATATTTTTTTCTTTAGCTTTTCCAATACTTCTTTTGCTGTGCTTTGTCCGCCTAGACCAAAAGCAAGTCCTCCAGCAAGTGCAACCATTGCGATAATTCCGCCAAAAAGAATTCTAATAAGATCACTTGCGATTCCAAGCTGATTTAGTACTACTAAAAATACAAAAACCAAAACTGAATATCTTCCAACAAGTGCTACTGTTTTTGCGCTATCCTTTGATAATCCATGCACAGATGCCAAAATCAAATCATACACTAATCGTGCAACAACAAATCCAACTAAAAGTAAAAGAACTGAGACGAATACGTTTGGTAAGAAAAAGATTAAATTGTTTAAAACCTCCACAAAGCGACCCAATCCCCATACGTCTGAAGTCGGAATTAAGAAAAGAACGATAATAAACCACCGAGTCATTTCTCCTAAAATTTGAGACCAGTCTACTTCTTTAGATTCAGGAAGACCGTATCTTTTTAAAAGAGCGTTCAGTTTTATAAATTTAAAAAGCTCAAGTAGTATCTGTTTTACAAACGTTGCAATAATTATCCCAATTAAAAGGATTATGAGTCCTGAAATAAAGCGTGGAATAAAAGCTGAAAGATTTGTAAGCGTGTTATTTGCAGTATCTTGAAGTGCTGTATTTACTCCCTCCATATAAATTCACCTCCTTTCTTAACTCTTTTAGGTTTACAAGAAAATACGCTTCAAGTCAATACTATCAATATAATTCTTACATAAAAGACTGTATCTTCTTGACAATTGGAAAAATGTATAATACAAACAACATAGAAATGGCTTTATCTACAAAGAAATATGCACTTCTTTCTGTTTTTGATAAAACAGGAATTGTTGAATTTGCACAAGGACTAACCAAACTCGGTTTTGCAATAATTTCAACCGGAGGCACGGCTAAAACGTTAGAGAAAGCAGGTATTAATGTTGTACCAATCCAATATGTTACCGGAAATCCCGAAAGCTTTGACGGACGCATGAAAACTATTTCATTTCAGATAGAATCGGGAATATTATTTGATAGGAAAAATAAAAAGCATGTGCTAGAGGCAAAAAAGCTAAAAATTAAACCTATTGAAATTGTGGTGTGCAATTTGTATCCATTCGAGCAAACAGTAGCGGATCCTCATGTGAAATTTGAATCAGCTGTGGAAAATATAGATGTAGGTGGTCCAACGATGATTCGTGCAGCTGCAAAAAACTTTAAAAATGTGGTTCCTGTGGTAAATCCGCAAGATTACACTTCAGTATTAGAATTTCTGAAGGACAAAAAAGATGACTTACAGTTTCGTCAAGCACTTTCTGCAAAAGCATTCAGGCATTTATCTTTTTATGATGCACAGGTGGCACGGTATCTTGACGTTGAGAAGTTCCCTGAAGAGGTAACCATTCCTGGAAGACTCGGTATTCATTTGCGGTATGGTGAAAACCCTCACCAAAAATCAGCTGTTTATTTTGAGCCAAATAATAATTCTCCTCTTCTAGGCCTAACCAAGGTGACTGGACGTGATTTGTCCTATGTGAATTTTACTGATATTTGGGCAGGACTTGAGAGCGTACGAATGTTTAAGGAGCCTGCTGCTGTTGTGATAAAACACAATAGTCCGTCTGGAGTTGCTCTTGGTAAAAATGCGTCTGAGGCATTAACCAGAGCGGTTGTGGCAGACCCAGAATCAGCATTTGGCGGCGTTATGGTCTTAAATACCCCAATTGATTTGAAGTGTGCAAAAACTTTCGCAGGATTTAAAGAAGAAAATGGAGTGTTGGTAGATATTATTGCTGCACCTAATATTTCTTCCGAAGCTCAGAATTTTATCAAAGGAATTAGAAAAACTACGGGAATTTACACATTTGGAAAGATTCCAAAAATGAGATCAAACTCAAGCCACATCAGGTTTTTTGATGGGGGATTTGTGATTCAGGATTGGGATGATGGGTTTTCAAGTAAGGATTGGAAGGTGGTAAGCAGGAAAAAACCAAGTAAAAAACAAATGGTTCAAATGATTCTTGGATGGAAATTTATTTCAAGAATTAAATCAAATACAATTTTAGTAATAGATAAGAATTTGCCTATGACCAGAGGAATTGGCTCTGGTCAAACGTCTCGAGTTCGTTCAGCAAAAATCGCACTTGAACAAGCGGGAAACTATACTCAGGGTGGAATTTTAATTTCTGATAGCTTTTTCCCGTTTGATGACACGGTAAAACTGGCTGGAAAATTTGGAATTACGTGCATTCTGCAACAGGGAGGATCAGTGCGGGATAATTTAAGTATTGAAGCAGCTGATAAAGCAGGAATTGCAATGGTTATGACCGGAGAAAGAAAATTCTGGCACTAACTCAGTTTTAACCTTCTTTAACTTGTTTGATTTTAAATTCTAATATCTATATAATCCCATTTATCGTGAAAGAGCAATTCAAACCCTTAACTGCTTCTATTACCGGAATTGATGGCGCCGGAAAAAGTACTGTTTCTGAAATCGTAACTGCTCAACTAGCACCAGATATAAGAATTGCAAAAATTTCCCGTCCCGTATATGCAATGCTTAATGGACAGAGGGAAGCTAGGTATAGTAGGCTCATGAGTACAGTGGACAGATTTCATAGTTTTGCAGACAAAAGAAGAAGCAAGTCGCTTTCTCTTGCTGCCAATGCCTTAGACGTAATCGCCCAGGGCAGATTAATTGAGCCTCGCATGATTACAAAAGATGCACCAGATATTGTGCTTGGAACAAGAGATTATCTTATTGATCCAGCTGTTTACGCAACTTTTTACTCAGGCGTTCTATCCAGAAGAACAACAGAAGAAAGAATTGCTTTGTTTCAGAAAATAACGGGAAGCAGCGTTCGTGATATTATTTTCTTTCTTACTGTTCCTCCTGATGAAGCTGTATCTCGGATAAATAGAAGAATTGATTCTGAAGCTGAAGGAAGCAGTAGTAGCTCTCGATTAAAATGGAGGCATATGCATGAAGAGGCGAAACACTTAGAGGAACTTCAAAAGGAATATTTTCAAGCGTTAAGGGTGATGCAAAAAATCGGCAATCCGGAAATTCATGAGATAGATACGTCTCAATATACAAGAGGACAGGTAGCTGACCTCATTACTTGCACTCTTGAGGCTCGTCTTACTAGGATGTAAACTTTTTAATAATCTTAAATGAGCTGACAATTTCTGAAAAATATTTTTCTTTTGAACAGTAAATTCTCGGAGAAAGCTCAAGTGTGATAAGTCCTTTGTACTTACGTTTTTTAAGAAAGGATAAAAACTCGCTAGTCATAAGTTCTCCTGAACCCAAAGCTAAATGTTGCTTTTTTTTATTAAAATCACTGATATGAATATTTTTTATGAGATTGAATGCGACTTGAAACTCTTTCATATTTACAAGCGAAGTTGTTTCTAGATGACTTGTATCAAGCGTTATTCCCAGTTCATATTTTTTACACACCTCATAAATATCTGCGATTCTAGTGGTAGAACTGTTTGCTTGGGAAAATAGTTTATAAAATGGTATCGTACTGCTTTTGGGTAAGTTTTCGATTGCAGCCTGTACTCCGTTTTTTTCTGAGTGTTTGGCCAAATACTTAAGAAATCGTACCTGTTCTTTAGAGCTCATTGAGTATTTCTGTAATGGGTGAACTACAAGAAGTGCTTGAAATTTTTTTGCGATAGAGAAAATTTTCCCTGTAGGAAAAAGCGTATTAAATATCCAAAAAGGTTTATGAATAGATAGTATTGGAAGATTATATTTTTCTGAAAGCGTTGAGGATTTTTTAAGAAATGGGATAGTTTTAATTCCTGGTAACATCTCAACACCGTCAAATCCGGTTTTAGATGCGAGGTGAAATAATTCTTCCGTAGTAAGGTTTAATGGAAGATCCGCGATTGAAAGACTAATTTTCATGATCTAATACCAAGTAGAATGTAAGCAATGTTTATACAATACCGTAGTATATCAATGAGGGGTATTCTTTTCAAATTAAAATCTGATTCGTTCTACGATTTACACTTAAGTAATTTTTTGGTACAATTTCATGCGTAGGAATTTTATTCCTTTATGGTCCGATAAGGAAATCCTTGTCAGACCTCAACTACGCTTTCGGTCCGATAGCTCAATGGTAAGCACAGCTTGCCATTTCGCACGGATTAGATAGGTCCGATAGCTCAATGGTAGAGCAAAAGCCTTTTAAGCTTTTGGTTCCGGGTTCGAGCCCCGGTCGGATCACACTTCGGCAGGCTCAGTGCAAGCTGAGTTTGACAAAGTGAAATTGGGGCGAGAAGTTTATGGTGAGCAGAGTCGAACCAAGCCCCGGTCGGATCACTAGTATCTTATAGTTTACTTCAATTTTGAGAGAGATAACTCCCTTCTATGAAAGGCCCCAATCCCTAAGCCGTCTAAAAGTAGTACTACAGGCAGTGTTTGTATTTAAGTTTCTTAGTGGTATACTTTCTTTATGAGTCACGTATCACTTGAAAGAGGGCCTCGTTTTCTTTCAGTACCTCATTTTCGTTCAAAACCTGGCGTTCTTACAGAATCCCCGAACGGAATAATGAGGGTGCAAGAGATAGCGCTTAACTCTCTTACTACAGGCGACATCATTCCATTTTTTCACAATAATGATCCTAAAAAAGAACCTAACAGAAGTATGGTTCTCACCGTTTTAGATGCACAAGATGGTGAAACGGGACGTGTAGTAAATTTTAGATGTGAATCTATCCACGCGTCTGTTAGGTACGCATTCCGGGGGGTAGATGGTCGCCAGTTTGAGCTTCCTGATGGCTCAGAGGTTATGATACAAAGCGGATTTTATTCTCCAAGAAATATGGTGCATGATAGACAACAACGTCTTCAAGAAGATAATTATGGACGTATGGTTGCCGGGGAAGACTATTGGTTTAGATTTGAAAAGACTCTGGTTGCAGCAAGAAACGTAAGCGCACTATACCTTGGACATGACATGCGCATATCTTCTGAAGCTATAATCGCTTGAGCTGTTGTCGGAAGGAAATACGTATCTACTTAGATGTTGGAAGGAACGGAAAATGTACTGGCGCTTCAGAAATTTTAGTAATTTTAAAGCCTCTGTCTGTTTTAAGGAAACACCCGACTTGATAAGATTTTCTCGCCATTCGTTATAGTGAATATGATGTCTATTTAGTAAGACGAAGCTAGGTATTTACAATAACATCCTTACAGAAACTGAGCTAAGATACAAGAAGGAAGATACTTTTGAACAACTTCCTGATAATTTAGAAGATATGTTTGTAAATTTAGCTTGTTATCTTTTTCTTATTTCTATATTAAAACATAATTCTTGAGAGATGAATAAATGAGGTTAAAATTTTGGAACAGAAGTTCGAAGTCCTCAACTTCGGGCTCACAGTTTAATCGATCTGAAAAAATCATTCATTTCACTTACTTTTTGCTCAAACGTTTCTAATATAACTTCTTCATCAGGGAATGCGCTTAAAGGAATCAATCTAAGTATATTTAATTGATCATGGAGTTGCTCGTTTGTTAAATGACCTCTTATTCTCATTCCATCAAGAAATCTGGTCACTCCTGAAAGATTAGACTTTACTTGCACATATAGGGTTCTATGTGGAATATGTTTCGTTTCTTTATCTCTGCGCAATCTCACTGTAAGATCTCTTCCTTGCATATCATCAGGTGAGTAGTTTGGATTTTTTGTGATCTCCCAACAGAAACGACTTCCAGCAATTGTTCTTGCGACAGTAAGTTCTGAATCGAAACCTTTTTGAACGTTTCTTTCTGCGTGAGTTGGGTAATGAAAACCTCTTAAGCGTTCTATGTTGTTATGCATGCCCAAATTATAGGATAAGAGTTTCTAAAATTCAACAAGCTTATTTGTAATACGTTTATGGATTATTTAAAGTGTGGTATAAAAGTGGTGTGAAGGATTTATTTATTATCTTGCTTTTGTTTTTATCAAGAATTCTTTTTCTATCTCCATTACCAATTTATTTTGATTCGCCGGAGTATGTAAAACTTATTGAAAATCCAAATCTTCTTACTGCCTTAACTTCTGGGCATGAGCCAATTCATCCAGGATATATACTTCTTGCTTGGACTTTAAATAAAATATTTCCTTTTGGCGCTATTTACTCAGCAGAAATTATTTCAAGCGTTTTTGCTGCGTTGGGATTTTTTATTTTTTTCAAGATTGTTCAAGTACTGTTTGATAAAAAAATTGCGATTCGCGCACTCATCATAGCTTCACTTCTTCCAGTATTATTTCTTTCTGGCGTAAACGTTTTAACAGACACAACATACATATTCTTTTATTTACTTTCATTTTATTTCCTCTTACTTTTTTCTCGAACCAATAGTAAAAAATGGTTTATTCTTGGTGTATTATCGCTTGCCTATGCTATTTTTACTCATACCCAAACAATTCTTTGGCTCCCATTGTTTCTTACACCTATAATTTTAGCAAAGAAGAAAAACGTTAAGAGCGTATGCAAGCAAGTATTGTTTTTTCTTTTTTTAGGAGTTTTCTTTGGTGTTTCATCGCTTGTTTTTTTGCTCACGCTCGTTGGAAATTCAGTTTTTCAATCAATACAGCTTCTTTTTATGCATGGAACGGATATTTATGGAACTGGAAGCCCTCTTATAGATGCAGCTCGTTTTTTAAGAAATTTTGGAATAATTCTTTTAAGGAACAACTCAACTTTTGTAATTGTTACTGCTATAATCGGTTCGATTTTACTATTCAGAAGAGACAAGAAAAAGTTCACCGTTTTGAGCTTATGGTTTTTACCAACACTACTTGTAACTCAATACTGGCATATAGGACTTTTTGGAAGAGTTGCTCTCATTGCTTCATTTCCAATTGCAATTCTAGTTGCTCAGATAAAATCCCGGATTATTTTTTTCTTGATTGTTTTACAGCTTATAATCATAACTATTCCCCTTGCGATAGATAATAGGAATGCAACAGTACAAAAAGAATTGGTAGGTTTATATGATTTAATTCCTAAGAACTCAATCTTAATTAGCTCGAATTTAATACGTCCACAAGTGACTTACGGTGGTGAAACATATTTTATAAATGAGCCTGGACAAAGCATGGAATTTATAGAATCAAAAATTGATTTAGCCTTGAAAGAAAAAAGGAATGTATTTATCGATTCGCAAGCGCTTTATAATCCGTATTATGCTTATGACGGAAATCATCTTCATGTTCTTTCCCTTGGGAAACACGCAACCTCAGAAGTAAAGTCAATATTTGACAGGTATCAAACTCGAATTGTTAATACTACTTCAAATCCTCGCATATTTTTATATCAAGTTGACGGAAGTTTGAGTAAGCCTTCAAAGTATGTATTCCAGTATTCGCAACAGTTTCAAAATAGAATCAGCTCTTCAAGGATTGATTATAGAGATATTGGAACGTGGGTTTGGGTGATTCTTTCAAGAAGACATGAGCCAATAAGTTGGAGCATTCAACAGTGATGTTATTGCCTGGGGCGGGATAAATCCCGCCCGAGACGCAGATACATTACTATCCGTTTTTTACTTTCATAGCAAAAGCTATAAAGAGCATTCCGGTGAAAATAGCTGAGAAACCAAAAATCCAGACGAGTAACAATACTCCTGAAATTGGTTGTGTAAACAAAATAAACCCGATGGTTACTGCAATAACACCGCTTAAAATCATGAATAATTCATTCTTTGCAGACTTTCTAATATCAAGCGCAAGAATGACTCTTAATAATCCTGTAGCGATAATCCAGATACCAAATATTTGTACAAAAATAGGGAGCGTGAGTATTATTTCCCAAGGTTTCGCAAAAAGAATCCATCCTATTGCAATACCAAGAACACCTTCTAAAAACAAAAGTAGCCAGTGTTTGCTTCCGATTGAGGTTAGACCAGAAAGAGCTGCAACAATTCCTTCAACCAAAATATACAGACCCAAGATGAGTATAAGAACCTCAAGAGTGATTCCTGGCCAAATAAGCGCAAAAAGACCAATAAGAATTGAAAAAACTCCTCTTACTGCAACTAACCACCAAATTTTTTTCAAAGATTTCAAAAAACTCACCTCCTTTCACGTACTACATATACCGTATCACAATTGAAAAAACATTAAAAGTGTTATGTGCCAGATGCAAAATAGTGAGGGTATTATGGGTGATTATGAGATTTCTAGAATAGTTATTATTTTTACCCCAGAAGGTGTGTGAAGTTGTACGTTTTCTTTTTTTCTTTTCCCAATGAGTGCTTTTCCAATCGGTGAATTGGGGGACACCTTTCTTTCTTTTGGGTTTGCCTCAAGGTCTCCTACTATCTCATAGACAATTTCTTGATTATTATCAGTAACCGTTACGCGTGAGCCAATTTGAACTGATCCTGAGTTTTCTGTTTCTATAACATCTGCAAGTTTTAGGGTCATTTCAATTCTAAAAATGTGAGAATCTATTCCGTTAAGTCTTGCTTTTGCGGCAGTGTATAGTCCGTTTTCTGAAAGATCTCCCATTTCGCGTGCACGTGCAAGTTCTTTTACAGCTGATGGTCGGGCTTTTTTTAAGTCTTCTAGTTTTTGAAGCATCTGTTTATGCCCCTTTTTTGTCATCTGAAAGCGTTTGAGTCGTGCAAGTTTTTCATGAGAAGATAATTTTGGCATGGAATAAATTTTAAATTACACTTGTACTCCGATGAAATCTATCATGGGGAATTTTCCTCGTATCGTGGTCCAAAATTTGTCAGATAAATTATTTGAGAATTTTGCAAACTGAGATGATGTTGATTTTGCAACCAAACTTGATTCGTAACTTCTTATGAGTTCTAGCACTTTTTCCCCTTTTTTATTAAACTCATCTTGATATTTTTCCTGATCCTTCTTGTAATTATCATGAATAATCTGAAATTCTGCAAATATCTCAGGGTTTTGCTCAATCATAGCTTGGAAGATTTGCTGGTTTTTTGTCATAAGGGATATTCTAACACAATTTGAATAATTTTTTGAGGCTTGCTTATAAAAGTACATGGTATAATAAGTAACTATGAAAAAACATATAAAACTTACCATTTTTACTTTTTTGTGTATGCTTCTTTCCACTACTCGTTTAGCGTACGGCATAGAAAATCCGCTTTCAGTTCCAAACAATACCATGGGTATTCATATCCTATTCCCAGACGAATTAGGGGAAGCTTCCAAGCTTGTTAATAGTGGTGGTGGGGACTGGGGGTATGTCACAATTCCAATTCAGGTTGGAGAGAAAGATTTAGAAAAATGGCAGAAATTTATGGATGAGTGCAAGAGGCTTAAGCTTATTCCGCTTGTTCGACTTGCAACTGAACCAGATCCAAAAAATACAGCAGTTTGGCGTATTCCAAATGATTATGATTTGATTGATTTTGCTAATTTCTTAAACTCTCTTTCATGGCCAACAAAAAATAGATACGTGATTTTGTTTAATGAAGTGAATAGGTCTGATGAGTGGGGTGGAAGCCCCCCAAGTCCGACTGATTATGCAGAAATTGTGAAATACGCACATGACGTTTTTAAGTCAAGAAGTTCAGATTTTTATTTAATTTTAGGCGGTATGGATGCAGCAGCCCCTAATGATTTTGTAAAACACATGAACGGGTATACCTATTTAGAGCGTTTAATTGATGATCCTGAAGTTTTAAATTCTGTTGATGCATTTTCAAGTCATTCTTATCCAAATCCCG
>CAZQSX010000022.1:0-19455 GCA_964596415.1 uncultured Gammaproteobacteria bacterium
GGTGGACTGGATGAATCACTTGCCGGGGGAAGGGATGATGGCGATCTCTATGAAAAACTTAAAGAAAAGAATTATAAAATAGGTAGAACAAAAAGCTTAGTGATGCATAATGAGGGAAAATTGACGGCGTCACGATTATTTTGGAAGAAGTACATGTATGGAAAAGATATTAAAAAGTATCTTGCCAAAAGGCCAGTAACGGGAGTTGCTAGTTATTCTCCGATAAGACTTTCATTTATAAAAAATGGAAAGCTGTTTATTTCTCGACCAAAAGACACAGTGGTATTTTTAGCTATGAAAGCGATTGAGATTACTGGTGGAATAACAGGTCTTATTGTGTCAATGGTAAAAAAATAGTATGAGAAAATATTGGAAAAACAAAAAAGTTTTAGTTTCAGGAGGGGCAGGATTTATTGGTTCCCATGTAGTTGATGCACTTGTCCAAAAAGGGGCAAAAGTTACAGTTCAAGTGTCTCCTAATACTAGTGATTTTAGAATAAACCAGAATTTACAAAATTATATAAAAAAAATAAAAATTGTAAAAGCTAATTTAGAAGATGAGAAATCATGCATGAGAATATGTGCGCGTAAGGATGCAGTTTTGAATTTTGCCGGGTTGGATGGAGGAAGTACATTTAAAAGAGAGCATACAGCAGAAATATTTCGAACTAATTCAAAAATTGTAGTAAACATGTTGGAAGCGGCTCGGATTTCAGGGGTGAAAAGATTTCTTCAAGTAAGTTCTGCTGAAGTATATCCAGATACTATTAAACAGCCAATCAAGGAAAGCTATGGATTTATGAAAGGTCTTCAGGAGAAAATAGATGGTTATGCATGGTCTAAAAGATTTTCAGAAATCGCTTCAAAAATGTACAACGTTCAATACGGAATGGAAATTAGCGTTGCTCGTCCATCAAATATATATGGACCACGTGACCATTTGGATAAAGGACGAGTAATTCCAACATTCATAAAGCAGGCAATGAAAAATGAACCAATTTCAGTTTGGGATGGGGGAAAGCAAAAAAAATCTTTTCTTTATGTCACTGATTTTGCCAATGCGGTTTTAGGGCTAGTTGAACAGTATAAGAAATTTGATCCGGTTAACGTTGCGGGGGAGAGGTATATTACCATTAGAAAGCTTGCGGAAATAATAATTTCTCTTACAAATAGTGAAAGCATAATTAAAGACATAAATGCACCAGATATTGTATTTAAAGATAGAATACTTGATACGCAAAAAATTAAAAAAATGACAGGCTTTAAGGAGCAAGAAATTTTAGAGGACGGATTAAAAAGGACAATACAATACTTGGTTCCAGAATCTAAGGGAAAATAATATTGCTTGTTGTTGCAAATTACAGACGAATTTGTTAAAACTTATTCTCATACGTAGATAAATTTTCTATTTATACAAAAATAATGAAGAGTGAAAACATGCCAGTTGTGATCTTTTGTGGAGGACAGGGATCACGAATGAAAGAAGAGACGGAATTTAGGCCAAAGCCTATGGTTTCCTTGGGTGGTAAACCAATTCTTTGGCATATCATGAAGATTTATTCCCACTTTGGCTTCAATGATTTTATTATCGCACTCGGGTATAAAGGGGACTACATTAAAGATTTTTTCTTAAATCAGCAATACTTTGAAAATGATTTTCATCTAAGCACACACAGTGGTAAGCGAATTCTTCATAAGAACAACAAAAGAAAACGTGATAACTTTAATATAACGTTTGTTGATACGGGACTCGAGACATTAACTGGGGAGAGATTACTTAAAGTTAAGAAATACATTAACACTGATAGATTCATGGTAACTTATGGAGATGGAGTTGGAAATGTTAACATTTCAGAGCTTATACGGTTTCATGAGGATAAAAATACCGTAGGAACTATTACTGGAGTTCATCCTAAATCAAAATGGGGGCTTATTATTTCCGATTCTAAGGGGATTGTTAAAGAATTCAGACAAAAACCGAAGCTAAATCAGTATGTAAACGGAGGGTTCATGGTATTTAACAAAGAGTTTTTTAAATATCTAAAGCCGAAAGAAATGGTAGAGGTGGCGCTTGAAAGAGTTCTTAAAGAAAAAAAGCTTGCAGTATATACTCATGATGATTATTGGTCCGCAATGGATACGTATCAAGACGTTGAAGAAATGAATAAGCAATGGAAGAAAGACCCAAAATGGAAGATATGGAGGTAAAAAACTTATTTTAAAAGGCTTAAAACATTACGCAAAGAATATTTTTGAAGACTGGATGCATAAGGATTTAGAAGCGGTTATGGATTTGGTTGAGAAGAGTGAATCTATTGTAGATCTGGGGTGCGGGGATGGAAGAATAACCAAACTTGTTGCAAAG
Organism: uncultured Gammaproteobacteria bacterium; assembly: GCA_964596415.1. Classification (GTDB taxonomy): domain Bacteria; phylum Patescibacteriota; class Microgenomatia; order Levybacterales; family GWA1-39-11; genus JAGORM01. The sequence goes on from CAZQSX010000022.1 coordinate 2,366, forward strand.
AAATCAAAGGCAAAAAAAGTTATAGGATTTGATAGTTTGCCAATGAAGAATTCTTTTAAGATAGTTAAAGGAAATCTAAATAGAAAGTTTCCTTTTGAAAGTAAAAGCTTTGATTTTGCGCTAAGTCATTACAGTCTTGAACATTTATATAATTCAGGTCTTTTTATCTCTGAAACTCATAGAATTCTTAAAACAGGTGGTTACACGATAGTTGCAACTGATAATTTGTCAAACTGGCCAACGATAATTGCACTAATTTTTGGTTACCAACCATTTTCACTGGCTGATGGTATTTGCAAAAAGTCAGTTGGTAATCCACTTGCTTTAAGAGCAAATCTTGGTGAAGTTGTACATGACAAGCAAACAGACTTGGACTGGAGAACTTCTGGAGAGTGGAGTCATAACAAAGTACTTTCATATCAAGCGTTAACTGACGCCTATCGGGGATATGGATTTAAGATAGAAAAGATAATTGGTGTGGGGTATTTTCCATTCGGGGGAATGTTGGGTAAGATTTTGGCTAATTTAGATAAAAGACATGCACACTTTTTGGTTATTAAGGCAAGAAAAATAAAATGAAAAAAATATTAGTTACTGGAGACAGGGGTTACATTGGCGCAACTCTTGTTCCTCTTCTTTTAAAAAAATCTTATGAGGTTGTGGGATATGATACTGAGTTTTTTAATGAAGGTTTAGGAAAGCAAAATAATTCCTCATACAATATGATAACAGGGGATATTCGAAAGATTTCAGCAAGAGAGCTAAGGGGAATAGATGCAATTATTCATTTAGCTGCGCTTTCGAATGATCCAATGGGAGATATAGATCCAAAACTTACAGAAAATATTAACTTCAAAGCATCAGTTAGACTTGCAAAGTTGGCAAAAAAATCTGGTGTTAAAAGATTTCTATTTTCCTCTTCTTGCAGTATCTATGGAATAGCAAAGGAAGATACAGTAACTGAAAAATCTAAAGTAAACCCTCTTACCGCATACGCAAAGTCAAAAGTTGACACTGAGAAGGCATTAAGAAAACTTGCAGACTCAAAATTTTGTGTTGGTCTACTTAGAAACTCAACGGTATATGGATATTCTCCAAAATTTAGGGATGATTTGGTGGTAAATAACTTTTGCGTGAATGCGGTGGCTACTGGATTTGTGAGAGTTATGAGTGATGGATCACCATGGAGACCGTTAATTGACGTAAGAGATCTTTCCAATATTTTTATAACCTTTTTAAATGCTCCTTCAGAAAAAATAAATGGGAAAATTATTAATATTGGGTTTCAGGAAAATAACTTTCAGGTTAAACAGGTATTAACTTTAGTAAATAAAGCCGTATCAAGGTCAAAAGTAATTTATACTGGTGAGCACGGAGCAGACAGTAGAAGCTACAAAGTTTCATTTGAACTTTTCGAATCTTTATTTCCAAAAATAAAGCAAGAGTGGAATTTAAATAAGTCAATAAAAGATCTAGTGAGTCAGTTAAAAAAGTTTAAGTTTTCAAAAAAAGATTTAAACAATAAAAAGTATACCAGACTTTCTGAAATTAAAAGGTTAGTTGAAAATGGAAGAGTAGATGAAAATTTATTTTGGATTGAAAAATGATTATTAAAAAAACTAAAATTGAAGGTGTGTTCGAAATCGATCTTGAACCAAGAGGAGATGGCAGGGGATATTTTACTCGGGTTTTTGCGCAAGAAGAACTTAAGCAAAAAGGAATTAATTTTAAAATTGTTCATATCAATAGATCTCTCTCTGAGAAAAAGGGAACAATAAGAGGTTTTCATTTTCAAAAGTCCCCTAAGCAAGAAGATAAGGTAGTTCAATGTTTGCAGGGTGCGATATATGATGTAGCATTAGATTTGAGAAAGACTTCAAAAACCTACGGGAAATGGGTTGGAGTTGAGTTAAATGCTAAAAACAAAAAAATGCTACTTCTTCCCAAAGGAGTTGCTCATGCGTTTCAAACATTATCTGAGAACACAGTAGTTGAGTACTTTGTTTCAGAATATTATTCTCCTAAGCACGAATCTGGGGTAAGATGGGATGATCCAATGTTTAAAGTTAAATGGCCAGTTAAAAAAGTAACTGCATCACCAAAAGATAGTGCATGGCCATACGTTTTAAAATAATGAAAATATTAGTTATTGGTAAAAATGGACAAGTAGGAGCAGCTCTTCTTGAGGCGGCTCGTGCAAAAAAAATTAAGGCGGTTGGCGTAGGACGAGAAGAATTAGACATTGTTGATAAAAAGACAATTCAAATGGCTGTTAAAAAATACAAACCTACTATTATAATAAATACATCTGCTTTCCACGTTGTTGCAGAATGTGAGCTTCATCCGGAGGATGCGTTTTTAGTTAACTCATCAGCCGTTAAACATCTCGCAGACATTTGCATGGAGAACAAGATTAGACTTGTTCACTTTAGTACAGATAAAGTATTTGACGGAGACAGAAAAACACCATATCTAGAGTCTGATTGTCCTAATCCTCTTCAAATATATGGAATCTCAAAACTTGCTGGAGAAGAATGTGCTCTTTACTACAATCAGGACACGTTAATTATAAGAACGTGTGGAGTATTTGGGGGACTTGAAGGAAGCAGATCCAAAAAAGGAAATTTCGTATTATATTTGTTGCGTGAAGCAAAAAATAAAAAGGTACTTGAAATTTCTTCAGAGCAATTTGTTAGTGTTGCATATGCGCAGGACCTTGCAGTTGCAACTATTGAACTGTTATTAAAGAAGGCAGAACCGGGGATATACAACATCGTAAACAAAGGTGAATGTTCATGGGCAGAGTTTGCGCAAGAGATAGTAAAGACTGCAAAAGTTCCCATGAAAATTAAAGGTATAGATCGCAAGGGTTTTGTGAATGGAATGAAAATCCCTAAATATACAGTTCTTAGCACAAAAAAAATTAATTCCCTAGGAATTGAATTGCCGTCTTGGAAGAGCGGTTTAAACCGTTACATGGAACTGCTAGGGAAATAGTATGAAAAAACCATTAGTTACGATAATTGTTTTAAATTGGAATGGAAAGAAATGGCTAGCAAAGTGTTTACCTACACTTCGAAAGATCAAATACACCCCGCTTGAAATAATTGTTGTTAATAACGGTTCTACAGACGAAAGCGCAGATTTTCTGAAAACAAAATTCCCGGAAGTAAAAGTTATTGAAATTAAGCAGAACGTAGGATATGCGAGGGCTAACAACATTGGAGTAAGGCAGGCTCGTGGGAAGTACATTTTACTTATGAATAACGATACAACGGCAACTCCTTCGTTTGTAGACCCTTTGGTTGAAGTAATGGAAGAGGATGATTCAATTGGAATTGTTCAGCCACAAATAAGAAGCATGATTCATCCAAAACTTCTTGATTCGGTTGGGTCATTTTTCACTTTCACAGGATTTTTATACCACTATGGGTATATGAAGCCACATGTTCAGAAAAAATATAATCACAAGCTATATGCATATTCAATTAAGGGTGCGTGCTTTTTAATTCGCCGTGATGATTTTATAAACCTTGGAGGCTTTGATGAGGATTTTGTATGTTATGTTGAGGAAACTGACCTTTGTCACAGAATGTGGCTTTCTGGAAAGAAAGTTATGTATCTGCCAACCAGTGTTATGTATCACTGGGGTGGAGGGGATATGCAGGTTATGACAAGAAGTGAGCTTACGGTTTTTAGGTCTTTTAGAAATAGATATCTCTCATATCTTAAAAATTTTACAGTTCCGTCGCTTCTAGTTCTTCTCCCTATTCATATTCTGTACTGTGAGCTATTTGTTGCAGCAGCTCTTGCCAGCGGGCAATTTAAAAAGGCAATTGCAGCCCAACTTGGAGTGTTTGCTCCCCTAATAACTATGAATGATACGTTGAAGAAGAGAAAAAAAATACAAAGCAGAATAAGAAAGGTTACTGACTGGGAAATATTAAAACAGGTGTACAGAAATCCAAGGATTTCTTATTATTACTATCTGTTTTCGGATATAAGGAGGTATAAAGATTAGGAAATTTGTTAAAAGTCATAAATACCTGCTTGTCGAGCTTTTAGTTCTACTTTTGATAAGTTTTATCCCTTTGTTTTGGTTTAAGCAAGGTCATGTCATGCTAGGGCTTGATACTGGTTTTGCAATTGATCATATTAAGTTTTTTCAGTACAGAATGAATACGTGGATGGCAAATCCTAATTTTGGAGTAGATATGTCTACCGAAATGGGTCTACTTCCATATGTTTCTATTCCAGCAATTATTTACTATTTAGGTGTACCGCTTTTGGAAGTTCAGAAGATTTTACTTGTGGGATGGTTTTTTATTCTTGGTATCTCTTCTTATTTGTTTTTCAGAGAGTTATTTCCAAAGAAAAGCCAATGGATAATAAGACTTGGTGGAGTTTGTGTATATTTGTTTAATTTCCACCTTTATGCATTTTTTCTTCAAGGGGAACAGCCAATGCTTGCTTCCTACGCAATACTACCACTCTTTACTCTGATTCTCTATCGTTTTGCAATAAAAAAGACAAGATTAGTAAAAACAACAGCCTTGTTAGGAATTACATATTTGGTTTTTGGGTCAGGGGGAATTCGTGGAATCCCATTAATTGGTCCAGTAATATTAACTTCACTAACGCTTTTTGTTTACTTCGGAATTTTAAACTGGAAAAAAGAGAAATTCTCCTACGTTTTACGGTTTACTTTTCTATTTATTCTGTTTGTTGCACTTGCAGTTCCATTAAACGCGTTTTGGATTCTGCCATTCGTAAATTCATTTAGTCATGAATTTAGCACTCAAGTTACAATAGCAGGGGGAATAGACGGTGCAATCGGTTGGGCAAAGTTTATAAGTACTCACGATAGTTACCTTAACTTATTTAGGCTGCAAGGGGATAACAACTGGTACTTTTTTCCCTTCCTTTGGTCAAATAATTACTTGGTAAATCCTATTCTTATATTGGCAAGCTTTGTTTTTCCAATTTTTGCTTTTACAGCTCCTATTCTTGCAAAAGACAAAGAAACTCGCCGAATAATACTTTTTTTTGTAATTCTTTCTTTGATTGCTTTGTTTTTTTCTGCAGGTGCACATGCTCCTTTCGGTGAGTTATACACCTTCATGATGAAGCATATTCCAGGATTTGCAACATTTAGGTCAGCATACTACAAATTCATGCCAACTGTATACTTCTCGTATGCTGTTCTAATAAGTTTTACAGCTTATTCCCTAATTGAAAAAACCAAAAAGAACATGCGGGTGCCTTTGGGGGTACTATTTCTTGTTTCAATTTTAATCTATCACTACCCATACTTTCAAAACACAAATTCAGACTTTAATAAACCATTTACCACAATGGTGAAAGTTCCAAAGCATGTTTCAGAATTTGGCGAAATGGTGAGTAAAGCTGACACATCAGAAAAAACCTTAGTTTTACCTCAGACAAATACGAGAAATACTGTAAAAACATATTCGTGGGGTTATTATGGCGCGTTCTCTATATTTGCCCTTGTGACAGATGAGCCATATGTTCAGTATGATGCATATCTTTTTAATGACAGTGCAAACTCTTTAATTAACACCTTATACACCAAGCTTAGAGACCGTGATCTATTAGGGTTTAATAATGCGGCTAGAACTATTGGGATTAAATACATTTTATTAACTAAAGATGTTGCATTTAACTACAAAACAATACCTATGGAGGATCCGAATGACTATGAAAAGGTTCTATCGGATACTTCTCATTTTAGAAAGACGTGGAGCAGCGGACCTTGGACACTTTATGAAATTCTAGATAATAACATACTAAACGTTATAAATGTTATTCCTAGTGTATCTGTCATTTATCCAAACGCATCAGAGCTTAGTACGTATTTTTCTTTGTCTTCAAACTCGTTTGTGCTTGCAGACCAAATAGACCCTGCCCTACTTTCAAAACTTGCAAAGAGTCAGCAGCTTATAGGTTACCCATGTATTTCTTGCACGCTTCTAACAGTACAAGAGCTACCTAAAATTGAATATCAGAATGTACTACCAGGATCACTGTTGTATTCGATTAAGTTAAAGCGGGACGAGGAGTTATTTGCAAATGCGACAACACCTGAGCAAAAAGTTGATGTCGCATTAGGCCTTTCTATAAAGAGAGCTTCTGAGCTTTTCGGAATTACTGCAGCTACGCACACCAAAGAAGCGAGTCAATTCATAGATCCTGCAAAATTAATGCTCAAATACTGGGATGTAATCGATAATTATTTGAAAAACGATCTTTTGTATCCAGATTACACAATGATTGAAAAAATTCATAGATACGCTTTTGTGCAGGAAGATGCACTGGAAAGACTTTTAAAAAGTGGAGACACTCGTGAGAGTTCTGAGCTTTCAAGTACTGTTTATAAAGTTATAGAAAAGATCTCAGGGATTAATGCAAGACTGGCAATCATGCTTGAAGAAAAGGATTGGGTTAGAAACTTTTTGTACAGGGTTGATAATGAAAAAAATATTGAGGATCTAAGTGTCTCTTGGTTAAGACAAGTCAATGCTGGTAACGAATCATACATAGAGCCTATTGTGATGATGGAAGAGGAAACGCAAAGTTACAAAAAGGTTTCCGTTTTACCTTACTACCACCTTAAAGATGGAAAGATAATAAATGTAGAAGTTCAAAACGTTCCGGATATATTAGTTGATAAAAGAGCTGAGATAATAAGTGTGCCAGGTAGCAAACAAGTGTGTAGCGTTTATACAATTGACAAATATAGATTTGACAAGAAGTATTACTTATCAGTTACAGCTTTTGATGAGAAGACTCCAAAGTATATTTATGTAAAAATGACAAGGGGAGTGTTTAAAACACAAGATACAATACCAGCCGATCCAAAATTTTTAAATCCCGATTTCACATTTGCTCCCGCTAATAAAAAAGATGCAATTTCAAAGTATGAATTTGCCGGACAACCCAATGATAAATCAGCAAATCTTTACCTTTGTACCGATGATACGTTTGATCCGGAGCAAGCATTTTCAGATGTAATACTTCGTGAACAGATTACTCCAGATCTTTATTCATTTACGACTAGTGATGATAAGAAGAACATTCTTCCAGCAGTAAGCTATAAGAAGGTAAGTTCAACAAAATATACAATTAATGTTAGAAATGCGAAAGATCCATACATTTTAAGCTTTCTTCAAACAAGCTCTCCCAACTGGATACTTACGATTAATGGGCGGGAGCAAAAAGACAAGTTTATGTTAAATGGGTTTGCTAATGGATGGCTAATTAGTGAGAAAGGAGATTACGAGATGGTATTAGAGTTTCGTACTCAACAAGCATTTTACAGAGGTATTGCATTAACTGGCATATCATTTGTTGCAGTGTTGGTATATTTACTGTTTGGAAATGTCAACAGGTTGCGCAAGAAGTATCTATGGAAAAACAACTAATAAAAGTTTTAAAGGACATTGATATTAAAGCATTTTACTATGCAAAAAGTCTTCTCTTTAGAAATAGAGTGAGAGTATATACTGTTGTGTTTCTGATTATATTTCGTGAAGTAATGCTTAGAGCTCCTTATCTTAATATTATTGCAGCAAATATGAGAGATATGCTTGATGCAATAACACTCCCTTTGCTTCTCGCAGTTATTGTAGGTTTTAATAGTAGAAAGATATTTATTATTGCGGTAGTAATGTTCTTTCCTGTTGCAATGCTTTCTCTTTTAGGACGGGAACCAATCGCAGAGTTACTATCAAATAACATATATGTTTTGCTAGTCATAGGAATTTTAGGTATGATAGTTAGGTTTGTGAAGTATGAAAATGAGTAAAATTACAAAAAAAATAAAACAAAGTGGGATTATCGAATTTCTATATTTAGGATTTTCAATTCTTTTCTCGATGACTACATCAAGAATAAGAATTGCACTACTTCGTTTGAGGGGATACAAAATAGACTATTCCGTTGATCTGGGACGAAACATTGTAATATTTCAAACAGTAAAAAACTCAATATCAATAAAATCTAAAACCAGACTAGGATTTGGAGCCAGACTTAAGGCTGGATTTGATGGAAAGATTTCAATTGGAAAGGGTGTTTGGTTAGATGATTTCTTTTTTATCCATGCCCAAGATGAGGTGAAGATTGGTGACGGTTGTATGATTGCATCTTATGTATATATAGTAGACTTTGATCACAAAATCCCAGCTAAATTATTTGATTTTCACAATGTTAACAAAAATACTTACGTTAGAAGTAAGGTAACAATTGGTAAAAACGTTTGGATAGGAGCACAATGTGTAATTGTTCGAGGCGTAACTATTGGAGATAATGCAGTAATAGGCGCAGGGTCTGTTGTTACAAAATCTATCCCTGCAAATTGTGTTGCAGTAGGAGTTCCCGCAAAAGTAATTAGAAAAATTGAAAAAAATTAGTATATGAATAAAACCATAAAGACTTTCTTTTTTGTATTCTCAATCTTTTTTGTCATTATTTTTATTGCAACAAACGGTTTGTTGACAGGTTATTTTCAGCAGGATGAATGGCTGGCGATTGCAAACGTTATGAGTTCATATAATTCTCCTTGGTGGAGTTTTTTTGTGCCTGGAGGGGTACACTTTTCTCCTGTTGGTACTTTTTTCTGGAGCGCGCTGTATTATCTATTTAAGCTTCAAGCGCAATACTTTTTTTTAACACAACTTATTGTTCATGCGGCTGTCTCTACACTCGTATTTCTTTTGACCGAGCGTTTGACCAAAAGTAAAACAACAGCTTTAATTGCAGGGTTACTGTTTTTACTCAACGGGCGTGCCCACCAGGCATTTACTCATTTAGCCATATTCCACGTAACTGATACGGCTATGTTTTTCATATTATTGTTCTTCCTTTATCTTTCAAGTATAAAAGAAAAAGTTTTATCATTTAAAAAAGTTATTTTATTGTTTTTAATTTTTCTTGCAGCTGTTTCTACTCGTGAGGAAGGGGTTATTATTATTCCAATAGCTGTAGCTTACCTAATATGTTTTGATAGATCTAAAATCAATAAAGCAAATATTAGACACCTCCTTCTATTTGCACTTGGAATTGGATTATTTTTGATTGTAAGGATATTTGCTCAAACTTTAAATACTGAACCTATACCGGTGGAGGTTCAGATTACAGGACGTGGTGCTGAATATAATTTAGTAACAGTACCATTTAAATTTATAGTACAAAATTTAATATATTCTGAAAGAATTTTTGTTTTTCTAATCAATAAACACCAGGTTATTTATCCAGGAATGGTAAAAAATATTTTTGTCGATGCACCTCCCTTAATGGATGCTGTATTTTTTTATATTTCTAGCTTAGTCGCTGGTATTTTTGCAATTTGGTTATGGGCAATACGTCCAAAACGGATAGGTGCTTTTCTTGTGTTTTTTTCTGTCTGGATTCTATCTAATTCGTTTATACTTTCTTTTGTGGGGAGACCATTATATGTACTAGAGCCAAGATATTTGTATTTTTCAGCTTTTCCCGTGTTATGCATTGTTGCAATTTTTAGCTACTCTTTGTTTACATCAAAGAGCAGATACTTATTAGTAAGTATTGCAAAAAAAATTACAGTTATGCTGATTTTAGTAGTTTTGTTAATTACCTCTTTTCAGGAGATAAGAGTTGCAGTGAAACGGCAAGTTGACGATGGAATAGCTAAAAAACAGATTATAAAAAGCTTACATGCAGTTCATCCAAAGCTTTCAAAAAATACAATTTTTTATGTACAGTGCAAAGTTGAGTGTTATAGAAATTCTGAATATGGTATTTCTACAAAAAATGTATTACCTTTTTCATCGGGACCAGGAATGAATTTTTTAGTTACCTATGCTGTGGGTCATGAAAAAGAATGGGGATCATTTTTTGATGAGGAATTTTTGTTTCAGACTTTCTCCGAAGGATATAAAAAAATTGGAGACAGGAGTTATGGATATTTCATAACTAAAAGTAAACTTGAAGAAACGCTTAAAAAGCATAAGTTAGCAAAAGATATAGTTATTGCTTTAGAAATTGATGAGAGTGATTATACTTTCCGTGATATATCCGAGAGTTTTAGAAAAACGTTAGCAGATAACTAAATTTGTAGTGTATGTTTATTTCTTGTATTTGATCAACGTTTGAAAGGACTCTAAGATTATCCTTCTTCCTACTTTATTGCCTAGAAAACTCCAAAGCAAAGCGTCAGTTATGGTGATTGATACAACTGGCTGCATCAGTAGTACCCAGTCACGATTTTTAATATACCTGAAGAGTCCCCTAATTGCTTCAGGGAAAAAAAGATTAGCATAGAATACCCAAAAGAAAATTTTTATGACTTCTTTTCTGCTGTCTGTATTTAGCCATTTATACTCTGTCTCGTCCCTATATGGGAAAAAATGTATATATAGATTTCTTACCCTTTTTTGTAGAAGGTGATTTAAATTTTTAGCATGAAAATGAAAGTATCCAGCGCTATGTACATATGCAAAATATGGATAACCGGCTTTTACGCTTTGAATCATGAAATCATGATCAAAATAATTCTTAACTTTCCAGTTGGGAGTTTTTTTTAAGTATTCCATTCGCCAAAGCATCCTGCATATAGGAGGCATTTTACCAATTTCAAACTTACTTATTACATACTTTTTATGATCTTCAATGAATGTTTTTTCGATTGGTGGTGTTAAATATTCATAGAGTGGGTCACACTGACATACATTATAAGAAAGAAATCTAGTTACCCAGTGCATTTTAGGGTGTGAATATTCTTTTGTGTATGTTCCCGCTAGTCTTTTATCGATGAGAAGCGGATAGATCATTTTTTTTATAAAATCTTTTTTTCTAAGAACTATATCTTGTTCAATATAGAAAACATAATCTCCTTTAATTTTATGTAGTCCCCTAATCCAATTTGAATATAAGGTTCCATTTGGATAAATAAGTACTGTTGTATTAAATTGCTTTGCAATCTTTACGCTATTATCTCTTGACCCATTATCAACGGAAACTATATCAATAAGATGTTGAGGGTATGACTGATCCCTTACTGACTCCAGACATTTTCTAACTCCTTCTCCACCATTTAAAGTAAGCAGGATAAAAGAAACCTTTGGCCATTTTATTTTAGCTTTGTGTATTTTTTCTACCATAACTACTTTAACTTGGGGCTTACATACAAATCAATAATTTTTTCCCAGGTTAAAAATTTTTTCTTCAGTTTTTTCTGTGTTTTTTTTGTCAAAAGTCCACCATGCTTTGGATATCTATTGGGGAATTTTCTTAAATACTCATCGATACTTATACCTTTTATTGGTTTTGTATTTTTTCTAGTTTTCTTAACTAAATACCCTGCAATTTCTTGAGGTGTAAATGTGTTAGTGCTTGCTACGTGAAATATTCCGCTTTTTTTTTCATCTATTAAGCTTGTTAAGGTTTCAAATAAAGATGGGATGTAAGTAAGAGTTAAGTGCTGGTCATTAAATAGTGGGTAGAGTAAATTCCTGTCATATAGATATAGCATCTTGCCTAAATAGTCTAATTTTGGGTCATATACGGGAAGTGTTACATTTCCAATCCGAATTAACGCTGCGTTTTTACTATTTGCTATCCTTCTTTCTCCTTCTGCTTTTGTCCAACCATACCATGAAAGATTTTTAATTTTTTCCTCCGGCTTTGAATTTTCGTTATAAGGACCTGGGTTTTCTTTGTTTCCAGGAAAAACCATATCTGTTGAGATTTGAACAAGAAAAGATCCATACTCACTGGAAACTTTTTCTAGATTTTCTATTCCAATGACATTTGTTTTCCAAACAGAACCCTTCGTCTTTCCATTTTGTTTTTCAGCAGAATTGACATCTCTATGTGCGGCAAAATTTATGATAACATCAGGTGTATAGGTATTGAACGCTCTTTTTAGGTGTTCGAGGTTTGATATATCTAATTTTTTATGACCATGAGAAATAATTGTATACTTATTGTTTTTAAGGTTTTCTTTTTTTGCAAATTCTAAGAAGTTGGATCCAATAAATCCACTACCACCTGTTATTAAAATTGTTTTTTCGAGTTTCATTACTACAATGAAGATTATAGATTGTGTATCAGTCTTTATCAAGGCGAAGAAAGCAGTTAAAAGAATTTTTTAATACCCAGTTATAAAATAATAATAAAAAAATGTATAGTTAAATTAATAACTTATTTATCAATACAAATACACACAAAACGATTGACTAGATTTATAAAAAAGTGTAAGATCGATGTTATGTTCTTGGGTACTGATTTACCAAAAAAAATAAAACTCAAGAATATTTTGATTGTTAAAGATTGCAAATTCTTACCTGCTAGGGCATAGAAAATTCAAGTAGCTTATTATAAAATATCAAATACAATGAAAAAAGCATTAGTTACCGGAGCAGGAGGTTTTATTGGACATCATTTAGTAAAATACCTGAAAAAGAAAGGATATTGGGTAAGAGGTGTTGATATAAAAAAACCTGAATTTGAAAAAACATCTGCAGATGAATTTTTACTCCTTGATCTTCGAAAAAGAAAGAATACAGATATTGCGACCCTAGGAATGAATCATGTCTATAATCTCGCATCAAACATGGGAGGGATAGGTTTTATATCTTCAGTTCAGGCAGAGCTTGTACACGATAACATTCTGATTGATACAAATATGCTCGAATCAGCATATAGAAACAAAGTTAAAAGGTTTTTCTATTCATCGTCAGCATTAGTTTATCCCAACTTTACCGACAAAAAGCGAAACGTTGGCTTAAAAGAAAGTTATGCATATCCTGCTATGCCAGATAGTGAATATGGATGGGAGAAGTTATTTGTTGAAAGATTGTGTTTGGATTATTATAGAGATTATGGTTTGGAGACAAGAATTGCCCGATTTCATAACGTCTACGGACCGTTAGGAGTATATGATGGTGGTCGTGAAAAATCACCAGCTGCACTTTGTCGGAAAATTGCATTGGTAGAAGATGGTGGTGAGATAGAAGTTTGGGGAGACGGTAAACAAACAAGATCGTATTGTTATGTGAGTGATTGTGTTAAGGGTATATATAAACTTATGCACTCTAAAGTGCGGGAGCCAATAAACATTGGTTCTGATCATGCAGTTACCATAGATGAATTAATTGATATTGTTTCCAAAATCGCCAAAAAGAAAATAAAAAAGAAGCATGATATATCTAAGCCTCAAGGAGTAAGGGATAGAAACTCAGATAATACTAAAATTAAATCGTTACTTAAGTGGGAACCATCAGTCACATTAGAGGAAGGATTTGGAAAAACGTACCATTGGATAGATGAGCAAATTAAAAAAAAGAATAGTAAATAAAATTTCTATGAAATATTACACTCATAAAAAGATTGTTGTTGCTGGTGGAAATGGGTTTTTCGGAAAACATATAATTGAAAAACTAAAAAAATATGATTGTAAAATTTTTGTTCCCAAAACTGACGAGGGGTGGGATTTTAGAAACCGCAATAAATGTCTCAAATATTTTAAAAAGTTTCAGCCAGATATTGTAATAAACTGCGCCGCGAATCAAGGCGGAATTGGCTTTCACAGTGGTAAGCAGGCAGATTTATTTATGGACAATATGTTAATGGGAATATTTCTTATGGAAGCAGCTCAAGTAGTTGGAGTTGATAAGTTTATTAACATTATTGCGGGATGCTCATATCCAGGGTATTTAAACAAGGGAGAATTGAATGAAGATGATTATTGGAATGGGAGAATTCACGATAGTATTTTTAGTTATGGATTTTCTCGAAAGGCATCGGCAGTATACGGGCTTGCGTTAAAAAAACAGCATGACTTTAACTCAATTCATCTTGTTATGGCAAATATGTATGGACCAGGTGAACATTTTAATCTTGACCAGAGCAAGGCTCTCGCAGGGCTTATAAAAAAAATATATGAAGCAAAAATAAATAAGACTTCTACCGTAGAAGTGTGGGGTACGGGAAAACCTATACGGGACTGGTTGTACGTAAAGGATGGCGCTGAAGGAATTTTAAGGGCAGGTGAAGTTTATAATGATGTGGAGCCGTTAAATATTGCAACGGGAGTTGGTATTTCAGTGAAAGAATTGGCAAATACAATTAAAAAAATAGTAGGTTATAATGGGAAATTAGTATATAACACTTCAAAGCCTGATGGAGCACTACACAAAATGTTTGGTGTATCTAAAATGAAAAAAGAATTACACTGGGAACCAACGACCTCAATAGAGAATGGAATTTCTCAAACAGTTTCTTGGTTTTCGAAAAACTATAAAACCGCAATTAAATATTAACTATTTTGAAAACGCTCGCAATTATAGGTAGCAAGGGAATGTTAGGGGTCGATTTAATTAAAAACCTACATCCGTATTTTATTGTTACTCCTATTTCTCGCGAGAATTACTCGAAACATGTTAATACAAAATTTGATATTGTAATAAACGCAAACGGTAACAGTAGACGGTTTTGGGCAAATCAAAATCCCCAAGATGATTTTAGTGCTTCAACGATCTCAGTGCATAAAAGTGTTTTTGATTTCCCATGTAATCTGTACATTTACATTTCATCTCCTGATGTGTACGCAGATCATAGTGAAAAAACAGATACAGGTGAGAATCAAAGTATTGATCCTATGAGGTTGTCATCCTATGGTTTTCACAAATACTTAAGCGAGTTAATTGTCAAAAAAAATAGTGATAAATTCCTCATCTTACGATCAGCAATGATTTTAGGTACAGAACTCAGAAAAGGACCGTTCTATGACATTATAAACAACAAACCAGTGTTCGTTACGCTTAATACAAAATTACAGCTTATTACGACTTCGGCAATCTCTGATGTTATTCAAGCACTTTTAAAGCAAAAAGTAATAAACGAAACTATAAATGTTGGAGGTGTCGGTACGTTTGATTTTAAAAAAATCAAAAAATACTTTAACAATAGGATTAAATTTTCTTCTGAAGCACAGATGCAGGCTTATGAAATGAATGTAGAAAAGTTAAGAAATATTTACCCAGCTCTTATGACGTCAGAACAATATTTAAAGGAGTTTTTTAAGAATTACTTACAGAACTGATTTTGGTATAATGTGAAGATTATGACTACGAAAAAAAAGGACTACGAACTAGGCGATGACATAATACGAACTTGGTCAACATTTATTCCAAAAGCTGCAGCCACCGAAGTTGCTAAAACCTTACGTTCCAAGTGGATAAATACAGGAAAGAAGGAGAAGGAGTTACGAGATAAAGCGAGTCGAAAGTGGGGCTTTTCTTATTGTGTCGCAGTCAATAACGGTACCGCCGCTCTTCGTGCGAGTTTGGCTGTGCTTGGCGTTGGAATTGGTGATGAGGTAATATCTACCCCTTTTACTTTTATTGCAACTAATACCGCAATTCTCGAACAAGGGGCAAAGCCTATTTTTGCTGATATAAAATATGAAGATTTAAACATTGACCCTAAAAGCATTGAAAAGAAAATAACTAAAAAAACAAAGGCTATCATTGTGGTGCACTATGGAGGAAATCCATGCGATATGGATGAAATACGAGCAATTGGAAAAAAACATCATATTCCAATAATTGAAGATGCAGCGCACGCGTTGGGCAGTAAATATAAGGGTAACTATATTGGAGCAAAAGGTGATATCGTGTGTTTTTCTTTTCAGGTAGTAAAAATTATCAATTCAGGAGATGGGGGACTGATTGCAACAAGCAATAAAAAGTACTATGAAAAACTAAAAAAAATAATTTGGTATGGAATTGACCGGGAAGAGAAAAAAACAAATCTTCTTGATCCACTTCCTGAAAGTTTTCGTGGTGATACGCTTGGATTCAAATACAATATGAATGATATTACAGCAACTCTTGCTTGTGTAGGAGTAGACAGTTTTGATAAACCTTCAAAAAAAAGGCAGGTTATAGGGGAGCAATACAGGAAAGAGTTTGCCAAGTGTAAAAAAATAAAGCTTATGGAATATTATTCTGATAGAAAACCAAATTATCAAATATTTCCTATTCATGTAGAAAATAGAGAGACATTTGCTCGTTATTTACGTAAGAACGGGATAATGGTAAATATTAATAATAGACGGAATGATATTTATCCTATGTTCGGAGGATACAGAAAAGATCTGGTAAATACTGCGCGAGCAGATTCTGACGTCGTACTTCTTCCAATACACTCTGATCTTACAGACAAACAAGTGAGCTATATTATAAAAAAGGTTCAGGATGCTGACAAGCTAATCTAGCGAGCAATGCTAAGAACTGCCCCTTATCTGCTGTCGTTGTGTTTCAGAATTCATGATTAAGCGCAAATCAATCATATATGTAAATTATTCTCCATACGAAAATTCGGGGAAGATATTAGATTTTATATTAAACAATTTTGATAATGTTTTCCTTTTCTCTGTTGGGTTTCATAACTTGAAGAATAAAAAGAGTTACAACAAGCTCATAATCTATAAGAATGGGAAGGTGAAAAGAGAATACCTGTTGTTTTACATACCAATTATTCAAAAGTTTGTGTTTTTACTGCTTCCAATTCGGTCCATTATCCTCTTTGTTGAAATCTTTATTTATTCTATGTATCTTAAGAGAAAATATAAAAAAATTGACGCTTATTTTACAGTAAACGCATTTACTGCCTGGATTGGAAATGTAATGAAGGGTTTTGGTATTGTGGATAAGACAGTATTTTGGGTATGGGATTATTACCCACCAATTCACGAAAATAAAATTATCATGTTTATGAGATATATTTATTGGCAGTTTGACAAAATCAGTTCGTACTCGGATAACGTGGCATTTGTAAATAAGCGTCTTTTAGAACTTAGAAAAAATTTAGGTATATATAATAGTGATACGGAATATCCAATAATTCCAATTGGAACAGATAAAATAAAAATTAAGGCTTCAAATAAAAAAAAGAATAACGGTAAATTATTTTTTGGATTTATTGGAGTTCTTAAGAAAAGCCAAGGTTTAGAAATAATATTTAACAATGCTGCAGCTCTTAAAAAAGAATTTTGTGATATTCAGTATGAGATAGTAGGTTCGGGACCT
>CAZQSX010000023.1:0-19308 GCA_964596415.1 uncultured Gammaproteobacteria bacterium
GTTTGTAGTGCAAGAGCCAAAAAAATTACATGATGTGTAGGTTTGGATAACTCCTATTCCACTTGCAGGACTCTCATCTGTACAAGAGGTATATCCATATGTGTAAGAACAGGTAATGTCTGCGCACTCCTGAATAAAAGTGCATTGCTTGTCATTTACTCCATTATTGTTTAGATCATAGTTAACTTTAGCGTACAAGCCTCCCGGGACACATGGTTCACCGCCTGAGCAGATGGCAGCAGTATTTCCTGGATTATACTCTGTTATTTCGCAGCTTTGACCACCAGTGCATGCTTGAGATGTAAAATTACTGTTAGGGTCATTTGGGTCTGGTCCATTTAAGGCTAATTGAGTTCCTTCAACGCAGCCTGAAGAACTGCCTGATAAACAGCTTAGAGTTGCACAAGCGCCATCCTCAAATGCAGCATAAGAATGTGATACTGGTAGTAAAAAAAGAAGTGTTGCAAATAGTATCAAAAAAATATAGATATGTTTTAGTATGTTATTCTCTTTGTACATAAATCTCACCTTCATTAACAGTTTTTTTTGCATCTGTAAGCATCTGAGCCCTTTTTTCATTAGGTAGAGGACTGACTGATGAAAGGTAGTCCAGTATATAATTAAAAAAGTTGACGGTAATAAGCATGTTTGCTTGTTTTGGGTTGTTTAATGCTTCTTTTGTTAAAGATATGTCGATGTATAATACATCACCCTTCTTTTCTCCATTTATACTTGATCCAATACTTGAAAGGCGGCGTATTTCGTTTACATCATTTTTGAGCGTTATAATTATTTTTCTTATGGGATTGATGTTTTCATGCGTGGAGGTCTTTTGAGGTTCAAAGACTTTCCATTCATTTAGTACTTCTAGTAATGTATTTGGATTTTTAATTTCTAAAGAATAATTTTGTAGTTCTGATTTTGCTTCTATTGTGCCTGAGGACTGGGTGGTGAATATGTTTGTTGGAATACTGAGTAATTTGAAATAAAAGAGTGCTGAAATTATAGCAACTATTATTATAACTACGATAATAATTTGTGCAAAAGCAAATGTAAAAAACCTAGACATTCTACTCACATACTAATAATAATGTGGTTTGAGGCAAATAGTCAAGTCAGAGAATAAAATGTTACTGTCTTGGGTGGAAGGTGTCTATTGAATCTTTTCTCTCAAATGAAACACCGTCATTGCTGGAAGAAACTTCTTGAGTAGCCTTGACTGTAGTGAGGCATGTACCGTCTAGTCTGGTAATTTTAATAGGAGTATTTTCTGTAACCCCATTTATAAGTATTACTTCATAGGGGGTAAAATCTTTGCCTGGATATTCTGACTCAGGAATGGCATTGCATGCATCTTTATATTCATTTACCCATACATTAATTGTCCCATCTTCTGTTTTTGTAACACCGATTGTTCTAATTGCTCGAGATTCAGGGTGTTCTGTGTCTATGGTATCGCTTACCGGGCCAATTCCTAATTCTTCGCTAATTACAACTGCAATTTGGTTATTTGTTAAATTATATCGTTTTGGAAGTGGTCTCCAATTTGGATCATCATATCCAGCTTCCTTTTTAAGAAATTCAGTAAATCTATATGCGTCTTTTTGTCCAAAGAAGCCTTGAGTTGCAATACCTTCTGGGTTTTTCCAGTCAATATCTTCAGATTTTATAGACTCAAATTCAATTGGTGTTCCAGGTAGTGTTTTTGCTTGTTCAGCTCTCAGCTCATTACCAGAAATGTTTTTTTCATGAAATTCTTTAAGTATATTAGCTGATTCTTCTGGCGAGAGAATAATTACTCCACCAAGAGCTGGTTCAGGTGTTGGTGTTGCTGAAGGTGCGCTGGGAGTTTTTGTTTCAATTGGGGTAAACGCATGAGACTCTTGGCTCACTCCAAGAATGGTCGCGGATCCGATAGCACCAGCTAATAGCCCTGTGCGAACGAATTTACGATTAAGAAACCTGCCTGCTTCTAATCCCATAACTAGTTATTATCATATATCCCATAATTTGTCAAGGGTAATTTTATATTTGTGCGTAAAATGCGTGTAGAATCAAGAAATTATTTGATTTCTATACCTATTATAGTATTTACAATTACTTTGTCTTTACGAGTGTATCAATATCTGGTTTAACTCGTCTTATGGCTTCTAAAACTTCAGTTGAAAAATAATTTCCCACAAGCTTAACATGATCGTTTATGAACTCATCTACATTTTCAACTCTATCCTCTTCAGTATCTGTCACGGATAATATATCATAGTTTGAAAAAACATGGGTAAATCCCTCGATGAGTCTTTGCCTTGGGAGTTCTGGATATTTATTACAAGTTTTATGTAAAACTGAAATAGCTTCTTTGTAATAGTTTGCTATAGCATTAATTCTTTTTTCAGGATTATTCAAAAAATCGTTGGCATGAAATATATGGTCTCGTCCTAGTACCACAGCGCTGTCTGCGTCCTGTTGTGTTAGTCCTTGTTTTTTCGCATCAATACATTTTGCAATTAGAAGTGCGGTTCTCCCATCTATAAATGCCTCACTTGTTGCAAAAGGGTTTGAAACGTTAGCAATATACTCTGCTATGTTAGCTGCTTTTTCGTTTCCAAATATGGAAGCCATAAATGCACTCCCTTTTCCTATTGAAACTTCTGCAGCAACTGCCGCAGAGCCGATAGTTACCCCTCTTAGAAATCTTCTCCTTGACATTTTTACGTTTTTGTTCTTGCTTAAATAAGGTTCAATTAGCATGGGAATTGCAAGACCTAAAAAAAGTGGTGTTAATGTTCCGAGCAGGTAGTCATTTCTTACAATAGCAGAAATAGCTTGGTTTTTGCTTTTATTCAACTCTAGTATTGCTGCATGACGTAAGTCGTTTGTTATTCCTAGTTCTTCTGAGCCTGGAATCGTTGAGTAGAAAACGTCCGCGGCAACAACCAGTACTTCCCCTTTATGGTTTATGTTCCTAGGTCTATCAGGTAGCCACGTCCAAATATCTTTCTTCTGGTCTAAAGTGTAATCACCTTCGTTATACCGGACACGTTGAGAATCTGCAACTAGAATATCTGGATCGTAGTTCCTCATTCTTTCAGAAACTTGAGGGTTCCAGTGGTGTGCATTTAAGTCACCTAATTTAAATTTTTCCTCTACTTCATCAGGATTTATTATTAAAAAATTAAGGTCTGGACCACCTTTATCAGCAATAAAGCCTTTGCTTCTTACAGAGTGATTTCCAAATTCAAGATGAATCTTGCCAGGTTTTGGGAATTCAATTTCAGGATTACCTAAGGCTTGCTCTTTTCCTTCAGCTGAGTCCATAGTTTTGTTATATCATAAAAAGCATATTTATGACAGAAAGCTGTGATCTTGACATGAGCTTGAGTTTAGGCATATTATGGAAGAGATGCTGAAACGTACAGATTTTAACGCTTCTGGTCAAGTTCTTCTTATAGTAGTAGTTACTATGATAGTGGCGCTCACTGCTGGACTCACCATTGCTTCCCGTACCATTACGAATTTAAAGCTCAGCAAGCAAAATGAAGAATCCCAGAAAGCTTTTCAGGCGGCTTCTTCGGGTATTGAAAAGTTTTTAAATGCGGCGACTGGTTCAAATGGATCTGGTGATTTAGACAGTGCGACTTTTGCAACAACTGTACTCACTCAAGACGCTCCCGAATATCTTTTAAATAATGCAGCGGAGGTAGATCAGGATAGAGGTATGGATATTTGGCTTTCTTCGCACCCTGATTATTCTAATCAGTATGACGGTACTTTTGTGTTGAATTTTGGTACAAATGAGATCGGAAATGTACAAAGCTGTGCTGTAAGCTCTGGAAAAAATGTTATGCCGGCTTTAGAAATAGTAATGCTCACCGGAACTGTCACCACCCCTACTCTTTCTAAATATGTCTATGATCCGTGTCCAGCCAGACGTACCAATAATAATTTTAGTGCGCCAAATGCATCAACTGCAACCATAGGCGGTGTTAATTTCCAGCACGTAACTCCTTCAATAAGTGTTACAAATGGGCTGATTGCAAGAGTTGTTCCATTATATAACTCAGCGGTTATTGGTATTTCCTGGACGCCAAATTCAGGTATTCCAATTCCGGTTCAAGGAAAGCTTCTTGAATCAACCGGAAAATCAGGAGAAACGCAGCGTAAAATTGTGTATTTTGAATCACTACCTCAAATTCCTGCGGAAGTTTTTCCCTATGCTATTATTTCTCAGTAGCCTTTTATATTTACTTGACTTCATATCCCAAAGTTAGAGATACTGGATATACATATGAAAGCAAAGACTTTCGGGCTTGATATTGGTACAACATCTATTAAAGCAGTTCAATTGCGAGATGACGGAAAATTAGCAGTTGACGCGCTTGCAGTTTCTCCATTTACCGCAAAAAGTATCCTTTCAGAGTCTCAACTGAACTTGCAGGCAATTGCATCTTCTATTAAAGAAATGCTTGAAATTGCGCAAATAAAAACAAAGGAAGTAAACGTTTCAATACCGGCAAGTCAGGTGTACACAAGAGTTATTGAGGTTCCTGAATTATCAGAAAAAGAGCTTGCTTCTTCACTTTCATGGGAAATGGAAAAGTATGTTCCACTTCCATTAAATCAGGTGAGAACAGATTGGCAAATTTTAGATCATTTTATTAAAAATGGTGAACGTACCATGTCTGTACTTATTATTGCTGCTTCAGTTGCCGTGCTTCAGAAATATGAAAATATACTAAAGCTTTCAGGTCTCACCCCTGCAAGTATTGAAACGGAAATGGTTTCAATTCATCGGGCGCTGCTTCCGCTTTGCACAGGAAATGAGCCTGTTGCAATCGTTCACTTGGGATCTTCTACTACAAATATTGCAGTTGTAACCGGAGGTGTTTTGCGGCTCACAGCAACCATAGGGCTTGGGGGTCTTGCGATAACGCGGGCTTTATCATCTGATTTGGGTGTCTCAACACAGCAAGCAGATGAATTAAAAAAAGCATACGGTATAGATGAACAAACTAACGCTCAGATAGGAAAAGCACTGCACCCAATACTTGATTCAATTGTTGCAGATATTAAGCGGGCAATGTTAACCTATAGAGAGAAGAATGATAACACATCAATTGGTAAAATTATTTTATCTGGTGGAACCGCGCTTCTTCCGGGTATTACGCCATTTTTGACGCAAAATCTTGGAGTGCAGGTAGTTTTAGGAGATCCGTTTGTTGCTCGTGGAATCGCAAACGTTCCAGAGGAGGTAATTGCAGAAGCGGCAGCATACAGCGTAGTTGTGGGACTTGCATTACGGGATATTACAATGGGAGTAAAAGTAAAATGAGTGATCAGGTAAATTTATTAAAAATAAAAGAGGTAAAAGAAAAAAGAAGTAAATTACTTTCTTTGTCTTTTCTATTTCTTCTTATTGTTGTAGGTGTGGCGGTAATTATGCTCCTTTTCCTTTTTTTCTTAAAAAATGAACAAAAAAATCTCATTGATGCACAGGCACAAAATTCTCAAATACTTGCTCAGTATAAAGATAAAAAGGTTTTATATCTTTCAGCAAAAGAACGAATGAAGCAAGTAGTGGCGCTTTTTCAAACAAAAGATACCATAACAAATAGATATTTAGGGTTATCACAAGTTATTCCAGGTAACGTAAGTATTGATAATTTCTCAATTTCAGGTTCTACTGCAACGCTTACTCTGTCTTCAGAAAATCTAGCTGCAATAAATGACTTTTTAGAAAGAAATCTTAAAGACCTTTCCTCAAATAGTGCGCTTCATGTAAGAAGAGTCCAGATAGATTCATTAGGGGTGCAGCAGGCAGAAGGTTTTTATTCTGTGGGGGTTACTATAGAATTTATGTAATATGCAAGACGTACAACTATTTAAAAAATATAAAAACCAATTTTTAGCAACGTGTTTTATTTTGGGGGGAATACTTATTTTCATTCAGGTAATTGTTCCGAGTTTCCAAAATATTCTTATGCAACAGGAGAAAAATAAACAAGAGGAAGAGAAAAATAGAAATATTGATCTTTCAGGGCAACTTATAAAAACTTCTGATCTAAATTTACTGCAGAGTAATTTGTCTCTATCGTCTAAAGCATTACCTCCTGCAAAAGACATTACTGGAATTTATAGTGCTTTAACCAGTGCGGCTATTGATTCTGATGTTGTTTTTGATGGTTTTACTGTTGCACCTGGGGGAATTTACGGAGGTAAAGATAAAGAAGAATCGGGTATTCCCTCTGTTTCTGTTTCCGCTCGCATATCAAACGTTAATAAAGTATCTCTTGATAAGTTTTTGCAAAAACTTTCAAATACATCTCCTTTATCTGAAGTAGTTTCTCTGTCTCTTTCATCAGGCACAGCAAATATAGAATTAAAGTTTTTTTACAAACCATATGATCTTTCAGCTATTAATACTGACATTGTTTTACGTCTTAATTCAGCAGAAGAAGAAGTTTTAAAAAAGCTCAGAGAGGAAAACTAAATTAAATCCGGACGATTATGTTTTGTATTTTTAACCGCGCTTTTTGTCCGTTCTTCAGATATACATTTATGATTACCTGACAGTAATTCTTTTGGCACTCCTACTCCATCATATATTTCAGGTCTTGTGTAGTGATCATGTTCTAAAATTCTTTTTCCGTTTTCATCTGAAAAAGATTCATTCTGTGATGATATGTCTTTTCCTAAAACGCCAGGTATCAGTCTGGAAACGCTATCAAGTATTGCCATGGCAGGGATTTCTCCGCCAGTAAGTATAAAATCTCCCATTGAGATTATCTGATCTACGTAATTTTCAATGCGTTTGTCATGTCCTTCATAATGTCCGGAAAGAATTGTTAGATGTTCTTTTTTAGAAAGTTTCTCTGCAAGCTCCTGGGTAAAAGGCACTCCTTTTGGGTCAGTTAAAATAACAAAGGTATTAGGGTTTTCAGATTTTACTTTTTGAATTGCCGCATGCATGACGTCCACTTTTAAAACCATGCCAACTCCTCCGCCATACGGTTTATCATCAACTGTTTTATGTTTGCCTATTCCAAAATCTCTGAGATTTATAAGTTCAAATGTAAGTTTTCCCGATTCTTGGGCACGTCTAAGAATAGAAGTATTAAGAACTCCCGTAAACATTTCAGGAAATAAAGTGATAATAGAAAATTTCATAAAATTATTTTCGAGAAGGTATGAGGTGTATTTCTCGAGGTAAGTTGTGATTTAGGCGCGCAGTCCGGGCTAGTCTGGACGAGCACCGCAAGACAAAGCGAAGCTTTGGCTTATTCTGCGATTTCTAGATCAACTTTTACGTTATCTTTAACTGCTTTTATCTTTAATACGTTTTTTAAAGCGTTTATGGTTTTTCCGTTTTTTCCAATAATTCTTCCGATCTGATCTTCCGGAGCGGTTATAGAGTATACAATGAATCCATCTCTATCTTCTTCTGCAACAGAATATTCACCTTCTACTATCGCATTTAGCATGTATTCTAGAGCTTGTTTCATGGTTAGTTTTTAGATTCTAGGACTTTTTTTGCGCTTGCTGAAAGCTGCGCGCCTTTTTTAATCCATGCTGTTACTTTTGCAGTATCTATTTTTTTAGTTACCATCTGCCCTACTCTTTTTTCATAAAAACCAAAAACCTCAATGGGTCTT
Organism: uncultured Gammaproteobacteria bacterium; assembly: GCA_964596415.1. Lineage (GTDB taxonomy): Bacteria > Patescibacteriota > Microgenomatia > Levybacterales > GWA1-39-11 > JAGORM01. Next base: position 7,650 of record CAZQSX010000023.1, read on the forward strand.
CCGTTTCTTCTGCTTCTTTTTTCAGAAAGCACTAAGTGATATTTACGCTCTCCGCGTTTTCCTGCATTTGCAAATCGAATAACAAGTGACATAGAAGGATATTTTAACAGATTTAGAAACCTATGACAAGCATTCTCCTTCCAACATAACTATCACACCCGGTGTGATATGAGGCTACACATCAGGATAAGATAATTTGTTTGAATAATTTGTGCTCTTGTATGTTTTGATATGATATAATAAACCATGATTTGGGTCATTGATTTTGGAGGACAAACAGCTCACCTCATAGAACGACGTCTCCGTGAACTTGGCCAAGAAACCCTTTTTCTTCCCCCTGAAGATGTTTTTGCTAAACTAAAAACTCAGAAGCCACACGGGATAATTCTTTCAGGAGGACCTTTTTCAGTATATGAAAAAGACGCTCCCACAATAGATCCTAAAATTTTTTCACTCAACATCCCAATTCTTGATATCTGTTACGGACTTCAACTGCGGGCCCATCTTCTTGGTGGAGAGGTAAAACCAGGCACAAAAGAATATGGACCTTCACAAATTACCATTACCTCTAAAAAATCAGAAATTGCAAAAGGTTTACCCGATTCATTTACGGTGTGGATGAGTCACGGGGATAGTGTTTTATCTGTTCCCAAAGGATTTGAAATAGCGGGTTCAACAGATACGGTGAAATATGCGTTTGTAGCAGATGATAAAAATAAGCAGTACGGTTTGCAATTTCATCCAGAAGTTGAACATACAGAAAACGGCATGGTTATTCTTCGCAATTTTGTTGAAATTTGCGGATTAACCGTTGGGGAAAAAGAGTTTGATATAGACGCGCTCAAGCAAAGTATCCGAGATCAGGTTGGAAACGCTTATGTAATTGGAGCTATTTCCGGAGGTGTGGATTCAACTGTTGCTGGAATTCTTGCAGCAGATGCAATCGGTAAGAACTTCATTCCTGTGTATGTAGAGACAGGGCTTATGCGTCCAGGTACTGCAGAATTTGTGAAAACTATATTTAAAAAGCACGGGATAACGCCTATTATTGCGCACGTTGAAGAAGAAATGCTGTTTCTTTTAAAAGGAGTTGAGGATCCGGAAAAAAAGCGTAAAATAATTGGTAAATTTTTTATTACAGTTTTTGAACGTGAAATGAACAAGCAAAAAAAGGAAGGAAAAAATGTGAAGTTTTTGCTTCAAGGAACATTATATTCTGACGTTATAGAAAGCAAAGGTACAAAGCATGCTTCTAAAATAAAATCTCATCATAACGTGGGAGGGCTTCCTGAAAACATGAAGTTAGAACTTTTAGAGCCGCTGCGTGCTTTTTATAAAGATGAGGTGCGGGAAATTGCAAAAAAACTAGGTCTTCCCCACGAGTTTATTTGGAAACAGAAGTTTCCAGGTCCAGGTTATGGAATCAGAATTAGGGGTGAGGTAACACAAGAGCGTTTGGAAAAAGTAAGACAAGCTGACAGTATTGTGCTTGAGGAAATTGAGAAAGCAGGATGGATGGAAAAAGTTTTTCATTCATTTCCAGTCATGACTGGTGCATTCTCAACGGCTGTTAAAGGGGACGGAAGTTTTTTTGGGGAGGTTGTGGCGCTTCGAGTGACAGTTTCAACTGATGAAATGACGTGTGATTGGGCTTCTCTTCCCTATGATGTGCTTCAGAAAATCTCTTCTCGAATAGTGAATGAAGTGCCTGAAATTTCACGAGTTGTATATGATATAACCACAAAACCCCCCGCGACTATGGAGTGGGAGTAGTTTCTTTAATGCGTTTGTGAGCCATTTCCCTGAGGTCTTTCAGATTCAGGTATCCAGCCCTTTTCATATGCTTGTGGTTCATAGTTAATCTCAGGAAGGGTTGATTTTTCAAATGATCCAATGACTTTTAGTTTCCAGCATGCCTTTTCAGCTTCCTCTATAGCCTCTTTAACTATTGGATCTTTTTTGTGTCCATCAATGGCAACAAAAAAATAATAATGATCCATAGTAAGAGGTGGAGTGTCTATTTTGTCTATGCTAATTCGACGACTGCTGTATGCCTCTAGCATTTTAAGAAGAGTTCCTGGTGCATTTTTTAATGTACATATAATCCATGTCCTATCATTTCCTGTGGGTTGAGTTTCTCCTCTTCCTATCATCCAAAACCTAGTAAAGTTTAGTTTATTGTCTTCAATTCCTTCTTGTATAAGTGGTATATTATATACTTCACCTGCTCTTATGGTTCCAATTCCCATCTCATCTAATTCAGAAGCTATTCTAACACCTTTTGCAGTGCTATCTTCATCAATTGTGGCTAAGTTTGGAATGTTATCTGCAAGCCATTTTCTTGTTTGAGCAAATCCTTGAGGGTGTGAATGTACCCTACCCTTCATTTTTCCTTCCTGTGTTCCAAATAAATTCTGTGTGATTTGCTGGGTGTGTTCTCCTAATATTTCCAAATCTGTATGAATAATTGCCTTTAAAGTTTGAATGACTGTGCCTTCTGTTGAATTCTCAAAGGCGACTACTCCAAGGTCATAATCTTTCCTGTCTACTCTCTGAACTATGGCGCCATTATCTGGCGAAAAGTCCAATTTAGCTTGGCCATCTAGCATTTCTAATGCAACTTCTTCTGAAAATGTTCCGATAGGTCCAAGACTGGTGCTTGTGAGAGTTTTTCCTGTGGTAACTTTTTCAACGTCAATCTGTCTTCCACTAAGGGTAAACGGAACTAAAATTCGAGAACCTTGCTCTTGCCTTTCAATAGTCATATGCTTACTAGGCAGTGCTTTTATTTGGAGCGATCATGTTTAGTACACTTGACCACTTTTCATATTCAGCTGACAAAATTGTATCACATGCTGCCTGAAAGTCAATTCCTCTACGGAAAGATATTTCCGTAGGATTGTCATTATGTTTGAGCCCAACCTTTGTATGGTGGGGTCTTTTGGATACTGCAATATCTACGCCTGGTAAAGAAAGCTCAAGAGAAATGGTTGAGTCAATTTCTCGATCGACCAATTTTTCTCCAAACTTATCTACCACCTCAAGTGATTCAGCTCCACCTCTTTGCGTATAAGTTATTTGTTTCGTAGGAATATTTTTATCCAAAATTATCACGGTAAATGAATATATTCTTCCACTTTCTCCATAGAGGCTTATGGCAAAAAATGGATTCGCACCAAGAAAGGAAATGGATGCAGTTATACGTTTTAGTTCTCCATGTTGTTCAAGCGTTACTCGTTTAACCGTATCATCCGTTCTATTCTCAGCAATGGTTGATACATCGGGTATTCCAATATGTGGGTGTATTGTTTCCGTCGTTATCCTTCGCATACCCCTTAGAAGGTGTTGCTCTACTCTTCTATGTGTTTGGGTTTGAGGGTTTACTTCCCAGGATGTGAGAACGTTTGTGTCTGGATTGAAAGAGGTTCCAGTTAATTTTCCCTCTTGAATAATATGTTGTGGGTCGTCCATCTCTTGCATACTGGGATTATAGCATATTGGTTTGGAGTTCTTACGAGTTTGACTATTCATTGACAAGAAGAAGGATTAGTTGTAGCATATGTCCAATTCAAATTATTTACTGGACAAGAAGCACCTATTGAGGAGATGAAAAAAGTCTTGTCTCTTTAAGCTGAATGGTAAAATTTTTTCTCCGGAAAGTAATACTTAAAGAGTTTCGTTTTCACTATTTATAGCTTTGATTGCAATTTCAACAGCACTTTTGGCATCTGTAGCGCCTATAATTTTCAGTTTTTTTCTTTCGTCAAGATATTGATTGGCAAGTCTTTGAGCCCATCCTCCTGAATTCTCCAAGGAAATAATCGGTATATTATTTTGATACGCCATAGATATTTCCATCAATGTTCCAGAGCCTCCACCAATTGCAATTACTGCTTCACAACTAAGAATAAAAGAGTACTCTCTGCCGCCACCTCTCATTTGGCCAGTAATAATTTGTGTGGACTTTAAATTCTCTGTGTTTAGTTTTTTTTCGCCCCAAACGAAAGCAATTGTCTCCCCACCATTTGCATTAGCACTTTGTGCAGCTATATAAGATAATGAGGTGTAATCCCCCTCATATCCAAAGAGTAATGTTGCTCCACTTTTAGCAAGTTTTTCACCAATGTTTTGAGCAGCATCCTTATTCGAACTTGATAGTTCTATGTCGGCCATCGATCCAATAATTCCAATTTGTAGCTTTTTCATATTAGTCAATAAGTTTTTCTAATTCTCGTTGTGCTTTGGGTAGAGATTTGGTAATAAGATTTCCCTCAAGTAAAAATTTCCCGATAAGTATTAAAAACTTATCCCCTGCACCTAAGAAATTTTTAACGCCTGATTTATTGGATTTAAACTGAATTATTTGTTTTCCAGTTGAAAGAGCACAGCCCTTTTTGCCCTTAGTTAGAATTATACTCTGTATACCCAGATTATGTAAATTGATCATTTTTTGTTTTAACGATCTATTTGGGAACAAAACTTTGAATTCACTTTCGTTTAATTTCATTATGTCAATTGCCTGACAGATATCCGTAAGATTTTCAGGTTGTTTTTTAATCTTGTCAGAAAGCAGAATGCCTTTATGGTATGTAGGTCGTGTATAGCCCTGTATGTCTAGGATTATGGTATTAAATTTCTTTCTAAGTTTTTTAAGAGATGGTAAGTCAACTTCGTTAAATAACGTTGATACGATAAGTACGCTGCCAGCATTTAACTTATCCGTATTTTTTATTTTTCCACTAAAATTTGTAACAATTGCAGGCAACTCTTTTTTTGTCATATAAATTTCTATGCTTGTATTTCTGCCTTTTACCTTATTGATTACGCTAGATGGTAAAACGTGACTAGATAAATCTTTTAATGAAAAATCTTCACCGATAGTCGTTGCGATTTGCAAAGGGATTTGGAATTTTTTAGAGAGTTCACTCGCAAACCACGGAGCTCCACCAAATATATTTACTGTACTATCTTTAAAATATAGTTTGTCTTTTGTTATTGTTCCGATTATTGTAAGTTGCTTATTCATTCTATTTTAAGCTTCTCAATACTGCGAGACTTGTTTCATCACCTGAGTTTACAAAATAGTTTGCAAAATCTTTAGCTGCTGGTCTAACTGCTATGCTCAGATTTGAGTTTTTAAAAATTGATTGATCGTTTGGAGCATCACCTAGTCCTATAACAAAAAAAACTTCTTTTCCGAGCCCCATCATATCAAGAGCAGTTATTAGTGCGTTACCTTTACTTATATTATTTGGTTGAATACATACAGAATTATTTGACGATACAATTTGCATACCATCCATGCGGAATGTACCATGTATATCTTTAATTAATCCTGGATATAATTCTGGTTTTCCAACGCCAGATAATTCCTGCACGCGCAATTCCATTGTGGCGACTCTATCTTTTGCAATCAATACTTCTGTTCCTCTGTCCAAGTATGTTTGCTGTTTAGAGTTTATATAGCTGCCAATTTCATCGAGTAACTTTTTTTGCTCATCACGTACAAGAGTAATCGTGTCGCCAGTTGTGGGAAAAAATATTACAGCACCATTTTCACAAATCATAGGTGCGCCTTCCTGAGTAATTCGGGAACATATGTTCTTTACCACAGGTTCATTAGCAGATCTTGATGTAGCAATAATAAAAGGTGATTGTATCCTACTTGCTTCTACCACTAACTCTGGTTTTAAAATTGGTATATGAGTTTTCCTATTAGCATTGTATCGATAGCTACTACACAGTGTATCATCAAAATCAGATACCAGTAGGGTGTTGCTGTCGGGTATTAATCCAGGCAAGATCATATCAAAATCCTTGAGAGATAATTCTTTCGATGTTACAAGTTCTTTTGTATTAATCATTATTTCTCAACCCCTCTTCTAAAATGACTTTCCACGTCACCATTCGTTATAAATCGTTTTAATTCTTGTCTTAATCCGAAGCTTGCTTCTCTTTTACCCTCTGAATGATTAGCGAAGTTGCTTAGACGTTGTAGGTCATATATGATCTCTTTCCTATTGGCGCCCAATTTATCCATATCAACATGTGCTTGGAAATAAGGAGAAACCCATAAAAATGGATTTCTAGAATGTATTTCTCCGTCACGCAGCACAGCATTGTTACTAAAAATGAACCGTTTTTCATTTATTAATGTTTGTATTTGTTCGGATGTTAATCGTTCTGGAAATAGTACAGAAGTTACCTCTTCATTATTTAGAAACTGTTTTGCTACTTCTGAATCCAATCCATATTTGTCTAGAATTTGCTTAAAGCCAATTGATAGATCGATGGCTGCTGTCAACTGGTTGCTCTGGTAGAGATCTTTTATATGCCAACTATCATCTTCTGGGCTTTTAATATCAAGATCAAATATTACTTTTCCTCCTAAATCTCTCAGAGAGTCCACTGCCCCTTTGTTGTCACCCAACATGCCCGTGTTTGCCATAAGAAATGCATGCGTAGTATTTTTAGGGTCTATTCCCCATAAATCCATTGTTTTTCGACTTGTCCATCCGCTAAAACTTGTATCATCAATAATTAAAGGTCGAGTGAGGTCTATTTCACTTCTTCTTTCATTAATTTCTCGCTGACTCATGTCCATTACGTACCCTGTAGTTTCCAGCTTTGGAGATGACACTACTCTAACCCGACTCAAGGAAAATGAGTCTACGACCTCGGTATTTGGTAATAGTGCACGCAAGGATGGTGTTAGCCAGCCTGCCAAATCTAACACACAAGTAAACGTACTTCCATCTAATTGTTTTGCTATCCTATTAAAACTTTCAATAGGATCTACAATGTGGTGTTCGATGTCAGGGCTACCGATTTTTGCGATAATCTCTTGACTTACGGTTCTTACTTGTTCCCAGTGAACAGGATTTGTTTCAGCAATGACTTCGTCTAGTAGCCAAAAAATTCTTTTAGGTTTCTTATCATCCATAATATATCTAGATACAAAAAAACCGCCCTTTGGGCGGCGTATAAAATTAGTATTATATACCCAGCCCTAACGAACGGTTGAATAATAATAGTTGTTTAATTTTTCAAAAATGTTTGCCATACCAAAATTTATTATAAACACTAATCATTTCCTAGTCAACAACAAGTTTCCTAAACGAGTCTGTTGTCTTTTTTCCCACTTGTAGTGTATGCTCTCCGCTTTGGCCATCGAGCGACAAATTTGGATCAGAAACAGTTTGGCCATTTATTCTTACGCCACCCTGCTGGATTAATCTTCTTGCGCTATTTCTAGTTTGAGCAAACCCACTTTGGACTAATATGTCTACCATACTGGATCCCTGTGTAACGGGAAATTCTTGTATGCTTGCTGGTGCTTCTGCCTTACTAGCCTTGTCATATTCTGCCTCTGCCCGAATTGCTGCTTCGGGTGAATGTAGACTTCCAACAAGCGTTCTGGCTAGGAATTTTTTTCCCTCGACAGGATCAAGAGACCCATCTTTTAACGCTTCATCAATGCGTTTTACTTCTTCCATGGGAACGTCAGTACATAGTTCTAGAGCGTGAGGTACAATTTTATCACCCCACATCATAACTTTGTGAAACATGATGTCGGGTTGATCACCAAGAGTTATCATATTGCCCTCAGTCTTGCCCATTTTTTTACCTTCCGGGTCAACTAGTAAGCTACCAGCTACAACAAACTTTGATTTTCCCCTATGGCTCTTCATTAAGTCTCGACCTACGAGCATATTAAATATTTGGTCGCTTCCGCCTATTTCTATATCTACGTCCATAACAACTGAATCCCACCCTTGCATTAAAGGGTAAAGAAACTCATGTAGATAAACAGGTTTTTCTTCTTTAAATCTTTTCTGAAACATATCTCTTTGAGAAATTTGTTGAACGGTGAACTCCGCCGCGAGTTCTACAACCTCATCAAAAGATAATTGGCCAAGCCATTCACTATTAAAACGTACATCTACAGGATTTTTGGGATCATCTAAATTCAAAATTTTCATAGCTTGATTTCTATAGGATTTTGCATTATCCAGTACTTGTTCATGTGTTAAGCGTTGTCTGGTTGCAGTTTTATCAGAAGGGTCACCTATCCGGGCGGTAAAGTCACCTATGAGGAGGGTAACTTTATGTCCAAGATCTTGAAGACGTCGAAGTTTATGTAATTGACTCTCATGTCCTATATGCATATCTGGTGCCGTGGGGTCGATTCCTAAGTATGCGCTTAACCTCTTTCCTGATCTCAGCTCGTTTGCGAGTGCTTCTCTTGAAGGATACACCTCGTCAACCGCGCGCGTAAGAAACTCTTGAATGCGTACTTCTCTTTCGACCTGTAGCTCAGGAGTTAAGGGTGCAGCAATAAGTAAATCTGGAGAATTAATAAGTCCGGAAGAAGGTTTAATTTGTTCAGTAGACATAATTAGGAAGACAGATTTTGATTTGGCATATTCTATCAGATATAAATGGAAATATCAATTTTTCTTTGTATGCAACTTTTCAAGAAACTTTTGTACTTGATGAAAGTCAGTTACGTTATGTGCAGGTATTTTTTCATTCTTACATGTCTGTTGTAATGCGCCAAACGCAAAAGCAATATCAGCTTCATGTTTTGTCATGGTTGGATTATAAACCTGAATATGCGAGGAATCAAGTGGAAAATTTACAAATTCTTGAGGGCGGCTTCTGCTGCTGATTTTTCAGATTCTTGCTTACTTTTTCCTGTTCCTTCAGCAAGAAGTTTATTATTTAGAAACACGCCAGTTGTGTAAATTTTAGAATGATCTGGTCCCTCTTCTTTTACAATTTTGTATAGTGGTGACATTTTATGAACTTCTTGTGTTTTTTCTTGAAGCATAGACTTGGGGTCTTTTAGACCTTGTTCGTTAACCACTTCATCTATCTGATGAATAATGACGCTATGAACAAATGCTCTGGCAGCATCAATTCCCTGATCCATAAATACTGCTCCTAAAACTGCTTCAAACGTGTTTGCAAGGATTGTTTTTGATTCCCTTCCTCCTGTTGCTTCTTCCCCTCGGGATAGTTTTAAATGTTTTCCCAATTGTAATTCCTTTGCAAAATTGCAAAGTGTTTGAGTATTCGTAAGAACAGACCTGAGAGATGTTAGCTCTCCTTCTTTTAAATTTGGATAGTGTTCATAGATATAGGTTGAAACAATAAATGAAAGAATACTATCTCCTAAAAATTCAAGTCTTTCATTTGATTCAGATTCACTATTTGATTCATTTAAAAAAGATCTATGGGTAAAAGCTTTTTCGTAAAGTGATTTGTTTTTAAATTCTGGTATATTCATATTTCTAGTGACTCGGACATTTCTTTTACAAGTTTTCCAAGAGCCCCATTTATAAAAGCAGGGCTGCTGTCTGCCCCAAACTCTTTTGCGAGCTCTACTCCTTCATCAATTATAACTTTTTGTGGAGCGTCTTTTGCAATAAGTACTTCATATACACAAAGTCGCAAAATTGCCAGATCAATTTTGTTAATTTTTTCAATGGGAAATTCTGGCGCAATTTGCGTAATCTTTTCATCAATGAGAGATAAATTTTCCATGATAGGAATAATTAACTTATCATAAGCTTCACCATGCGGAAAAGATTGCGAAAAAAGAAGTTGAATTTGTTTTTGGCGTTTTATGTGCCTAGGATCGTTTGAAGTCTTCATGAACAATGTGTATTGTTCAAGTCAATCGAGAAGCGCTTCTCGACTTACTTGAGAAATACAAATACATTATATCACCTTTGCGCCTTTGTAATATCCACACGCACTGCATGCAGTGTGAGGTGCAACTGGTGTCCCGCAATTTTTGCAAATTGTAAGGGTTGGAGCTGCAAATTTAATTGCTGCTCGTCTTTTTCCTTTTCGCGCTGTCGAATGTCTTTTCTTTGGTTCGTGTGGCATAGAATGGCAATTTAAAATTCAAAACTTAGAATTCAAAATTGATTGTCTTATTATATTACAATTCGATCTTAGATTCAAGAATATGATATCTTGTAAAAAAATATAAATATGTGTATCTTAAAAGTATGTTAACTTCAGCTGATTTAAAAAATATTCAAGAAATTGTTCGCACTGAAGTTGAAGCAGAAAGCGAAACAATAAAGTCTTCAATAGGGGGAGATATTTTAAGATTGAAGATGGAAATGTCTACTAGAATTGGAAAACTTGAAGATAGAATGAAAAACATTGAGATCGCTTCCCTTAAGACCAGTAAAGAGCTTAATAAAGAAGCTCAAACGATAAAACTTGAGCTTAAAAAACTAAGAATCGATCTTAATAATGGCTTTAAATACACTGACGAACTCTATATAAGATTACGCTCTCAAGTTGAGGCTATTGAGAAGCTTGTTGAGATTCCACGTAATTAGTCTGGGAGGACTTTTTGTGTATTTAGTATTTGTTGCACTTTCTCAAGTAAACGTGGGTATTCTTGAATTCTTGGAAGAATCTTCTCTGTATCGTGTTTTGACTCTAAAATTAACTCAAAATCAGAAAAGCTTGCAATTTTAAGCGCATTTGCTCCGCTTTGCTTTGCTCCATACATATCTCCTGGTCCTCTTAATTTAAGGTCAAGCTCTGCAAGTTCTGCTCCTACATAGATAGTTTCAAGTGCTTTTAGTCTATCTTTTGTTGATTGACTATGTGATTGCGTATACAAAAGACAAAAGGACTCTCTTTTTCTTCTTCCTACTCTTCCTCTGAGCTGGTGCAGACTTGCCAACCCAAACCTATCAGCATCTTCTATGACCATAATAGTAGCGTTTGGAATATCAATCCCTACTTCAACAACGGGTGTTGCAACCAGTACGTCAAGTTTTCCTGCTTCAAACTGTTTTAAAACAGTATCTTTTTCAGAACCTTTCATTTTTCCATGCAAGAGTCCTACATGAAAATCTTGAAATACTGTTTTTGACAATCTTTCAAATTCTTTTGTTGCGGCTTTTATAGTGACAGATGACTCTTGCAGAAGTTTTTCAGGGTCAAAATCATCATCCTGTGTTTGCTCTTCAATAAACGGACAAATGATAAATGCTTGGTTTTTATTTCCATTTTCATCTTTTTCCAAAATCTTTTTTTTAATCCAGTCATATCCTTTTTCACGTTTCTCATTTGGTACAAGCCATGTTTTAACTTGGATTCTTCCCTTTGGCATTTCATCAAGGATTGAAAGAGACAAATCGCCGTAAAGCGTGAGAAAAATCGTTCTTGGAATTGGCGTTGCCGTCATTGACAGAAAATGAGGAACAAGTTTTCCTTTATCTCTAAGAAGCGCGCGTTGCTCTACTCCAAAGCGTTGTTGTTCATCAATAACTACAAGTCCCAGATTTGATAAATCCATCTTTGAGTGAAGAATTGCATGGGTTCCTACAATAATTTTAAATTTTGAATTTTTAATTTGAAATTTGGAACTTCCGGTGAGAAGTTCTACTGTGATATCAAGTGGTTTTAAAAGTTTGGTTAAAACTTCATAGTGCTGGTTTGCTAGAATCTCTGTTGGCGCCATAAAAATTCCCTGATAACCATTTAAAACTGTTAAATATAAAGCGATTGCAGCAACAACTGTTTTACCAGACCCTACATCTCCTTCTAAAAGTCTATTCATGGGAACACTTTGGGTAAGCTCTTTATAGATATCATCAAGGGCTTTATTTTGAGCAGTTGT
>CAZQSX010000024.1:0-12975 GCA_964596415.1 uncultured Gammaproteobacteria bacterium
ACGTCAGCAATATTAGAAGAGGCGCTTCCCATAGCAACTCTTTTACTTTTATCTCTTTTTCCCGCTACTCCAAAAACATGGATTAAACGACCTTTTCCTCCTTCCTGTAAAACCGGAAGGACTTGTTTGAAAGAGTTTGGGGTATGCGCAAAGTCAACAACTACTTGAAACGAATCGTTGTGTACGATTTCCATTCTTCCTTCAGGAAGTTGAAAAGACTGAAGCGTTTTTGTGATTTCTTTTTCAGGTATTCCAACAGCTTTACATACGCTTGCTGCGGCAAGTGCGTTTTGCATATTAAACTCGCCAAGTCTTTTTATACTCTCAGGTAATACTTTTTTTGAAACATATGAATTTTTGTTATGTAATGAGTAAAAATGTCTATTTTTTTCTGAAACTTCTTTGAGCAAGCTTGCGTAAATTGGGTCATCATAATTGAGAAACTTCATGTTAGAATTTTTTAAAAGTATAGATTTTGCTTTCATATAGTTTTCAATCGATTTATGATAATCCAAATGTTCACGAGTAATGTTTGTGATAACGCCTATTTGGAATGATATACCCAGAGTTCTGTGTTGGTGTAATGCGTGAGATGTTGTTTCTATCACAACATGCGTGCATCCTGCTTTTTTGGCAATTGAAAGGTATTTTTGTAAATAAAAACTAGAAGGAGTAGTTGTGTGAAGTCCAGTTTCATAGAAAGTTCCGTTTATGGTTGCACCCACTGTTGTAATAACTGCAGTTTTCAGTTCACTTTGTGAAAGTATATGGGCAATCATGCTTGATGTTGTTGTTTTTCCATCAGTTCCGGTTACGCCAATTACTGTCATGTTGGAAGATGGATATTGATAGTAGATATTGGCAAGAAGCGCTTCAAACAGATGAAAGTAGTTTTTTAGGGTACGAATCATGATGTTATTGTACCACGCTTAAAATAAAGTTATCTAATAATTGAGCTTGTGTTGGTAAGTTTTCCTTTTTCCGCGGCAAGAACTTTAGAAAACGTCACCTGCGGAGTTGGGGTTTGAACAGTAGGTTGAAGCGCATCAGTCTGTGGGGGCTCTAAAGCTGCTGCTACTTGTTTTACTGGAGTAACTTTTGGTGTGAGACTTGAGAAAACCATATTACAGACCTCTCCGTTACATGTACCACATGCATATAAGTAATCTCCTTCAATAGCTGCTCTGTGAATTGGAGAATTGAGCCACCAATTCATGGCCAGCTTTTCAGAATGCTGCCAAATCATATTTTCTGTTGCCCAAAACGGATGATTATCACCCCAAAATCCTGCATGTAATTGTCCTGTCACAAATATTTCTTCAACAATCTCATCCCTTCTTCCTGCTGCAATACTGCAAACCTGATCCTCATTTTGATATGCGGGAAGATTTATTTGAGCTCTATGTTCATTAATCATATTAAAAAGAACTTCAGCTGAAAGGGAGCCATTTGATTCTGGAACTGGGTTTTTTGGAACAAATGCAATTTGAGGGTTATGATTTTCTTTTTTTGTTTCTTTTTTTAATTCTGGAGTTGGTACTAATGCTTCTTTGGGGAATAATTTCTGTTCTGGGGTTTGATTCTTTACGCACGGCTTATTGCCTACGGTGAGAAACTGTGCCATGGGACACTCAGTTTTTGCGACTTCCTGTGCGTTTACTTTTTCAGATGTAAGAATACTTGTCAAAGAGATGAGAGAGAAAACAAGCAGGGCAGTGATACCTCTTCTAAGAAATACCACGAAGCGCAAATTCTACCAATGTTTTCTTGATAAGTCAAGTTACAATACAATTGGATACGTATTTCTGGGGAGTAGTAAATGGGGAGAAATTAGCTTTTCGCTTTCAGTCTTCCTTCTTTTGCAACTCTTAAGCGTTCTTCTTTTGCTGCTTGCATGAGATCTAATCGTTCACGTTCTTTTGCAAATTTCTCATCTAAGATTTTTTGACATGCTTTATCTGGGCAAGCTGTTTCTGTGTGAACAACGTCGCTTGTGCCAAAATATGTAGTAACTTTTTCTTTCCAGGTTTTTTTAATAATGCGTTCAGTTCCGCAACGTACACATGGATTATCTGATAAAGTGGTTGATGTATTCATAGTGAGAATTTCAAAGACAACACATTCTGTGGAGAAACTTTGGAATCTATTAAGTATTATAGCACAAATTGCTTCATTATTCAATAAAATACAATTTACTCATGCATATTCCCCTGTGAGAGTTTTTTTGAAATAATGGATTTTAATATGGAAATGTTTTGTCCAGATTTTGCAGATATGAAAGTTGGATTAAATGATGCATATCTATCCTCTAAATCCTTTGTGTGAACTTGTGTTGCATCTACTTTATTAAATACATAAAGTACATGATCCATGGTAATACCAAGTTCTTCAAGAATCTCTCTTACTATTTGGATTTTTTCAGTCATTTCAAGATCTGTTACGTCAATGACATGTAGAATAACATCAGCGTGAACAGATTCTAAAAGTGTTGATTTAAATGCGGAAATAAGAAGTGGAGGGAGATTTCTTATAAATCCTATGGTATCTGACACTAGAACCTCACTAGTTATTTCAGAAAGATACATCTTTGAAACTGCGCTATCAAGTGTTGCAAAAAGTTCATTTTTTTCTAAATTGTTCCTTCCGGTAAGTGTATTAAATAGGGTGCTTTTTCCGGCATTTGTGTATCCTACAATAGAAACGGTTTTAAGTCCTGTTTTTTTCCTTCTATCAAGCTGAGACATGCGGTTTTTTTCAATTTTTTCCAGTTGATCAGTAATTTTTTTCTTTTCTTGCCTCCAATGTCGCTTCATAAGCTCTGTATTTGTTTCTCCAATACCTGTTGTTCCGATACCTCCTCCTTGACGCGATAACACATGACCCATACCGTAAATTCTAGGACCCATATAGTTCATTCGAGCAAGCTGAATTTGTAGTTTTGCCTCCATGGTGGATGCATTTTTTTCAAAAATATGCAGAATTAAATCAACCCTGTCCCAGACCTCAATTCCTAAACTAGATTGTTCTAGGATAAGTTTAATGTTATGAATTTGAGAAGGTTTTATTACAGCATCAAGAACTATAACATTTGCATCATTTCGAAGCGCTATTTCCCCAATTTCATCTACTTTCCCCCTTCCTATATACGTTGCGTTATTTGGTGTATTTAACTTTTGCATGCATCTTCCCACTATTTTTCCACCAAGTGTATGAATGAGTGAGTCAAATTCATCTCCAATATGAACCGTTGTATCATCATTTTCATGCGAGGTGTAAATATGAACAGGGATAATTTTTAAAATTGTTCTTGTTTCAATCATTTGCCTATTATACCTTATATATACTCGTAGACCTAAATTGCCACTTGTAAAATGTTTTCCATTCTGTCTACTATAAATATATGGCTGAAAAACATTCGCACAGCAAAAAGGAAAAAAAGAAACCAAAAAAGAATAAGAAAAAGTAAGAATTACCTATTTTCGTTTCTCATTTTTGCGGTTCTCGCCCCCGCCAAGACGAAATTTAGATCCTAAAGTAAATCATATACTACGTTTAGCTTCTTGATCTTGAGCCTCAAATACTTTATACTCCCATCTCTGCCTCAATCTGCCCTCTTTTTTATATGTTTTCAAAGCTCATAAAAAAAATTAAACGCAGTGTGTCTGATCCAAGGCGGTCTAAGCGTTATAAAAAGACTGTAATATCCCTTCAGAAAAGGCCTTTTTTGAGCTTTTTCCTGGCTTTAGGGCTACTTCTTGCTGTTATTGTCTTTGGTAACATTCTCACAAGGCTTGGAAATAAACCTGCGCAAGAAAAAACAACTATTAAAACAACTGCGGTTTATTCTATTGGTAAGGAGCCAAAAATAACACTTCAAGCACAAGTAAATCAAGAAGGTGTTGTTGAGATTGTTGCTCAGACGTCAGGGATTGTACAAGAAGTGTATGTTTTTGAGGGTGATACTGTATATGAAGGTCAAACGCTCGTTCAGCTTGCAACAAATTATCAGGGTGGAAATGCTCCTGCACTTCAGGCGAGTCTTGCAAAGCTTCAGTATAAAAATGTAACTGATACCTATGATACGCAAAAGGATTTGCTTGCAAAGCAAAAGGAACTTACAGAAAATAACTCAAATAACACAGAAGAGCTTCGTAAAATTTCAGATAGTGCGAAGCAGGACACAAGTGGACTTTTAGATCAGAATGAGCAAATTTTAAACACCTTATCACAACAGTTAGAAGATTTAAAACAAAGCGGAACTGCAACTGAAGCTGAAATCTTACAGGCAGAGCAGTTAAAGGCACAAGCTCAGACTGGGGTAAATCAGTTGAGAGCATCACTTCGAAGCCTTACCTATGCAACTGACACTAGTAATCCTCCTACAAATCTTTCAAATCTTCAGAAAGACATTTCTCTTAAACAGCTTGAATTACAGGGAAAAGCGCTTGAATTGTCACAGGAAACTTCAAAAATTCAATTTAATTTAGCTCTTGTTCAAGCAGCACTTATGAGACCAGCAAGTCCTTTTGCAGGCACAGTTGAAAGAGTGTATGTTTCTCCCGGAGAATCAGTAAATCCCGGAAAAGTGCTCGCAGTCATTGCATCGCATACACCTGAAGCATCCATTACCGTTATGGTTCCTCAAGATATTGCAAGCACAGTATCTCGGGTTGAACCAAGCATTTTACATATCCAAGGAAAATCGCTGAAGCTTACACCTTCATATGTTTCAAATGTAGCAACAAATTCATTACTGTATACCATTTTATATAACTTGCCAGATGCCTATATTTCAAAAGTGACCAATAACAGTTTTATTTCTATTGAAATTCCAATTGGCTATGCTGATTCAACAGCAAGCGTTCCGTTTATCCCAATTGACAGCGTCTTCCAATCGCAAAATGCATCATATGTATTTTTAAAAGATAAAAACGTTGCAAAAGTACAAAAAGTAGTTCTTGGCGCAGTCTATGGAAGTTTTGTAGAAGTTACAAAAGGAATTAAAAATGGTGATCAAATTATTCTTAACAGAAATGTTGTAAACGGTGAAAAAATTAAAATCCAAGACTGAAATGAATCTTCATGAAAAAAATATTGTCATAACTACACAAACTAACGTTTGATCCAAAATTACATAATTCAAGGATTGCTAAATATCTTGGAAATCCTAGGCTTTCTATTCTTTTGCTTCTTTTAGTTGCTGGTCTTGGCTCTTTTTCATACTTTAATCTCCCAAGAAGATTAAACCCGGAAGTAAAAATTCCACTTGTTCTCGTCACCACGGTACTTCCCGGTGCTTCTCCTGCAGATGTTGAATCTTTAATTACGCAACCGCTTGAATCAGCAGTACGTTCAATGAATGACATAAGCGTTGTGACATCATCCTCTCAGGATAACGTATCTGTTATTCAGGTTGAATTTAATAGTGGAGTAGACCCGGAAAAAGCCAGAACTGATGTTCAGGCAAAAATAGATCAAGTAACGTTACCAAGTGATGCGCTTGACACGTCAGTTCAGGCGCTGGATTTTGAAAATCAGCCAGTCTGGACATTTGCTCTTGTTGGAAAAGATTATGCAAGTATTTCTCGTATTGCAAAGCAAATACAAGATAATTTAGAAGAATTACCGAGTATCGAACGGGTTAGAACAGGAGGACTTGAAGAGCAAGAAGTAAGTATTATCGCAAATCCAACTGCTGTTTCTGCTTACGGACTCAATGCATTTCAGCTATCTACCCTTATTTCAAATTCACTTGCATCTTTTCCTTCAGGGGTAATCACAACAAAAACTGGTGAATTTACCCTTGCCATTGATCCCATTGTTACAGACATTGAGGATATAAGAAATTTAAAAATTGAAATATATGGTGAGATTGTCTCCCTATCTTCTGTAGCTGAAATCTCACAACGCTCAAAACCGCACTCACTTCCAACATATTTTGCATCTAGTTCACAAAAACCTACACGTGCGGTTGTTTTTGACGTTTATAAAACAGGAGCATCTGACATAGATAGTGCAGTAAAAAACGCTGAAACAGAAGTTGAAAAAACATTGCGTCCTTATTCAGATGTGTTTTTTACAAAAACAATTTTAAATACTGGAGATTCAATAAATGAACAGTTCACAAGTCTTTTTAGAGATTTCGCACTTGTTTCAGCTTTAGTTTTTGTCGTGCTGTTTATATTTTTAGGAGCAAGACAAGCATTTGTATCATTTTTTGCGGTTCCTTTCTCATTTCTTATCTCTTTTACGGTTATGAAAATAAGCGGAATAACGCTTAATTTTCTTTCTATGTTTTCGCTTCTTTTATCTCTTGGGCTTCTTGTTGATGACACCATTGTAGTCATTTCAGCAATGACGTCTTATTTTAGATCAAAAAAGTTTACACCTCTTCAGACAGGACTTTTAGTTTGGAGGGATTATATCGTAGTTATTATTACAACTACGCTTACAACTGTGTGGGCGTTTTTACCACTTCTTTTATCTGGGGGAATCATTGGGGAATTTATTAAATCAATCCCGATAGTTGTTTCAAGTACGCTTATTGCGTCATTTTTTGTAGCAATGTTTATGACGCTTCCATTTATGGTAATTCTTCTGAAACCCCAGATTCCGCAACGGGTTTCTATTTTTTTCAAGCTATTTTTTCTTATGTCACTTCTTATTCTATTCTTTATAGCTGCGCCAAAAGGTATTTTTCTAATCATTTCTTTGGTCGCGCTTCTTATTTCTGTATTTGTTGTGGTAGTTGTTTGGTATGCATTCTTAGGTAAAACAAAAGATGTATTTGTAAAACAAAGAAAAAATAATACAGTTTTAAAAAATACTCCGAGATTTTTAGATCAAGGTTTTATTAGTTTTGCAACCATCGGTGAAAAATATCAAACAATACTCGAAAAAATTCTTGCAACCAAAAGTAATAGAAGAAAAGCAGTTCTTATGGTCATTATTTTCTCAATTTTTTCATATCTGCTTTTGCCGCTTGGATTTGTAAAAAATGAATTTTTTCCACCGTCAGATGAAGACAACCTTTATGTCACGCTCACACTTCCAGCTGGCACAAATATTACAAAAACAGAGCGGGAAGCGCTTATTCTTATGGAAACGTTAAGAAGTACAAAAGACGTTTCTTATATAACACTAGATGTGGGGCAAGGATATAACTCAGGAATGGGTGGAGCAAGCAATGTAGGAACAAACACAGTACTTTTCTCACTTACCCTTGATAAAAACAGAAACACATCATCTATAAAACTGGCAGAAGACTTACGAGCAAAGTATAAAAATATTCCAGATGGAGAGGTTACGGTGACTGAGGTATCAGGAGGACCACCAGCTGGTGCTGATATACAAATGAAGCTTCTCGGAAGTGATCTTTCAGTTTTAGACGCACAAGCAGATAAGATAATTACCTTTTTGGAAAAGCAAAACGGAGTAATAGATCCAAAAAAATCAGTTGAGCCGGGAAATTCAAAGGTGGTATTCATACCTGATTTAACAACAATGACATCATACGGTGTGTCTGTTGAGCAAATAGGTGGGCTCCTCAGAACGTTTGCCTCAGGTCTTGAACTTGATAGTGCAAAAATTACTGGTGATAAAGATGAAGAGGTAGATATTACTTTTAGAATGGCAGAAAATGAGCAAAAAATTGAAGACCTCTATACGCTTTCTGTTCCAAGCGCATCGGGAAATATCCCACTAACTGCTCTTGGAAAATTTGAACTGAGACCAAATCCTACGCTTATTTCAAGAGAAGACGGACAACGTACGATTTCAGTTACTGCAGCAGTTACAGGAAATGTCACCACAACAGAAGTAAGTAGCGTGCTTGAGGCATTTGCGCGTGATGATCTTAATTTGCCAGATGGTTATACCTGGAAAACTGGAGGCGTAAATGAAGAAAATCAAAATTCAGTAAATAGCATTCTTATGGCAATGCTTTTATCATTTGCTTTAATTCTTACAACCATGGTTATTCAATTTTCATCATTTAGAAAAGCAGTTATTGTTATGCTTGTTATTCCACTTTCAATATCTGGAGTATTTATTATTTTTGCAGCAACAGGAACTCCGCTTTCATTTCCTGCTCTTATTGGAGTTTTAGCTCTTTTTGGAATTGTTGTAAAAAACTCAATTCTTATTGTTGATAAAATTTCAGCAAACGAAAAATTAGGAATGCCATTTATAAATGGGATTGTTGACGCAACAGAAAGTAGACTCGAACCGATTGCGCTTACTTCACTTGCAACCATCATGGGTCTTATCCCGATTACTCTTTCTGATCCTTTATGGAGAGGGCTTGGTGGTGCAATTATTGCAGGATCCGTCTTTTCAGGTACTATTATGCTGTTTTTCATTCCGGTTGTTTACTATATGTGGTTTGACCCGGAACATGGGAGGAAAAAGAGGAAAAATGTTTAAGATTTAAGAATGTATTTTTCAATAACGTCTGCTACGCCGTCATCAGTAACACTTGGCGCAATATAATCTGCAATTTCTTTTAATTCATCTATCGCATTTCCCATGGCTACCTTGAGTCCGGATGCCATCAGAAGCGGAAAATCATTATATCCATCCCCAACACCAATTATTTCATGCCGTTTCAGCCCATATTCCTTCATGATAATTTCAATCCCGTGCAGTTTTGTTGCTTCTCCATGAGTTATGTTAAACCCATACTTTGAAGGGTCTTTATGGCGCTGTTTATGAAGTGTTAGGTTTGAAATACCAGAAATACTATTAAAAAAGTCAACAATTTGTGCGTGACTATAATCTTCCATGCAGAAAAACATATATGCTTTCTCAACTGAACCACCTTTAAATGGTTCATATGTTTGAGAAGATTCAAAAGGATCAACTTTTACATAAAACTGTATGTTTCTTTTCTGTAATTCTTTAATAATTTTTTCTGCATCTTGTTTTTCAATATATTTGTCATATACCAACTCCTGAGTTTCAATACGTATAACGTTTGCTCCGCCATTAACTACAACAAGCCCGTTTGTTATTCCAAGTATGTCTAAAATATGTTTAGTAGAATTATATGCTCTGCCAGTAACCAGAAATGGGGTTATTTTTTCACTGCCTTTTTTAAGTGCTTGAATTACGTTTTGGGAGGGTGTTGCGTCATAATCATACCGGATGAGAGTTCCATCTACATCAAGCATAATTGCTTTGTACGTCATAAGTAAGTATATCAGGTTAGATAGAATTTTTAAAGCCTAAAGCTGAAGAAAAGAAAGGAGTTTATATACCACAAATGCAGGCCAAAGTATTGCCATGAGAATTCCCCATAAGACGTCTGTTGCGTTTTGTGCTTGTTGGAGAAAGTAAAAAAGAGCACCAACTACACCAAGTCCATAAACTGCACCCCCGCCATCACCATAATTATTCACTATATTTACTTTTTTCTCAGCCATATATCTACGGTATCATGACTTTTTTAAACAGTCAAGTAAAATTTGCAATTATAAAAACGAATATTTTATAGTATATATATGCCTAAGAAAAAAGCTTCTAAAAAATTGATTCCAAAACGAATACTTTCAAGTTCAAAAGGAGGATTTAGTATTATGTTTTTTGTACTAGGAGCAGTTGTTGTGGTTCTGATTGTTGTGGGATACCTTCTTTTTAATAAACCTTTTACCCCAAACATTTTAACCAATTCCCAAATAGAATCGTATGTAATGTCTTCAACTGTTGCAATTCCTGATTTTAATACAAACGTTAAACTTTCAAACGGAAGAGGCGTGCCAGATGCTGAAGGTTCAGGATATGTGATTGTCACTAAACCCTATTTTTCAGTAAAAACAGATACCGGGTTTGATGTATTTGCAGTTATGGAATATAACCTGGGGGGATCAGGCGTTTTTACCACAGTAGCTTTGTTTCAAATAAAAAATGATACAGCAACGTTTAAGGGTTCTTATCCAATTGGGGATAGAGTGCCAGTAGATGAAATAACAGGTCCTATCCAGAGCGATTCAGGAAATTATGAAATAGTAGTTAGTTATACAGACAGAGCTGAAAATGAAAGCATGGCAGACGCGCCAACCATACTTAAAACTGCTACGATAAAAATCTCTAACCACGAAATTAGCGAAAACTAAAGCTTGCTGGGACGCCTGGATTCTCCTCAGTTCTTCGGAGTAAACTCACAAAGTTCGTCCATACGGAACAACTCTTCAACAGCTTCAGTGCATTGATTTATACTAAGTTCTCCAGTCAGTAATTTTTGCTTCTTTGCATGAGACCATCCTTTTAGTTGTTTTTCCCGCTTAGCAGCATCCTTTTCAGTTAAATATTTTTCGCAGTAGATAAGCTTTATTTCAGAAAACTGTTTAGTAAAGAAAGATTGTCCCCTGCAGTGTTGCATTAACCTATTTACAATATCTGCAGTAAAACCAATGTAAAAAGTTTTCTGGTCGCAAAGAAGCATGTATACGAACCATTGCATAAATTGATCACAATAGTGCCTGCACTGAGCCCGCCGAAGTGCTGGCTTTGGTTGATGATTTCCGAACCACTGAGTGGGTTGAAAATATCAAATATCCAAACCTAGTATATCAAAAATCTTACCAATACCTTCATCTTGCGGTATAATTAGAGTATGGCAGGAAATAAGCATTTAGGTGCTATACTTGAAGAGTATAAATTACAGTCTCCTATTCATGAGAGTTTGGCAAAATCTGTAGAGACGATTCTTAAAAGTATTCTTAAAGAAAATGGCTTCTTTTACCAAGCAACTTCTAACCGAGTTAAGTCCATTTCATCACTAACAAGAAAAGTTAATGATGGATATTATAAAAAACTCTCTGACATACAAGACATTGCAGGATGTAGGGTTATTTTTTATCTTGAAAGCGATATAAACAGATTTGCTGAGCTTATCTACGCAGAGTTTGGAAAAGAGAATATTATTAAATTTGACCTTAAATACTCCGAAGATAATTACAATGCTGCACATGTAGTTATAAAATTAGACAAAAAAAGGTTAGGTTTATCAGAATACTCAAAATACAAAAACCTCATTTGCGAAATTCAACTTACAACCGTTTTATTTCATGCCTGGTCGGAAATGGCACACGATACAGTTTATAAACCATCTAAAGAGCTAGAATCGTTTAACAAGGACTATCTCAAATCTTTGGAGGATGAGTTTGGAAAGGTTATGAAAAATCATATAAAACAAGCGTCATACAGCTTTGAATTTATTTATAAGTCAATAGAAGACCTGAAGAAAGGTAGGGAGGTGTTCAGTCTAGATTTTTTCAAGGCTGTTGTTAATCTCAATTCCAACAACGAAATATATGAAAATATGAAATTACTCTCAAATTATGTAAGCAAATTTGGAGATAAAGCGCCTGCTGAATTAGGAATTCTAGAGTTGATTGAGGCTGTTCTTGATAAATCTAGTAAGCTCAAAGTTGAACCAATCAGAACAGTAATAGGGACGCTTAAGGGGATGGGCTATGCGGATGTTGCAATGCAATGCATTGAAATTTTGGAGGAGGTAAGATATTTACACACTTCTGAAGTATTTAATCTTTTAGTATAACTTGCACTGTCCAAAGAGCCCGCTGTTAGTCAAAGAGCGCTGAAAGCAATTGAGCTGCAATCCAAATACACTCTCCAGGTATTAAAAAATGTCTCTTACTATCCACAAGATATTGTTATGTCCGAAATACAGAAATGGAGTAATAAGGACTTAGTAGCCAATCTTCCAGTAATAAATGCGTGCTTTGGAGAAATATTAAGCACCTCATTTGAAGGTAATGAGTGGAGAGACTACAAAACATTCAGTTGGCAATCCGGTTCACTAAAAGCCTCTGAAAATCTTGAGAAGATGAGAGCGAATGCTATTTCATTATTAAGAAAAATATACTTTTTGTGTAATTCTACTGCACAGCAGGTCTCAATAATTCATACGCTGGAAGAGGCGACTCATACCCCCCGCCAGGGAAGCTATACGCAGGATATAACTGATATGGTTGTTAAGTCTACAAAACAAGTAATAGATTTTTATATTGAAATCCTTGATAAATCAGAAAATCAGGTAATTAAAGCGATTGATGAACAAGCACAATGGTTCAGGGAGAGATTTAATGGAGATGTTTTAGACAATTTAGACAAGCTTGAAAAATTCCTTGAGGACAATGAAAATTACCAAATATATAGAGTGTTTGTGGGACATGAGTTTAGATATAAAAATATAAACAACTGGCAGGAGGCTGAAAAAGTTAGGTCAGATAAAGTTAAGGAATACTTGGATGACTTTTCAGAAAAGACTTATCGGAAATGGAAAAAAATAATTCTTGCAATTGCCGAAGACAACAAAGACGCAAACGATATAAGTGAATTTCAAAATCTATTTAAGTTTTTAACTGAAATTGGAAAAAATCATCCAGACTTAGGCTTAAGGTTAATCAAGGAGGCTGAAGGTAAATTAAATCCGGTCATATTACACCTCTTTTCAGGACTATGGGAAAGTGATAAGCGCGAAGAATTTAGAAAAATGATAGTAAAGTGGATAAATGAAAGTCAATATTTGAATTTATTCTCAGCCATGCAAATACACTTCAAACCATTAGATATAGACTTGCTGGAGTTGCTGCATAAAAAGGCGAAAGAAAAGGGGGACATCAGGAGTCTGTGTAATATTGCGCAGGCTGTAGTCTATAACTACGACAAGTCTGTCCGAATGAGAAATTTGTTTGTTGATGTTATTGTTAGTTTAACCGAATTAAAAAATTGCGACTGGGTTTTCCCGTGCTGGTTCAAGTTTGAGCCTATTCTAAATGATTTAAGCAAGCAAGAATGTAAAATTGTATTAAAAAATCTTGTATATTCCAATGGCGTTGACCACCATGTTGAGGAAGCACTAAAAATTTTATCTCCAAAGTATGGGAAAGAGGTAATTTCTTTTTTCCATGAACGCATAGGTTATAAATTGAAAAACAAAGAAGATAGGTA
>CAZQSX010000024.1:12985-18750 GCA_964596415.1 uncultured Gammaproteobacteria bacterium
TAGGTATGATGATATTCCATTCAGACTTTATGAGTTGGATAATGAGCTTGCTCCTCAGGGAAAAGAATTACTACCCATAATCTTCACTTGGTTTAAGGAGAAAGACTGGCTATATAAATGGGAGGCATCAAGACTAATAAACAATATCTATCCTCAATTTGATTCTGAGCTGGAATCTATTCTTCTTAAGATGATTAAAGATGGAGGCAAAGTAAATGCTGGAATTATTTCACATGTTCTGGATAGCTATAAGGGAGAAATCTTTACACACCCTGTATGCAAGGAGTTCATTAAAAAATACAACGATAAAAAATATTTGTCTGCAATGAAAATTTTTCTCTCCAAAACAGGTGTGGTAATGGGGGAGTATGGGTTGGTTGATGCATATAAAAATAAAATTGCAGAAATACAAGATTGGAAAAAAGATAAAGACCCCAGAATAAAGCTTTTTGCTACAGATTATGAGAAAGGCTTAAATAAGCAAATTCTATGGGAGAAAAAAAGTGCAGACGATGGGATTGAAATGAGGAAGAAAAGCTACGGAGGCTAGCTATTGGGTTTATATTTTTCCTTCAGGAGAGAATGTATCTGCTCATCTCTTTCTTTGAGTTCTTTTTTAAGCCTATTAATTTCCCCATTAAATCCATAAATTATTATAAATAGAAAAAAAATTGTTGTTGTAGTCATGAAGTTAGCCGGATAAGGTTGACTCATGCCAAAAACGAGAATAACTAGCCATATGGCAATCCCCCAGCCAACGATTGAAGCAAACTTAATTGTCTTAATATCCCTTATAAGATTTGTAAAAAAATCCATATCTACTTCCTAATCACAACAAATAGTTAGGATAAAGTTCTATCCATGATTTTAGCATAAATCCTAACAAATAGTTTGAGGTTATATTCAACGAGTGAAGAGATAATTTATGAATGAGGGTAAATGCTAGAAAAATAAAAAGCATTGGTCAGGAAATTAAAAAAGCAAGGAAGAATAAGAATTTAACTCAAGAGAGAGTTGCCGAGATGATTGGAGTTTCTGCCACTTACATAGGTTTTATTGAACAAGGGCAAAGAGTTCCTTCTATAAAAACTGCGGATAAGTTAGCTAGAGTATTAAAAATTAAACTTTCTGACCTGTTTTAGAATTTAACGGGACAGCAAAAAGAGCCTGTGAAGAGGTTTTTAGGGACTATATAAAAAGGCTTTGAGCAAATTCCAATGACTCCGGCTTTTTAGCCACATCACTTAAAAGATATGATGGGTCTGGTTGTATGTGCAGTCTAAATAAATCCAGCCTATCACTATCCCAGCAAATCTGAATTGTAATGTTATCGCTTTTAGCGTGTCTATCGCTATGATGTTTGCATGCATATACAAGTTCTTGAAGTTGTTGTTTTGTAATTCTTATTATTCCAGTTTCATAAAGTTGATGCACAAAGCTAGCAGATTTTAATCCATGGTTGGAATCTTTATCTTCATTTTTTCTTTGAGAATCATGCAGCAAAGCGAATAGACTTATAACCTTCTTATCAGCTTTAGTTCCTTTAGCTAAATATAATCCAATTCTCTCAACTCTTTCCCAGTGAGGAATTCCATGTATCCCATTTTCATCTAATATGAATTGATTCTTGACGAATTTTAATAGTTTTTTGTTTATAAATGTATTATACAGCTCATTTTTTAATAAGTTTTGGCCATCGGAAGGAGTTTTCCGACACGATAAATAGCCTCCCTTATATAGTTTATTGACACGATAAAAAAAAGGGGTTGACTTAGTGTAGTTTTGAGCTATATCATCTTCATAGAGTAAATTTAGCCCCACTACCAGAATTACTCCCTTGAAGGAGGACGGGAAAACGCTAAATTTGAACCTTTGGGTTCATTTTTAGTTTTGACCTGTTCTTTTTTTTGAAGGAGTAAGGATGGATAATCAACAAAAAGTAAAAGTAATAGAAATTAAACCTCAAT
Source organism: uncultured Gammaproteobacteria bacterium (assembly GCA_964596415.1). Lineage (GTDB taxonomy): Bacteria > Patescibacteriota > Microgenomatia > Levybacterales > GWA1-39-11 > JAGORM01. Next base: position 14,953 of record CAZQSX010000024.1, read on the forward strand.
ACTACGCTCAGGAATGTCCTGTCTGCAATGGTTTCGGAAGTCTTCGTCATGGAATAAAAGTATGCCAAGGTTGTGAAGGAAAGGGATATGTTTTAGTCCCCACAGGAGAGATGGATGGAAATGAAAGGCACAAGACTTAATCAAGAACATAGTAATGATTTATCTGAAGAAGATAAGAAGGACATTAACGAAATGTTTTCCGAAAGGAAAGGTTTTTCTGTTAAAGGAAAGGAAGTATGTTTAACAACAGACTTCCCCATATATAAGCATGAGGCCGGCATGTATTTATCAGTTTTATTAAGAGATGAAGAAAATTTAGCTTATTACGAGATGCTTGCAAAGAAACGAAGGTTAGACTTTCTTAAAAACTGCTTAAAAAAGACATTATTGGCAAAGCACATGGGAATTATTAAAAAAACAATGGGTGCATATTTTACTGGAGTAGTTAAATATCAAACTGCAGCACAAAAGAGACTTGAAGCATATAAGAGAAAACATACATCGTTGTATGGTTATTCAAATAATAATGACAAGAATGAATAAAAAAGTTGACAAAAAATTAACAAAACAGGTAAGGATTGATGCAGGGCTGCATCAGTTGCTCAAATCAAAAGCAAAAAGCTCAGGAATGTCCATTAAGGCTTTGATAGAGGGGTGTTTGGCTGAGCTATTGGCAGTTGAAAATAAGTGATATGCAATTAAGCAAAAAGACAATAAATGATTTGGATATTATTTTAAGGGAAGAGTTTAATTTGAAATTAAACAGTGATGACTTGTCTCGGTTTGCCCATTTTCTTGTGGGATATTTTGACATTTTATATAGAAGTTCTAAGTTCGGAAATCATCCCGTCAGCCTCATTGACAAGGACAGTGAAAAGGAGGAAAATTATCTTCAGAATAGCATAAAATCAGTATTATTATCAAGAGTTTCTAAGCGAGAACAAGCTGAAGAAGGATATTCTCTACCGGCACAAGAAAAGCTCCTAGAAGAATATGCTGAAAAAAAGGACTTCTTAATCACTAAGAAATTTTCAGTTCCTGAAAGCGCTAGCGGAAAACAAGAAAGAAAACTTTTTAACTTGTTGTTGCAACATCTTAATTCCCATCCTGAAATAACAGTTGTTCTTTGTGAGAAAGTTGACAGAATTTCTAGAAATTTCAAGGATAGCGTAAAGCTTGATGATTGGGTAAACGAAAATGAACATAGAGAGATACACTTTGTTAAGCAGAATTTAATTATTCATAAGAATGCTAAATCAAATGAGAAATTTATGTGGGATATTTATTTAGCAATGGCAAGACAATATAGCAATAATTTGTCTGAGGAAACAAAAAAGGGAATGAATGAAAAAGCCGAGCAAGGTCATTTTCCTGGAAACCATAAGAGGGGCTATAAAAGTGTTGGGGATGTTGGACATAAGACCTGGTTTGTAGATACTGAAAAATCAGATGCTAAATATATTGAGATGGCATTTGTAGCTTACAATACTGGCAACTATACTTTGCGAACTCTTTCCAACGAATTGTTTCTCCAAGGCTGGAAGATAAACGGAAAGAAAATATCTACTAGCGAGCTGCATAAACTTTTAACTGACCCATTTTATTGCGGGCAGTTTATATTCAAAGGTAAACTTTATCCTGAAGCAAAACATCCCCCTTTAATTTCAAAGGAATTATTTCATAGTGTTCAGGAGCGTCTACAACGCAAAATCAAAGCTGGAAAATACAGAAAGCATAGTTATTTATTGGGTGGAGGATTAATAATTTGCGATTCCTGTGGCAGGTCAATTACTGTTGAGACTCAAAAAGGACATAATTATTACCACTGCACTAAATACAATAATTCCTGTAAGCAAAAGAAATATACCAGAGAAGAAGAATTAGAAGAACAGGTTGTAGATTTTTTGGACAATTTCAAAATTACAAACCCCAGGCTGTTGGAATGGGTTAGAAAAGCGCTGAAAGAAAGTCATAAAGAGGAATCTACTTATTACACTTCTTTAACTTCAGAATTGGAGAATAAAAAGAAACAAGTTGAAAAAAGACTAAGTGCTTTATATGATGACCGGCTTGATGGAAATATAACAAAAGAGTTTTACGAAGAAAAACATAATCAATACAAGGAGGAGCTTGAAGATATCCTTACTTCATTAGGTAAACATGCCAAAGCAAACATAAACTACCAAGAATTAGGAATTAACATTTTTGAACTTTCACAAAAAGGGCGACAAATATATGACGAAATGCTTTTACAGGAAGAGAAACGCGAATTACTTAACTTTGTATTTTTGAACCTCAAATTAAGAGACGGAAAACTCATTCCTAGCCTGCATAATGGCTTTGAGGTAATAGCTTCGCGAGCAAAAGATGGTAATTGGCTGGGACGCCTGGATTCGAACCAGAATACACAGCTCCAAAGGCTGCGGTCCTACCATTAGACGACATCCCAATATGCTAAACCCTTCTTCTTAAATAGGTCCTGCCAAAACCTGTTTTCAGTTGTTTTTCTCTTCTAATTGCATTTTCTTTTTTTAGACAAGCCTCATAATAAATTAACCTAAATGGCGTTCTACTTTTCGTTGAATCAACATTTCCTTTATTATGTTCGCATACTCTGTTCTTTAAATCATCGGTCCAACCAATATACAACTTTTTATCTTTTAAACTTTCGAGAACGTACGTGTAATACATAAGTCCTACCATTAGACCTGCCCGCAATGCTCGCATAGCGATGCAGGCGGGCGACATCCCAATATATTCGAACTTTAGAATTATACCAATTTTTACCCGTAAATTCGAACTATGAGAAATCGTATTGAAAACTCACTAGGAATTACTCATAATAGGATTATGCTTACAAAATCTGACATTCAACAAATAAAAGAAGTTGTAGTTGAAGTGGTTGAACAAAAACTTGAAGAGAAGCTTGAAGAGAAACTTGAGCAAAAACTGAAGCCTATCAAAAAAGATTTAAATTATCTAAAAAAAACATTAAGTGTTGCAATTAGACGTTTTGATGAAACAGATGTGAACCATGAAAAAAGAATTTTAAAAATAGAAGATACCCTCGGATTTCCTTCAGAAATTTAAAGCCTAACAAATATTAAAGAACGGGAAGAGAAAAATTGAATTATATTTCTTTTGAGAAAAAGATGTGCAAACCCTCGCAACTAAGCACAAATGCATTATCCAAGAAACGAATGTTTGTTGATGGTTTGGGGTGGGGTGTGTGCTAGAATGATGGTATGAGTGAGGATTTGGAAAAACGCATTAAGAAGCTTGAGAAAAAAGTTGCGCAAATTGAGAAATTTTTGCAGGAGCAGCCTCATTTTTCAGATATGGAAGATGAAGACCCTGATGAATTGGATGAGTTTTATGATAGAGCGGTTATGATTGCCATTCAATATGATAAAGTCTCTTCATCGCTTTTGCAAAGAAAGCTTCAGATAGGATTTAACCACGCGGCAAAAATCTTAGAACAACTGGAGGAAAATGGAATAGTGGGACCGGCGGAAGGCATAAAGCCCAGAGAAGTTCTCATTTCAAAAGAGGAAATAAAAAATCTACTGGAGAAGTATGACAGGGAGAAGGAAAAGGAGAAGGGAAAAGAAAAAAACTAATATCCCGCACAACCCTCGCAACCATGTACAAATAGTGCTAAAATAACCACAAACGAGAATTTAGAAAACTATGCAAAAAGAAGCAAAAGCACGCATAAAAATAAACAAACTGCTTGAACAAGCAGGCTGGCGATTTTTTGATAATGAAAAAGGGCAAGCAAATATTTCGCTTGAACCA
>CAZQSX010000025.1:0-18045 GCA_964596415.1 uncultured Gammaproteobacteria bacterium
GGGCTCAACAGGCAGAAGAAGCCTTGAGAAATGTTTCTCAGGGAGGAGAAGCTGATAATAGAAAAATTAGTGAATTAACTCGTCGAGCAGAGACTGCCGAGAGAATGCTTGGAGAGTCTCAAAGGCACGTTCAAGGCTTACAACAAGAAAATATGAGATTACGGGCTCAAGCTGCGGCGAAAAGTTCAGAGGGTGCACCGCCTACTTCTGATCCTGATCTTCAAACGTTGGGAATTGATTCCAGGATCTTCAATGGATTGAATGGTGTACAAAAAGAAATTATTGTTAGAAATATGCTTAAAGGTCTTGCAAATGTGTACCATCCTGATAAAGGAGGAGATAGTTTAAGGTTGGGTAAAATAAATGCTGCAGCTGACAGATTAAAGGAAAGATTTAGTAGGGAAACTTAATCTGCGCTTGACTCAAGTAAATCCAACCCTTTTATTTCCGGTAGTGCACTTCCCATAATGCCTTCCATGTCTCCTCGCATTCCTAAAGTGTTGTCAATTACTTGTCTGATATGTTTATCATCTCTTGCCCATTTGTTGGAGAAATATCTTTTTTCCTTTTCAATATCTTCCTGCATCCCAGTCCATGCCTCAAGAATTGCTTCAACTCTATGCTTAAATTCAGTTCCAGAAAGATACGTGAAAAGTATATCCATTTTTTCATTTTTTCCTTTTCCCGCACTTTTCACGTAGTGTAATTGAATAAGTTTTGCGCGTAAAACTGAAGCTATTGCAATAACAGAATCGCGGTTAGTAACCCAAATACCATTCCTAAATGCGCCACTAGATTTCATATCATTCGGAAGCACTTCAGTTATTAATACCGCATCTTCTGCGGTAATAGTTCTTTGGTCATTTTTTAATTTCTCAACCCAACCCTCACTCCATGTTTTAGTATTTTTTAACTCCCATAAGATTTTTCCAACATTGTTACCATTTCTGTCCACAACTTCATGAATAATGTCTCCACCTCTTGTTCCTTTTGCCACTTCTGAGACGATGTCATTTGGAAATTCTTTTTTTAAGATTTCTTCAAACTCTAATTCAAAAGCTTCTCCTTGGGTTTGCTGAGATCCCTGGCTTGCTTTCCTTTGTGCATCTTCTAACGCTTTTTTTAGATCAGTAATAACTTTTTCTTTTTCTAAATCTTTTAGGTGATGTTTGTTTTCCTCTTCTTTTAAGATTTTTTCTTGTAATAATTTTTTTTCTTCATCTAATCTTCTTTCCAGTTTTAAATCAATATCTTTTTCTTTTTCTTCCAGTCTTCTTTTTTCCTCTCGTAGCTTTAATTCCTGTTCTCTAAATTCGTCATTTTTCTTTTTCTGCTCATCTAACTGTTTCTGAAGGTCTAATAGTTCGAGCTTTGATTTTTCATCAAGTTCCCTTCGAAGTTTTTCTTCAGTATCTTTTTTTACTTTTTCTATATCTTTTTCAAATTGCTCTTGAAATTCATGCTTAAAAGCTTCATTGAGCTCAATATCTTTTTTACAGTGCGGACAAATAATTGAATTTTTCATATTATGACGCTTCTGATATCAGCTTATAACCCCTGGTTTTAATAGTTATTATTTCAAACCCCGTATGTTGCTGTTTTAATTTTCCTCTCAGCCTTGATACTAATCTATCAATTGCCCAATCTGATACGCCAAGGCTTTCTGCTTCTGGCCATACATATTCTATTATCTCTTCGCGTTCACACACATCATTAATTCTTCCTTCCAAAAACGTTAAAAGCATATGTTCTTTTTTTGAAAGTTCTAAAGTGTGATTATCTTTTTTTGATTTTATTTTTTCTTTAATATACTCTTCAAATAAAACACTAAATAGTTGCTTTTTTTCATTTAAAAATCCACTTTTAAAAAGATATGAAGCTTCTTTTTCATTATCTTCTGTGACACTTTTTTTAAGCACTATTTTTTCTAATACTTTTTTTTCACTTTCAGTCAAACTTTCCCATAATTCTTCAGACTGAAGACCTATTCGTTCATCTAAAAAAAGAAGATCAAATAATTCTTTCGGTATTTTTTCATTTTTTTCTTTTAGTATGATCAGTGCATATTGAAGATATTGATTATACCCATCAACTATTTGCAGTAGTTTTTGTTTGATCTCCTCCGCAAGATTGAGCTTTGATTCATTTACAAAAGCTTCTAGTACTATTTTTACATCAGAACTTCTGGCAGGTTTTAGGTATACGGTATCTGCAAAAATAGAAAGGACGTGTTTAGTAAAAATTTTTGGAGCTAGTTGGTCAAGCGGTCTTGCGCCGGTAAAAACATATGCGAGTTTTCCGTGTGTTGCATCTAAGAGACCTTGAAAATTTGCAAAAAATGATGGAGTAGACGCTTCAACCATTCTATCAAACCGGGTAAAAAAGATAGTAGGAAGGTATCCCTCATGGATTATAAGAAGCAAACTCTTTTTAATACTATCTATGGTTAAGAATACGTCACGTGATTGGATGCTGTCTAGAAATAGCTGTGAAACCCGTTTTTTAACTGAAGAATTTTGAATTGTTTCATCGACAACGTCTGATATCCGTTTTAACGTTAAAATCCAAAATGGAAAAATTTCTCTTTCTACTAAATCATTTAAATCAACTGGAATATTTATAAATTTTTCGTGCGGGTTTGTTGTTGAGAGTGGACTATGGGAAAGAAAAAATCTTAAAAAGTTGCTAATTCCAACCCGTTTCATGCCAACTAATACCACTGACCTTCTATTTTTCAAAAGATGAGATAAGACTTCTGTGTCTTCTTCTCTGAAGGATTTTGGGTAGGTTACTTCAATAGGATTATGTATCATGTGCATTATTGTAGTACGGGAAGTACTTTTTATCAAACAGAAGAACTGTCAGAATTATGTCTTGAAAAAAGCGGTTTCAAGTCAAGCGAAGGAAGGAATGTGCTGTTAGCATGGTTTTATGGTAGAAATTGAGTTTAATAAAGGTCCAAGACATGAGGTTAGAGGTTTACGAGCTGAACCGACAGACCCTGATATAATTCGAGAACGAGTAGTAGAGGCATATTTAGCTCAACAGAGGATTCTTCATCCAGATAAGCCTGAACAATTAGGAGTTGGGCAGAGATTGTTAAAGGTAGTTTTTGGTGAAAAAAGAAGAAGGGAGGTGCAAGCATGAATAGAATAGAAATGTGGGGAGATAGAATGGGACCAAGTGATGGGAAAGGAATCGTCACAAGAATACCTCCAACACAGGCGGAGATAGATGCATTTCGAAAAGATTTACAGACAGGTGTAGTTCAGCCGTTATTCCCTGTTAAGAAGCCGGAGGCAGATGAAGTGAATTTTCTACATGCGCGCGCGCTTGAGGAAGAACGTCAATCAACGCATGCTGTTACACAAAGAATTTTAAATGAAGGAAATCCAGCAAAAGTTTTTCCTGGTAAATAAGGCATTTATGGCTGTAAGCCTTCATAGGTATAGTAATCGCCGAATTTCCCAATGCAAACATAAGAAGTATTTTTTTGCATATTTTCAGCATGTCCAGGTGAGGCTATCCATTTATTAACTACATCAGCGTAATCTGTATTGTAAGCAATGTTTTCAGTAATTTCAGTGTAAGAGGTATAGGGGAGAGTTTTTTCTGAAACACGTTTTGAAAAACCATCATGATTAAATGTGTTTAAGCTCGCTATTTCCTCTGCTCTTATTTTTGCAAATTCACATGTTTCAGAATTTGGAGACACACTTGAAAGACCAAGCGTCTGCCTATATTCATTTACTTTTAATAAAATAAAATCCGTGGGAGACGTGTGGGGTTGAATAGTGGGCTCATTTTGTATTGCTTCAGGTTTAATGGTGGGTTTTAGGGTTTTTGTTTTACTTTTTGTTTCTATGGGTTTTATTGGTGAAACAGAAGGAGTAGTTGTGGCGGTAGGTTTAGATTTTGCATAAGCTTGTTTTGTAAAATTTTGCGTGTGATTTTTTTTATCAAGCGTGGCTTGAAAAAGAAGTTGTAAAAGAAGAAAAGTTACGAGTAGAAACGTAAAAACGGTAAGCAAAGCTTGCTTCCTTTGGAGATAAAGCAAAATCCTGCCTTTTTGCATGTATTTACTCTACACAAAAGAATAATTATTTGTCAACAAATTTGAATTTGGTTATTTTTTAATATTCTTACAAATCCTTCGTTTTCAAGAGCTTGTAGTGCTTTTCGAAAATGATCTGAGGCTATTTTTTCTTGAAGACTTGTTATGGTGATAGGATTTTCATTAAGTAATATTTTTAATATTTTTCCTCTTGTTTGCCTGAAAGATCCTTCAAATTTAGATTGTTTTGCATACTGTTTACTTTTTTTATTTGGATTAATTTCAGTTTTTCCAAGAAACGCTCCATAATCCATGAGTGCGTAATACCATTCGCGTGCCTGCCTGCCGGCAGGCAGGGATTTTTTAACCAACTTTAAAATTTCCTTATCTGAAACAACTTTTTGATTTTTGAAAAATTCATAGATAAAGACCCTTCTTATGTTTGTTTCTATAAAAACATGCGGTTTGTTTGTGGTGAATACATAGATAGATCCAGCAGTATTTGATCCAATTCCGGGAAGGGTTTTCAGAAACTTTGGATTTAACCAATCATTTCCCTTCCCGTGTGTAGCCTCGATATCACTCCCGGTGTGATGGGAAGTGAGAATTTCGGCTGTTTTTTTTAGATATAATCCTCGCCTGTTATAGCCGAGTCCTGACCAAACTCGTAACACCTCTGTATTTGATGCATTTGCTAATGACTCGAGCGTTGGAAATTTTTTGAGAAATTCTTCGTATTTTGAAATAACCCTTGAAGTCTGTGTTTGCTGCAGCATCACTTCGGAAATTAATATTTGGTACGGATTCGTAGTCTTCCGCCATGGAAACTCCCGCTTGTTCTTATTATAAAACTCCCAAATTTTTTCCTGAAATACCTGTATCATTCGTATCGTAATGCGTCAATTGGAGAAAGTTTTGCAGCACGACGTGCCGGATACAATCCAAATACTATTCCAACCAACATAGAGACACCAACAGCAATAAGAACTGCAGGGATACTTACTACAAATGGAATATTTGCAACAAGAGATACTACAAAAGCGCCTGCTATTCCAAGTATAATTCCAATAAATCCTCCAATAGATGTCATAACAACTGCTTCAACCATAAATTGCGTTAAGATATCTTTTTCTTTTGCTCCAATTGATTTAAGTAGTCCGATTTCTTTTGTCCGTTCTGTAACTGACACAAGCATGATGTTCATAACTCCGACACCTCCTACTACAAGTGAAATCCCTGAGATGCCAGCAATCATGGCAGTTAATAATCCGGTTATCGTTTGTACTGTTGAGATAATGTCTTGCGCGGATGCAATTCTGAAGTCATTTTCATCATCACCCTCTAGATTATGTTTATCTCTGAGTAATATTTCAACATCATCTATGGTTTGGTTTATTGTATCTGGATCATAAACGCTTACGTCAATTTCTCCTAAATTTTCTTCCCCGAGAATTTCATTTGTTACCACATCAAGCGGGATAAATATTGAATTATTAATAAATCCACCCGCCAGCGCACTTGAAGATTCATGCATTCCTGTAATCCGATATGTCCTATTATTGATGCGGATAGTTTCCCCAACGGGAGAAGGATTTTCTCCAAAAAACGTTTCAGCGGCGTCAATCCCAATTACTGCAACACGCTCAGATGAGATTTGCTGATCTTCTGTTATAAATTCTCCCTCAACAATATCTGGTCTTAAAATTTCCTGCGCTTCAGTAGTTACGCCATAGACGGTAATATTTTTTTCTTCATCGTTTGCGGAAACGGTGACGGAGGCAAGAGCAATTGGAGCAACGCTTTTGATATTTGTAAGTGAGGAATCTTGTTTAATTGCCTCAACATCATCCATGGTAAGCGTATTTGCTCCCGCAAATGAGCTTATGGTGCTGCTTCCTGGATTAATCTGAAAATAATCAGTTCCAAATGATGCAAGCTCATTTGTGATAAACGCAACTGCTCCTTGACCTATCGAATAGATAAGTATTACTGCGGTAATTCCAATAATAATGCCAATCATGGTAAGACTTGTTCTTAATACATTTCTTCTCAAGGATTGAAAAGCAGATTGTATGATTTCTTTATATTCCATTTTTTTAATATTCTTCTAATATCTCATTAATTTAAAAAAATATGTTGAGGCTCGTTCCGCCTTGGCTGAACGAGTTGAACATATAACTACTTTTTTGTATCAGAGATTATTTTTCCATCAACAAGTCGTATTATTCGCTTTGCGTATTTTGCGATATCATCTTCATGGGTAATAAGAACAATTGTTCTTCCTTCGCGATTAATTTTTTCTAGAAACTTCATAATTTCATGGGAGGTTTTACTGTCTAGATTGCCGGTAGGTTCATCAGCGAGCAAAATGGAAGGATCCATAATTATTGCTCTTGCTATTGCAACTCTTTGAATTTGTCCGCCTGAAATGTGATTTGACAAATTGTTTGCCTTATCTGCGATTCCAACAAGCTTGAGTGCATCCATTGCGCGTTTTGTTCGTTCAGCTTGCTTTACTCCAGCGTACATCATTGGGCGTTCAACGTTTTTTAAAACAGTTGTTCTGGGAAGTAGATTAAATGCTTGAAAGACAAACCCAATCTCTTTATTTCTAATCTCAGCAAGTTGGTCATTAGTATAAGATGCAATATTTTTCCCATTAAATGCATAGGTACCGCTTGTAGGGGTGTCAAGCGCTCCTAAAATGTGCATCATGGTCGACTTTCCGGATCCAGAAGGTCCCATAATTGCAATAAATTCACCTTGTTTTATGGAAAGAGTAATGCCGTCTAGCGCCTGATAAAACTCTCCGTTTGCAAGCGGGTACCGTTTTGTAACACGTTCTAAATGAATTAATGGAGTCGTCATTCTTAGTTGCCAAAAAGTCCCCCAGATCGTTTGATTTGCTCGTTGGATAATGAGGTAATTACGTTTTGACCTTCTGATACACCATCTATAATTTGTGTATATTTTTCACCTTTAATGCCTATTTTTACAGCAACATACTCAATTTCCTTATTTTTCCCAAGAATCCTTACTGCACGTCCTCCTTGATATGGTTTTACCGCTGAGTTTGGAACTGAGAGAACGTTTTGCAGTTCATTTGTTATGATTACCACATCTGCAGTCATGCCTGGCCTTATTTTTTCATCTGGATTTGTAACCTCTATGTATGCGTTATATCTTATAACTCCTTGGTCGCTTGTTCCAATCATGTCCACTCGTTCTACGGTTCCTTTGTATATTTTATCTCTTATCGCACTTATCTCAATTTTGACTATTTGCCCAGGTTTGACCTTTGAAATATCTGTTTCTACAAGTCCCACCGATATTTCAGTTGTGCCAGAATTTATGATTGATAACGCTGGTTTTGTGGGGGCAGCCACAGAATTTATTGACACAGTTGAGCCGTTTGTAATAGAAAGATTTGAAACAATTCCTGATGCAGGAGCTTTTACGGTTGCGTTTTGTGTTGCTTGATAGAGAAGCCATGTTGATGAGGTTGCAGCCTGTGCTTGTGAGATGACGCTTTGTTGATTTTTATATTTGCCTTCTGCTGCTAGCCAGTCTTTTTGCGCTATGTGAAATTCAGGAAGTGTACGGCTATCATTTTTTGGCGTTCCATCACTGTTTTCATACGTATCATTTTCAGCCAAATTTTTATAGGTGTTCCATGCGTCAAACATAGTGGATTGCAACGCGTAAAGATTTGCCTGAGCAGCATCAAGAGAAGTTTTTGCAGTTAAATAGTTAGCATACGCTGCTTGTGCTTCTTGCTCTGTAGCGCTACTTGTTACCGTGAATAATTCTTGTCCTTCAGTTACCGTATCACCATTTGAAATATATACGTTTTCCACGACACCATTTGCTGGTGAATACACACGTGCAACTCCACCTGCATTAATGCTTCCTGTCTCAGTAACGATTTCTGTGATATTTTTTCTCTCGACTTTTGTAAGCGTATAGCCAGGTTTTTTTGTAAGCGTAGATATTATTTGAACTCCCACGATAATACATATAATAAAAATGAGTATTGCTATGATCTTTTTTTTGAGTGAAAACTTTTTAAATATTCCCCAGGATTTTTTACCAATAAATTTAAACCGCTGCAATAAGCTTTTCATGATAAGTCTATGGTATCAGAACACGTCTAAAATTAAAAGTTCTGCTTTAAAAAGTGCTAAATGACTTGTTAATTTAGCCAAAAGGTGTATAATAGAGAGCAAGATACGGTGGGAAAGAAGCCCGCCGTTATTTTTAGAAAAGGAAAAAATATATGGCTGTATTACAAAGATCAGAATTTGCACTTGCCTTAAATCAAATCGCTACAGAGCGTGGAGTTGATCCTCTTATTATTATAGAGACAATAAAAGGGGCAATTCTTGCAGCATACAGGAAAGATAATCCATCAGAAGAAGAAGATGACGTTTTTTCAGTTGATTTAAATGAAAACACAGGTGAGACAAAAATTCTTAAAGATGGAAAAGATATAACTCCTCCAGGGTTTGGAAGAATTGCTGCTCAAACAGCAAAACAGGTTCTACTTCAAAAAATTCGTGAACGTGAGAAAGACGCAATAATTGGTGAGTATTCAAAAAGAATAGGAACCGTTGTGAATGCAATGATTCTTAGATTTGCAGGTCCTAACATTATTGTAGATATCGGAAAAGCAGAGGCAGTACTTCCCGCATCACAGAAGATACAAAACGAATCCTACTTTTTAAATAAAAAAATGCCGGTTTATATTACTGAGATTTCAGAAGAAAAAGGCAGAGAGATACTTGTTTCAAGAACACACCCAGGACTTATTGAAGGGCTTTTGAAGCGTGAAGTACCTGAGGTTGCAAGCGGAGCAGTAATTGTTGATAAAGTAGTTCGAGAACCAGGCGGAAGAGCAAAAATTTCAGTTTCCACAAAACAATCTGGTATTGATCCTGTTGGTTCATGCGTAGGGCAAAAAGGTGTAAGAATACAGGCTGTAATTGATGCGCTTGATGGTCTTGAAAAGATTGATGTTATTCAAGGATCAGCAGATATTGCAAAATTTATTGAAAATGCGCTTTCACCAGCTAAAAATCTCACGGTTACTGTAAATGAAAAAGAAAAAATGGCAGAGGTTACAGCGCCAAAAGAGGAACTTCCACTTATTATTGGGCGTGACGGACAAAATGTTAGACTTGCGTCAAAACTTACGGAATATAATATTGAAGTAAAAGATGCTCCGGGAGAGCCTTCAATTGAGATGGTTGAAGAAAAGCCTGAGGAAGAATTACCACCCGCAACAGAGCTTGCAAAAGAGGCAACTGTGCTTGAACAAAAGGAGAATGAAGTAGAAAACACCCCTAAAGATGCTCCAGAAGAAGAAGCTGCTGAAAAAGCAATATAAATTTTTAATTTGAAATTCGCTCTTCGCAAGAAGCATTGCTCTGGGCAAGTAATTTGAAATGAAATCTAAATTTGAAAATTTAAATTTTAGAAATTCAATAAAAGTTAAAAATTATAAATTTAAAATTTCACAAATAGTATGGATACAAAAAACGCAGATGTACAAAAATCTTCAAGTTTCCCTCCAGTAGTCTCCGTATTGGGTCATGTAGATCATGGAAAAACATCTCTGCTTGACTCTATTAGAAAGTCTGATATTGCTGGTGGAGAACATGGAGGAATCACTCAGAAGATTGGAACATCTGAAATAGAAATTGAACATGAAGGATCAATTCGTACAATTACATTCATAGATACACCCGGGCATGCGGCATTTTCTGAGATGAGATCTCAGGGAGTGAATGCGGCAGATATTGCACTTCTTATAGTTGCAGCAGATGATGGGATTAAACCTCAAACAAAAGAAGCCATAGAAAAAATAAAAGCAGCAAAGGTTCCATATATTGTTGTTATTACAAAAACTGACCTTGAAACAGCCCAGGTTGAAAAAGTGAAACAAATGATTATGGGGGAAGGAGTGCTTCTTGAGGGTTTAGGCGGTGAAACTCCTTGGATTGGTGTTTCTTCTAAAACTGGAGATAAGATAAAAGATTTATTAGACTTAATTCTTCTTGTGTATGACATGTCCCAGATGAGAAAAGATGAAAAGAAAGAGTTTTTAGGTGTTGTTATAGATTCAAAATTGGATAAAAAAAGAGGTGCAGTTTCTACTGTTATTGTGAAGCAGGGAACTATTAATTCAAATTCTAGACTATTTAGATATGAAAAAGAGGTTGGGAAGATACGTGCGTTATTTAATTCAGATGGGGAAATAGTTACATTAGCAGAGCCTGGTACAGGTGTTGAAATATTGGGGCTTAGTGGTGTTTTGCCAATAGGATCTGTTATTTCAGACAAAAAAATGGAGCCAGAAAAAATCGCAGAGATTGCAAAAACGAATGAAAATTTTGATTTTGCAAACTTTTTTAGTGAGAAAAAAGAAGAGGGAATGGTTGTTATTCTCAAAACAGAGACATCTGGCGAGATGGATGCTTTGAAAGGTTCTTTACCTGAAGGGATTATTATTGCTAGCGAAGGGCAAGGGGATATTGGTCAATCAGATATTTTAAAAGCAAAAGATTTAGGCGCATTAGTATTGGGTTTTAACGTTGGAGTTTCAAAAGATGCAAAGGTGCTTGCAGATAATGAGGGCGTATTTTACAAAACCTACACTATTATATATAAGCTTCTTGAAGAATTGGACGATGCACTTCTTGGAATACATCAGGAGGAGGAAATTAAAATTAGAGGAAAAGCTGATATCATAGCGGAATTCCCTACTGCAGTTGGTAAAATTCTTGGTGTAAAGATTTTAGAAGGACGTCTAGCCTTGAATGATCCAATAATTATAACAAGAGAAGATATTGAGGTTGGAAGGTCAAAAATAACGCTTCTAAAAAGAGGAAAGGCAGAGGTTAAGGAAGTTGCAAAAGGTCTTGAGTGCGGCGTTACGCTTTCTCCCCTAGTTGACTTCCAGGTTGGGGATGTGCTATTATCCCATAGCAAATAAAAGAGAAATAGCTTGAATGGTTGAATAGCTAGAACAGTTTAAAGCTATGTGACTATTTTAGCTATGTAACTTTCTTATTTTCTTTGGCAGGATATGAATGACAGTATTTCACAGCAAAAACAGCAAGTTCAGGAGCTCTTAGGTGCAGCTCAAAGTATAGGAGTGGTTCTTTCTGAGAATCAAACCATGGATTCTGTGGCTGCAGCACTTTCTATTGCGCTTATTCTTCAGGATTCAGGAAAAAATTCTCAAGTAGTCTCATTAAAAGATCCCATAGTTGAACACTCATCTTTAGTTGGAATTGATCAAATTAGGAAAAGTTTTACCGGATCTTCAAAAACACTTACTGTTTCGTTTCCGTACACAGAAGGTCAAATTGAAAAAGTTTCCTATAATATTGAGGGTGATAGGCTTAATGTGAATCTTTTTGCGCAAACAAATGGCATTTCTTTTTCCGAAAAAGATATTAGATATATATGGCAAGGGTCTGCGCCAAGTCTTGTGATAACGGTAGGAATTTCAGATGTATCTGGATTGCAGGGGTTAGTTGATCCTTCTGTAACGAAGATAATAAATATTGATAACAATTCTCAAAATGCTCAATTTGGAGATGTAGTTTTAGTAGATCCTTCTTATTCATCTTTATCTGAGATGGTTGCAAAAATTACAGATATATTAGGGATGCAGGTTGAATTTGATGTTGCGCAGAATTTATTAGATGGAATTATGAGCGCAACTCATAACTTTTCTTCACCAAAGACGTCTCCGCTTGCTTTTGAAGTGGCAGGTGTTCTTATGCAAAAAGGAGCTATTAGACGTATGCAAAAGATTGATAATAGGCAAAAAGATACATCCCTTCAGATGTTAGGAGAAAAACAACAGTCTAAGCAGCAGTTTGGTGGGCAACAAGCCTCACAAAAACAGTTTAATCCGCAACATGTTCAAGGAAAACAGTTTGGTGCTCAGAATTTTCCAAAACAAAACCCATTTAAAAAACAGAGTTTCCAAAATATGCCTTTTGATGCTGATGAAGCTAATCAGCCAAAAACTACTCCACAACAGTTTGAAGATCAGGTGCAAGATTCATTTCAACAGCCTCAATTTCAGTCTCCCGCTCAGGGCTTTACTCAGCCACAAAATAATATGAATATGAATCAAGACGACCGTTTGAATGAGATTAAATCTCAGCTTCAAAACATGCCTACACCTCAAATGCCTGAAGAAACCGTAGAAGAGCCTCAAATTCCAACAGAAGATCAAGCGCCAAGTGATTGGTTCACCCCCAAAGTTTTCAAAAGTAATAAAAACTAAAAGTTCTTTGTAATTGCTATTGTAAGAGTGATCTGATATAATACACTTTAGATTAAAGAATAAGGAAATAATCGGGCGCTTCAGAAAAACCCGATTTAATCTTAGAAAATATGTTCAACTCATTCCGCCAAGGCGGAACGAGGCTCAACATATAATTGCTCAAAAAGAAAATCGCAATTATGGCACTTTCAACTGACGATAAACAACAGATTATTAAAGAATTTGCAACAGTAGATGGTGATACAGGATCTCCTGAGGTGCAAATTGCACTTTTATCCCATAAAATTGAAAAGCTTGCATCTCATTTAAAAATCCATCAAAAAGATTCACACAGTAGGCGTGGACTTTTAAATATGCTATCTAAAAGAAGAAGGTTGTTTAACTTTCTTACTAAAATGGATAAGAAACGAGCGGGAGGAATTGGAAGTAAATTCGGATTGAATTAGCCCTCGTTGTAAAGAACGAATAGGAAAAATATTGATATTTTGAGCTAAATCCTCATATATCCACAAATACATGTTAAAAAAATTTAAAAAGACACTAGAGTTTAACGGTCGAAGCATTACGCTTGAGACAGGACTTCTTGCCGAGCAAACATCAGCCGCAGTTATGGGACGCATGGGAGATACCATGGTTCTTGCAACTGTTGTTATGGGCGCAAATGATACCACACTTGATTATTTCCCTCTTTCAGTTGAGTATGTAGAAAGACTATATGCAGGTGGAAGAATTAAAGGAAGTCGTTGGGTAAAACGTGAAGGAAGACCAACGGATGACGCAGTTTTAACCGGAAGACTTATTGATAGATCTATTCGACCTCTATTTCCAAAAGAATTAAAAAAGGACGTACAAGTTGTTATAACTATTTTATCAGTTGATGGAGAACATGATCCAGACGTTTTATCTCTTGTTACCGTTTCAGCAGCTTTAGCAGTTTCAAAAATACCTTGGAATGGTCCAATTGGTGCGTCTCGTGTTGGGCTTATTCGTCAAAATGGAAATGAAGAGCTTGTCGTAAATCCCCATGTGAACGAATACGAATTTTCAGACATGGATTTAGTTGTTTCATCTTTGAATGATCGTGCCATCATGATTGAGGCTGGAGCAAAACAGGTTGAGGAAAAATATTTCATAGATGGAATTAAAAAAGCAAAAGAATTTAACGCAAAAGTCATTGATTTTATTAATGACATGGTTAAAGAAATTGGAGAAAAAAAGGTTGAACTTCAAAAGGATGAAAAACTTGATGAAGTTAAAATGCTTGTTGAAAAGTCTTATAAAGATAAGATGCATAAGCTTATTTCAGACGGTGTAACTAGGGAAGTTGGTGGGGAGCTTGGAAAAATTATAGATGAAATTTATGACATTGAAAAAGAAAATATAGATGACAAAAAGAAAATTGCAGCAGCAGTTGATTATGTTTTTAAAAAAACCGTTAGGGAGATGATTGTAAATGAGGGGAAGAGACCAGACGGTCGAGGAATTAAGGAGATTAGAAAAATTTCAGCAGAAGTCGGACTTCTTCCAAGAACTCATGGATCAGCTCTTTTCTCAAGAGGAGAAACACAGGTGTTATCAGTTGCAACATTAGGTGCAACTTCAATGGAGCAGTTACTAGAAGGACCTGAAGGGGAAGGAAAAAAACGCTACATGCATCATTATTCATTCCCTCCATATTCTGTTGGTGAAACAGGAAGAATGATGTCTCCAAATAGACGTGAAATTGGCCATGGAGCGCTTGCTGAGCGTGCGCTTGAAGCTGTTATTCCTGATACTTCGGTATTTCCTTATGCAATCCGGGTAGTTTCTGAAACCATGAGCTCAAATGGATCTACTTCTCAAGCATCAGTTTGTGGATCAACACTCTCATTAATGGATGCAGGAGTTCCTCTTATTGCGCCAGTTGCAGGAATAGCAATTGGACTTATGACGTTGGGAGATAAAACAACAGTTTTGACAGACATTATAGGTCTTGAAGATTTTTCAGGTGACATGGATTTCAAAGTTGCTGGAACAGAAAAAGGCATTACGGCAATTCAAATGGACACAAAAATTGCCGGACTTACAGACGCTGTGATTGAGGAAACTCTGACAGATGCAAAAAATGCAAGACTTGAAGTGCTAAAAGCAATGTTAAAAGTTATCCCAGATGCAAGAAAAGATGTTTCAAAGCATGCTCCAAAAATTGAAATGATTAAAATTGACCCTGAAAAAATAGGAGGGCTTATAGGTCCAGGTGGAAAAATGATAAAAAGCATTATTGCAACAACTGGTGCACAGGTTGATGTTGAAGATGATGGAAGTGTGAGTATTTCAGCAATTGACGAGGAATCTGTTAAAAAAGCAACTGAATGGATTGAAGGTCTTACGCATGAACTAACTCCTGGAGAGGAATTTGAAGGAACAGTAAAACGACTTCTTAATTTTGGAGCATTTGTAGAAGTGTTACCTGGTAAAGAAGGACTCGTGCATGTTTCTGAGATGTCCACAGAATATGTAAAGGACCCAGCAGATGTAGTAGAAATTGGTCAAAAAGTGAAAGTGAGAGTAAAAGAGATTGATGATCAGGGAAGAGTAAATCTATCCATGCTTTTTGGAGAAGACGCAGATAAGAAAAAAGATTCTTCGACAAGTTCAGGACGAGGCGGCGCAGAAGGTGAAGATCGTGGACAAAGAGAAGAAAGACCAAGATTTGATAGGCGTGATGATAGATCAGGCGGTAGAAGCTTTGGAAGCAGAGGTAGAGATGATCGGTCAAGATCCTTTGGGAGCGCTTCTGGTAAGCGAGAATATAGACCACGTTCTGGAGGGGCACCACGAGGACCACGTTCAGATTCAGGTCAAGGCGGCATTAGAAATGAATTTGGTTCCCAATATTCAGGCACCGGCTCCAGAAGACCACGAAGGTAAATTTAAGATACTGTAATTTTCTTGTTCAATAATTCAATTTCCTATATACTGATTCTATATGGACAAAGAAATACTTCTTTGTTCATAAATATTTATGGATAAAGGGTATCCGCTTAATTTAAGTGGTCAAAATAATACAAACGGAAATGGTTTGACTTCAAATTCAAACAACAATAATTCTTCAAATATTACCCCTCAGATTGCACGTCTTGAAGCTCTTCTTTCAAAAGCTTCCATGCCGCAAGATTTGATGGAAAAGGCAAATCATATGATTGAAAGGCTGAAGCTTATTCAGCGCGAAGGAAGTTTTTTTATGGAGCTTGATCACATTGGCCGGTATATTGAGTGGATTACTGCTTTGCCATGGAATCTTCAGACAAAAGATATTTTAGATTTAAATCATGCAAGACAAGTGCTAGATAAAAATCATTATGGCTTGACTCAAGTTAAGGAGCAAATCCTTGAGTATTTATCTATCATGATTTTAAAAGAACAACAAGGAATGGGTGTCGGACACTTTTCCAGGGCTCCAATTATTTCACTCGTTGGCCTTGCAGGTGTTGGAAAAACAACCATCGCATATTCAATTGCAGAAGCATTAGGGCGTAAAATTGAACGTATTCCGTTTGGAGGAATGGGTGCCGCGTCACTTCTTCGTGGTCAATCTAGGTTTTCACCAGATGCTGAGCCAGGACTTTTAGTAAAAGCGCTGAGAAGGGCTGGAACAAATAACCCTGTAATACTGCTTGATGAAATTGATCGTGTTTCCCAGGAAGCAAGGGGAGACATAATGGGGGTTTTAGTAGAGCTTTTGGATCCGGAACAAAACAAAGCGTTTGTAGATCATTTTATAGATTACCCATTTAATTTAGGTAATGTTTTATTTGTTGCTACCAGTAACAACACAAAAGATATTTCAACTGCGGTTTTAGATAGACTTGAGGTTCTTCAAATGCCATCTTATTCGGATCAAGAAAAAATTATTATAGGAAAAAACTTTCTGATGCCAAAAGTTCTTGGAGAGTCTGGTTTTCAACCTAACTCAGTCCAGATTCCAGATGCGCTCTGGCCAGAGGTTGTGCGCCCATTAGGATACGATCCAGGTATAAGAAGTCTGCAGCGTTTATCGCAAGATTTGGTCAGAAAAGTTGCATTATATCAGCTAGATGGTAAACTACCTAAAGGACAGCCCTTTGTATTATCAGAACAAAATATGCGACAATTTATTCCGCAGTGGTGAGAAATAATTTGAAGTTTTAAATATTAAAAATGAATAACAATGAGTTAATTTTCACATCAATTGGAGGTATTGGAGATGTTACAAAAAACATGTACACCTATACCATAGGAAATGAGATCCTTATAGTTGATTGTGGGATAGGATTTGCTGATAGTTCACTTCCTGGAGTTGATCTTCTTATTCCTGATGTTACCAATCTTAAAAAAGAATTAGCAAACGGAAAAAGAATTGTCGGAATGTGTCTTTCTCATGGACATGAAGATCATATTGGAGCCCTCCCTTTTATTTTGCCTCAGCTTCCAAAATTTCCAGTGTATGGATCTGTGCTTACCGCCGCACTTTCAAACGATAAATTAAAAGAATTTGGTGTAGATTCAAGAGTAACAGTTGTAAATTTTACAGA
Organism: uncultured Gammaproteobacteria bacterium; assembly: GCA_964596415.1. Lineage (GTDB taxonomy): Bacteria > Patescibacteriota > Microgenomatia > Levybacterales > GWA1-39-11 > JAGORM01. Next base: position 16,913 of record CAZQSX010000025.1, read on the forward strand.
TAAACCGCTTCAAATTGGACCTTTTAACGTAACATTTATTAGAATGACCCATTCAATAATTGATGCAGCAAATCTTTTTATTAAAACACCTGCTGGTAATTTTTATCATGGATCTGATTATAAATTTGATTTTACTCCGGTTGACGGAAAAGAATCAGAGCTTTTAAAAATTGCAAAGGCGGGAGCAGAAGGAGTTACGTGTCTTTTTTCAGATGCTTTAGGGGCAGAAAAGCCTGGACATTCTAGGTCTGAACAATTTATTAAAGATTCATTTGAGGAGGCCTTTAGAAAAACTCCAGGGAAAATATTTGTTACCACGTATTCCTCAAATATATCAAGGCTAAATCAGGCTATTGAAGTTGCAGTTTCACAAGGAAGAAAAGTCTGTTTCATGGGTCGATCGCTTTTAAAGTCTCGAGATGTTGGCAGAACACTACAGTATATGAATTTAAATAAGAAATTTGAAATACGACCACAAGAAATAGCACGATATAAACCAAATCAGGTAATGATTTTAGTAGCAGGCTCTCAGGCGCAGGAATCATCAGCGCTAACCAGAATTGCAAATAATGATGACAGGGATATACGAATTGAAAAGGGAGATTCTGTTATTTTCTCAGCAGATCCAATTCCAGGAAACGAAGAAAATATCTATGCGTTGATAGATTTGTTGTCGCGTAGGGGTGCAAAAGTAATTTACTCAGATATTACTGATGAATTTCATGTTTCAGGACATGGATCTTCAAACGATGTAAAACTTCTCATGTCGCTTACACATCCAAAATATCTTGTTCCAATTGGGGCAACATATAGGCAAATGGTAGCTTATCGGCAAATTGCAAAAGATATGGGGCATGCTGAGAATAATGTATTTTTACCAGAAAGTGGACAGGAGTTGATTTTTAGTGCGGGGGTTGCTCGATTTGGTAAAAAGATACAAAACGCAACAATCTTTTTGGATCAAATGACGGGTGAAGAGGTCGAAAGCTTTGTGGTGGTTGATAGGGCGAGAATCTCAAAAGAAGGAGTTATGATTATCTTGACTGAGCTCACTGGAACTACTGGACAACTTGCAAGCACACCTGAAATACTAACGAAAGGCTTTGTCTATGATAAAAAAGAAGAATATTTAA
>CAZQSX010000026.1:0-17653 GCA_964596415.1 uncultured Gammaproteobacteria bacterium
AATGCGATTCCTATTTTGAGGGTGCTTATACTTGCTGTGCCATTCATTTCGCTCTCAGCAGTTTTATACAAAGTATTAATCGCTATGCATCATCAAAAAGATTACCTTTATGTTAGTTTATTGGGCGCTGTAGTAAGCGTAACGCTTACGATCACATTTATATCTACGTTTGGTATTATGGGAGCTGCTTGGTCATCTGTTGTTACGCAAATAATTCTTTTTTTAACTTACCTTACAATCGTTCAGGTAAGATTAAGATCGTTATGAAATTAATGCTCGTTGCTCCAATACATCATTACTTTGAATTATTCTCACAAAATTCCAAAACGCTTTTAAAAGGACAGGGGCAAAAAAGTTGGGTAGACGCGTTTGAGGAATTAGGTATTCAGTATAAACTATTTATCTATACTGATCCAGTTATTTTACCAAAAAAAACGATTATTTTAAGAGAAAAATTTGAAAAATATTTGGGATTAGTAAATGAAAAAATTAAAAAAGCTGAAAATAAATACTTTTATTTCATTCCTTGGAATTATTTAAAAAATTTAAAATTAATTATCAGATGCGTTATATTTAAGCCAGATATTATTATACTCTCTGGTGGTTTTACATTTCTTTTTTCTCAGACAATTTTTTTTATAAAGAGTAGATATCCTGCTAAAATTTTACTTTTTTCCGGTACAAATCCAGTAGTTTCAGCAACCATTTCCGAGAAGAAGTTAATTACGGAGGGGTTAATAGACTATGTGGTTGAGAATGACAAATCATACGCACGGTTATGGACAAAAATTGGAGCTAAAAAAACTATTGTTCTTCCAATATCCTCAGTTGACCCAGAAATTCACAAAAAAATTAAGCTAACAAAGCATGAAGAATTAGAGTTTGCTTCTGATGTTTGTTTTGTTGGAAGTATTACAAAAGATAGGATTCGATATCTTCTAGAACTTAGGGAATTTAACTTTAAATTCTGGGGGGATATAAAACCAGGAGTAAAAATTCCAGACCTGTTGAAAGCAAACTATAAAGGTCAAGCAAGAGGAGAAACAATGGTTAAAATTTTTAATGCTAGTAAAATATGTATTAACCTGCAGCCACATGATATGCAAGACGGTGGAAATATGAGAACATTTGAGATTCCTGGAAGTGGGGCGTTTCAGCTTGCAGATAGAGTGGCTGATGAGTATTTTATAAAAGGCAAAGAGGTCGTTACATTTCATTCGATCATTGATCTTAAAAAGAAGGTAAGGTATTATTTGACACATGAACAAGAAAGAAAAAAAATTGCAGAAGCGGGATATGTTCGAGCCCACAGGGACCATACATATTATGAGCGCATGAAAAGGTTGTTTGATGTTGTATGAAAAACACTAGATGTACATTTTGTAAAAATAATAACCTTATTTTAATTGGAAAATTTAAAGAAGTTCATGTCTTTACGCTTTATAGGTGCGCAGGATGTGGGGCGCATTTTCAAGTCCCAATACCATCAAAAAAGCTCCTTAAGACGTTTTATGAAAACTTATACAAAGGAGCAATGCATATTGAATCAACGGAAAAAGCGTTTTTAGAAAAAGATGCTTTACAGGAGAAAAAAAGACTTCAAGCTATAGAAAGATATAAAAAAGGTGGAAAAATATTAGACATTGGTGCTTCTTCTGGCTTTTTTCTTTCAGAAGTTAAGAAGAATAAATCGTGGAAAATATTTGGTATTGAATATGCAAAATCAGGGGTTAAGAAAGCGTTAAATGAATTTGGAATCGTGCTTGAAGAAGGAGAAATATATAATTCGTCATTTCCAGATAATTACTTTGATGTAATAACTATGCATTCAGTGCTTGAACACGTACCAGACCAGCATGAGCACCTAGATTGGATTTATCGCAAGTTAAAAAAGGGAGGTCTGTTCGTATTTAATGTTCCAAATATAAAGTCTTTTGAATATATGCTATATGCTCTTTTGGGTAAAAAATTTCCAGGTTATATTTTTGAACATTTGTATTACTATAATCCTGCTGTTGTGAGGAAAATGCTTGAGAGTCACGGATTTAAAACACAGAAGGTAACAAGTAGACATTATGCTCATATTTCAATTCCACCTGCAAGACCACTAATTGGCTTACTTACTTTTCCAATGAAATTATTTCTTGAATACACAGATCTTGGAGGGAAATTATTAAAAGGAAATATTTTATATGTATATGCAAAAAAATAAAATAAAAACGATTATTTGGAAACTAAAGGGTGGATATAAGCCGAAGAGATTTTGGGACAAATGGGCAACTACTTTTATGAATGATCCGTGGCAAGTGGAAACACACGAGCAACATAAATGGATTCTTGAAAAAGTGAAAATGGATAAACCAACGAGCATTTTAGAAGTAGGGTGTGGATTTGGGAGGAACATTAAATATCTTATTGACAATAACTATCCAGCTGAAAAAATTACAGGAATAGATATTAGCTCACAAATGATTAACCAGGCTAAAAAGTTTATTAATAACAAAAAGGTTTCACTGGTTGTTGGCGAATGTAAAAATTTACCGTTTAAAGATAATTCGTTTGATATGGTATTAATTCATGGAGTTTTTATGCACATAAAGCCAGAACTTATCGATGATTCAATTGAAGAAATGATTAGAGTTTCTAAAAAGTATATAATACAGGTTGAGCAGAACAGGGATGGGAACGAATATACATTTATTCACGCATATAAAAGACTGTATAAAAAGCATGGAATCAAAATAGCCGAACTTAATAAAAGAAATGATCTTATGTTAGATTTTATATATGGTAAAGTACAAAAGAAATATACAAAAATATAATCCGTTAACGCTTCACAGCTTAAATATAGATAGGCAGACGTACGAAAGAATTCCTGATAATTCACGAGTGCTTGAAATAGGATGTGCCACAGGTTTTATAGGAAAATATTTAAAAGATGAGAAAAACTGCGAGGTCATTGGTGTAGAGATAGGCATTGATGAGGCAAGAGCTGCAGAAAAAATTCTTGACCGTGTAATCTTAGGAGATGTGGAATCTTTCGAAGTTCTTAGTCAAATGAAAAAATTAGGAAAGTTTGATGTTATTTATGCATCAGCGCTTGTAGAACACTTGAAAGACCCTTGGAAAGCACTTTTTGAGTGGAAAAAGTTGTTAACAAAAAATGGTGTACTTATTATAACTACATCAAATATTGTTCATTGGTCGCAGAGGTTGAAAGTTATGCAAGGAAAATTTGAATATCAGAAATACGGTATTTTAGATAATACACATCTTCGTTTTTTTACAACTCAGACGTTTAGAGAATTGGTTAAAGATTCAGGTTATCAAATAATAGATTTTTACATAGATCCTGTTGGGGGAGGGTACCCAAAAATATCACTATTAGGGTCTAAATTTTTACCCAATCTTTTTGCATATCAGATGGGAATTGTTGCAACTTCATGAAAAATTTAGATGTATCAATATCAATAGTTTCTTATAATACAAAAGAAGATTTAAAAAAATGTCTACATTCAATCTATAAATACACAAAGGGAATAAAATTTGAGGTAATAGTGGTTGATAACGGCTCTATAGATAAAACTTATGAAATGGTAAGGCAAGAATTTCCTCAAGTTATCATTCATAGGAATAAAAATAATCAGTACTTCACAAAACCAAACAACGATAATTTTAAAATTTCAAGAGGCGTATATTTTCTTATATTAAATGCAGATACATATTTTACAAATAACTCTATAAAAAAAATGGTAGATTATTTAAAGAATCATCAGGATGTGGGAGCAGTCGAGGGACTGGAAATTTATGAAGATGGACGACTTGTGCCGAATGGATCATTATTCTCCTCTCCTGTATTTGATTTTTATGAATTAAGTTTTATTGGGAAAAAATTTAGAAACAAGAATGCGTTGAGAAAGTATAGGTTGGCAAGTAAGAAAAGAGATACTACGTTTGAAGTAGATGTTGGATGTGATGCATTTTTTATGGTTAAAGCACATATATTTAGGAAAATTGGAGGATATGATGAGAAATTGCTACTGTACTATACGGAAAATGATATATGTTTAAGAATTAAAACGCTCGGATATAAAATTGTTCACTTGGGAAATGCTTCAGTAATACATAAAGTTTCAGTTTCAGCAAATAGACTAAAATGGAAAAAATTAGATTTGTACTATAAAGATCTTAAAACGTATTACATAAAACATGGGTTTACTCTAGGTGGAATAATTGTATATTATGTATTAACTTTTGAAAAATATATCCTAAGGTTTTTAAAACCTAACATGTTTGAAAAATGATTTATAGAATAAAAAAAAATCTTCCAATAGTCTTAATTGTACTTGTTGCAATTTTTTTAAGATTTTATGAATTATCAATGCTTATGACGTTCATCCCTGATCAGGGATGGTTTTATTTATCAGCAAGGGATATGCTGTTGACAGGAATCATTCCGCTTGTTGGTCCACCTACCAGTCATCCCTGGATACATCACGGACCATTGTGGACATATGCACTCGCATTTTTTTTATGGGCTGGTAATTATAATCCAATTTTCCCTGCTTACTTTATAGCGTTTTTAGGCTCTATTACAGTTTATGTATTGTATAAAGTCACAAAAGATATATTTGGATGGAGGCTGGCTTTTGTTGCCTCTATTCTTTATGCTACTTCCCCCCTTATAGTGATGAATTCCCGAATCCCATACCACACAAGTCCTATCCCTTTTTTTGTTATTGTATTGTTTTATGTAACCTATAAATGGGTGAAAGGAAACGCTTGGTTTTTTCCAATTATTACATTTTTACTTGCTCTTTTGTACAATCATGAAATTACAACATTTGTGTATGTAATAGTTGTAGGTATCATATTTTTGTATGGAGTTATAGCTAAAAAAATATGGGTTGTAAAAACGCAAAATATTACAATTATTTGTACAGCAGTTTTATCATTTCTTATTCCAATGATACCCTTTATCATTTATGATATAGGGCATGGTTATAAGCAGACGATTGGATTTTTGCTTTGGGTTTTGTATAGGATTATTAAATTACCGCTTGCAGTAATTCATCCGGCATTTCAATCTTCAGGTTCTAATCCTTCAACGATTCCTCAATTCTTACAATACTATCAACAGCTTATATTTGCATATAGCGGTACCATTTCTTTTATTGGAATATTATTAACATTGTTATTTATATATGTGTATTTAAGAAGAAATTTAGAGATTAGAAAAATTGATATCTTTTCATTTATGGGTATTAAAAAAGTATTTAGAAAAAGATTAGATGTGGGACATATTCTTTTGTTTTTATTTTTTAGTATTGGCAGTATTGGACTATTTGTGCATAGAGTTCCAATTGAGGCAGATACACTTCTTATTTCTCCATTTTTAATCATACTTTTTGGTCTTTCGCTTTTGTGGGTTTTTAAAAATAATTTTTTTTCTGTTTTTCTTGTGTGTATTTTAATTGCGTCTTTTAACGTAATCTTTTTACTTTCCACCAATTACATGACTAATATGGGGGAGAGCAGTAGAATAACATTTACAAAGAGGATGGTTGCGGTTGAAAGAATTATTGATATCTCCAAGGGAAAACCCTATACAATTGAGGGAAAAGGGGAGCTAAGCGATTTTCCGGTATTTCTTATGCCATACGAGTATCTATTATGGTGGAAGGGTAGTCCGCCAGCACATTCTGGTAAAGCCATAATAATAGAAGAGAGAAATGGTAATATTTATATAAAAAGTAAGTAATAAGAGGAAAAAAAAGATATAATAGACATATCATGGGTTATACTCGTCAGATTGTAAAAGGAATAACATGGATTGGATCATTTAGAATACTCACAAGAGCAATTTCTTTTGGAAGAACGCTTGTATTAGCGCGAATACTGTCACCTTCTCAGTTTGGGTTTTTTGGTATTGGCGCTCTTGTTTTAGCTCTTTCAGAACTTCTTACTGAGACAGGTATTAATATACTTCTTGTTCAAAAAAAAGATATTTCCAGGGAATATTTAAATACAGCATGGGTAATTTCAATTATAAGGGGATTTGTAATTGGAACTGTTATGTTTTTGATTTCACTTCCTGTATCAGTTTTTTTCAACATGCCGGAAACATTTATTCTTATTATATTTTTATCTTTAGTTCCGGTAATAAGAGGTTTTATTAACCCCTTGCGTGCGCTTTTAATTAAAGATCTAAGATACAAAGATGATTTTTTATATAATACATTTTTGTTCTCTGTTGAGGCTATTGTTGCAATAATCGCGTCATACTATACAAAATCTGCAATCGGACTCGTTTATGGATTACTAGCAAGTGCTTTTTTCGATGTTTTGCTTTCATTCATTTTGTTTAAGCCATTTCCAAGTCTTTCATTTGAAAGGCGTGTTTTTCTGGAGATTATTCACCATGGGAAATGGCTTACTGCAAATGGTGTTATGAATTATCTTTATCAAAACATAGATAATATTGTAATTGGGAAAATGTTAGGTGCTTCTTCGCTTGGATTATATGATGTTATTTATAAAACGAGTCTTCTTCCTTTAACTGAGATAGCTGATGTGGTTGGAAAAGTGACATTTCCTGTATATGTAAAAATAAACGATGATATTAAAAGATTAAGAAACGCATATATTAAATCTTCAGTATTTATTTTTCTAGCTTCTGTAGTCTTTGCAAGTGTTTTAATAGTATTTGCAAAACAGATTATCCTTATTTTACTAGGTGCTCAGTGGGTGAATGGAGTAACATTTCTTTATATACTTGCAATACTGGGTGTTTTTAGGGCAGTGTTTTCATCAGTGGTATATCCGCTTTATTCATTAAAAAAACAACGTAACGTTTCAATTATTACCTTTATTGCACTCACCACTATTTTAATAACCATTATACCGTTCACGAATAATTGGGGTCTTCCAGGTGCATCTTTCAGTGCACTTTTAGGTGCAATTGTTGCAACGCCAATAGCATTGTATTTACTATTAAAAGAATTTAATCCTAAGTCATGATAACAGGAATAGTACTTACAAAAAACGAAGAAAAAAATATCAAGAAGTGTCTTGAATCTCTTTCATTTTGTGATGAGATACTGATTATTGATGATTATTCAAATGATAAAACCATAGATATTTCAAAAAAGTTTCATAACATAAAAATACATGAAAGAAAATTAGATGATTTTTCTTCTCAAAGAAATTACGGGTTGAAATTCGCAAACAACGAATGGGTATTATTTCTTGATGCTGATGAAATTGTTTCAAATAACTTAAAAGTAGAAATAGAAAAAGCGGTAGTAGATGCGTCAAGTTATGGATATTTTATAAAAAGAAATGATTTTATTTTTGGAAAAAAATTGAAGTATGGTGATACAGGAAGAATAAAACTTCTAAGACTTGGAAAAAAAAGTGGTGGTGAATGGGTTGGAAAGGTGCACGAAATGTGGAAAATTAATGGAAAAACAGAGATTTTGAAAAATCCAATAATTCATTATCCACACCAAACATTACGTGAATTTATTCATGAAATTGGACTATATAGCAGTATGCGAGCAGACGAATTATATAAAGATGGGAAAAAGTCTGATTTACTAGATATTATTTTTTACCCCAAGTTTAAATTTCTTAATCTTTATGTATTAAAATTTGGATTTCTAGATGGGATAGAGGGTTTTGTTCATGCAATGTGTATGAGTTTATATTCATTTTTAGTAAGAGGTAAGCTATATCTAAAAAATAAATGACTGTACAAAGTCTTCTTAAGCTATATGCTGCCCTTTTTATCTGCATTTCTTTTGGTGTAGTATTTTCATTTGTCCTTCCGCTCGGACTTCGCATATATCCCTATGATATACCTGTGTTATTTCTTGCTCCACTTTCGATTGTCATTTTAAAACGCAGAAGACAATTAATTATTAAGAATATATATCTATTATGCTTTTTGTCTATTGGTTTTTTAGGACTGTTTTTTTCACTCTCAACAGTGAAGGATTTAGTTTTTTCGCTTGGGTATTTAGGGAGACTTATTATGTATCTAATATTAGCTATTCCCATATTTTTGTGTAACAAGAAACAGCTTTTCTTTGTATTAAAAATGCTGCTTGTGTCTAGTTTATTATTTACTGCAATTGGCTATATGCAGTATTTTTTCTATCCTGATTTAGCAAATTTATTCTACTTTGGTTGGGATAGGCATTTATACAGATTTTTTTCCACCTTCTTAGATCCTAATTTCGCTGGATCATATTTAGTATTTATATATATTACTACAATAGGAACACTTCAATTATTTTGGAAAAAGCATACAAAAAGAGATGTAGTGCTTGTTAGTTTTCTATTTCTTCCTGCAATATTTCTCACTTATTCACGTACAGCATATATTATGCTAGTTGTAACGCTTGGAACTTTTTTAGTGTTTGTACAAAAAAAACTTTTAATATTTTCATTTTTGCTTTTTCTTATTGCGCTTGTAATTCTCCCAAAAAACTTAGGAGGGGAAGGGGTAAACCTCTTCAGAACCTCATCAATAATTTCAAGAATTGAAGCAAATGAATATGCCTTATCAATACTTATTCAAAATCCGATCATTGGAGTTGGATTTAACGGATTGAAGTACGCATATATTAGAGATGGTTCGTTGTCTTTGGATAATGTAACAAGTCATAGCGCGAGTGGAGTTCCAAATTCTTATTTATATGTTCTTGCAACAACAGGAGTTGTAGGTTTTGGGATTCTATTACTTTTTGTGCTGCAGGTCTTTAAATCTCTTTTTAACGGTATTAAAAATGGCAGTGAATATGTTATTTTTAAAACCAGTGTTTTCGCTGGTTTTGTAGGAGTATTATCCGCTAGTCTTTTTGAAAATATTTTCTTTTATAGTCCCATTTTCATAACTGTTGTGATTTGTGTTGCTTGTTCGATTCGATTTACTCAGATTGAAGAGAAACGCTAAGGCTTATATATTACTTTTAACTCCTTTGTTGATTTTGTGCCTGCTGGTGTTGTTGCTTCAATTCTAACCTGGTTGTCACCTTCAGATAGATTTAGGTTATAGGAAAAATTTCCTTCGCTATCTACAATTGCCCTAAACCCATTCACTGTTACGGTATTATTAGGATCGCTTTTTCCTTGAACTAAGATATTCTGATCTCCTTTTGAAAATTCTTGGTTATCAGAAGGCGAGGATATCTCTAATTTTGCTTCCCCTTTTAAATACTCAACGATATATTCTTTTGTGAAAAAGCTAGTAATGTCTCCTTTTTTAACGCGTGCTTTTATGTAGTTGTCACCTTCTGTGAGTAGGATATTAGAGAATGAAAATTTTTGTTCTTCATCAAGCGGTTGTGAGTCATACTTTTTACCATTTACATAAAGTTCAATTTCCGCATCAGCATAAGGTGATGATCCTTCAATTCTGATTTTACCTGAGTCTGTTGCTGAGGGTATAGATTCAATAAATGGAATCTCGAGAGACGATTGTTCATCCACGATTTGTTTTGATGTGTTTGTGTGAAATGAAGACACCGCGCTACCCACAAAATTAAGTGCTATTGGTCCAAGCTGGATGAGTAGTACAAGAACTATAATTATTGCGATTGCAAGAAATATGATTTGTTTTTTTGTTTTCTCAGATGATGTTCTGTTGAGTCTTGAGCGTTTTTGCATAGCTTACATTTGTGGAGATCGTTTTTTGTATTTCTGCGCAACTTTTAATTCTAGAATAGATTTTTTGAGATCGCGATCAATCATTGCATAGTCAACGCTTTCTGCTTTGCTTTTTATAACTTCCTCTGCGCGTTTTTTTGCTTCTTCTGCACGTGCCATCTCAATAGACTCAGCTCTTATTGCGTAATCCGTTATGATGTTAACTGTATTTTTTCCTACTTCAACCATTCCTCCCAGAATAGCGATGACGTTTTTTTTCCCACCTTTTGTGACAACAGCCTCTCCCTCCTTAAGCTTTGAATATAATGAAGCGTGGTGTGGAAGGATTGTAATCTCACCTTGAGTAGTTGGAAGGGATAATTCTTCGATATCATCCTTGTAAACTATGCCATCTGGACTAACTATCTCTAGGTGAAACTGTAGGTTTGCCATATTGTTTGAGGGATTATTTTTTAGCGTTTTTAAGTACTTCCTCAATTGTTCCCGTCATATAAAATGCGCTTTCTGGGACAGTATCATGTTTTCCTTCAATTATTTCTTTAAAACCCTTCACCGTATCTTCAATTTTTACATATTTTCCAGGACTACCAGTAAAGATTTCAGCAACGAACATTGGTTGAGTTAGAAATCTTTGAATTTTTCTTGCTCTTGCAACTGTTAATTTATCTTCATCTGACAATTCGTCAATTCCTAGAATTGCAATAATGTCTTGAAGATCTTTGTATCTCTGAAGGATTCTTTTTATTTCAGATGCCACAAAGTAGTGATCGTCTCCAACGATATTTGGATCTAAAAGTCTTGAATTAGATGTGAGGGGATCAACTGCAGGATAAAGACCTTGTTCAGCAATTGAGCGTTCAAGAGTAACCGTTGCTTCTAAATGGCTAAAAATAGTTGCAGGTGCTGGGTCAGTATAGTCATCAGCGGGAACATAAACCGCCTGTACTGAGGTAATAGAGCCTTTTTTTGTAGATGTGATTCTTTCCTGAAGTGTACCTACATCATATCCAAGTGTAGGCTGATATCCAACTGCTGAAGGCATACGTCCAAGAAGTGCTGATACTTCTGATCCAGCTTGTGCAAAACGGAATACATTATCAATAAATAGCAAAACATCTTCTCCTTTTTGGTCTCTAAAATATTCTGCCATAGTAAGCGCTGAAAGTCCTACTCTTAATCTGTTTCCTGGTGGTTCATTCATTTGACCAAAAACAAGAACCGTTTTATCAATTGTTCCACTTTCTTTCATTTCACGCCAGAGATCTGTTCCTTCCCTGGTTCTTTCTCCGACTCCTGCAAAAACAGAGTGTCCTTTGTGGACAATTGCGATATTTCTGATAAGTTCCTGAATAATAACTGTTTTTCCAACCCCAGCGCCTCCAAAAATACCAACTTTTCCTCCTTTTGCAAACGGAGCAATAAGATCAATAACTTTAATGCCTGTTTCAAGCATTTCCGGTGTAGTTGCTTGTTCTGAAAGTGGTGGTGCTTCTCTATGGATTGGTTCAAGTTTTGCTTTTTCTGTAATTTTCTTACCTCCATCAATTGCTTCTCCTAGTACATTAAAGATTCTTCCGAGCGTTTCTGGTCCTGTTGGAACAGAAATTGGGGCACCTGTTCTTGCAACTTTCATTCCTCTTTTTAGTCCTTCAGTTGGACCCATTGCAATAGTTCTTACCTCTGCGTTTTCAAGTTGAAGTTCAGTTTCAAGGACAAGTTTTTTGTCTTCTATTTCTACTTCAAGAGCCTCATAAATAGATGGCATATTTGAAAGATCAAACCGTACATCAATAACTGCACCTTGGATGCGTGTAATTTTTCCTGTTTTTGAATTTGTGTTTGGCATATTATTGTGTGTTAGATAAATCAAGAATTTCACCCGTGATCTTTTCTTGACGAGATTTATTATACTGTAGAGTTAAGTAATTTGCTATGTCATTCGCATTGTTTTTTGCATTTTGCATTGATATCATTCTTGCAGCTTGCTCAGATGTGTATGCCTCAAGAAGTGCACTATAAAATGAAACCTCAAGATATTGAGGGAGAAGAATATCTAATAATTCATGAATTCCAGGCTCATAGAACGAAACTCCTTCTTCTTTCTCTGGTAATTCGGATATATCAATTGGTAGTAACTTTTTAACAATAGGTTCTTGATGAAAGAATGAAGTGAATTCTGTGTAGAGTACTTCAACGCTTCCAACCTTACCTTCAGTGTAGAGCGTATTCACGAGTCTGATGACATCATATAAGTTTGAAAATCTAGGTAGTGTATTTCCCATTGGGAACGTTGCTGCTAAATCAAATGTTAATTTTGCTGCAAATCTTTCAACCTTATGACCAATTGTTATAAGTGTTGTTTCTTTATCTTCTAATGTGATCAATTTTTTAAATAAGTTTGTGTTGAGTGACCCGCAAAGTCCGCGGTCAGGAGAGATTGCAATAAGTAATTTTTTTGAAGAGTTGTTTCCGGAAATAAATGGATGCATGTATTTTTCTCCTGCGCTTTGTATTAGTTGTTTTGTAAGTAGCGAGATTTTTCCAGCATATGGTTTATTATTTTCAACAGTATTTTGGGCACGTTTTATTTTAGATGCGCTCATCATTTCCATTGCTTTTGCAATCTGAGAAACGTTTTTTGATGTTTTAATTCTTCTCTTGAGAAGTTGTAAATTTTGTGGCATATATTTTTAGATTAATGTTTTTTTAAAGCTAACAATTGCATCATATAATTCTTTTTTGAGTTTATCATCTAATTTTTCTTTCTTTTCAAGGGCTCCGACTGCTTTTTTCGCTTTTGTTTTTACAAAACCTGCGACTTTTGCTTCAAAATTCTTTATTTTTTCAACAGGAAAATCATCTAAAGCTCCTGAAGTTGCTGCGTATAGTGAGATTATTTCAGATACTTCGTCAAGCGGTTGATATTGTGGTTGATTCATAACTTCTGAAACTCTTTTTCCTCTGTCAATCTGTTTTTGAGTTTCTGCATCTAAGTCAGAGCCAAATTGTGCAAATGCAGCAAGTGATCTAAATTGAGCAAGCTCAAGTCTAACTGGACCAGCAACTACCTTCATGCTTTTTGTCTGCGCAGCCCCTCCAACTCTTGAAACAGAAAGTCCTACGTTTATAGCGGGTCTTGTTCCTGCATTAAAAAGATCTGACTCAAGATAAATCTGACCATCAGTAATAGAGATAACATTCGTTGGGATATATGCTGAGTTATCTCCTGCTTGTGTTTCAATGATTGGAAGTGACGTGATAGATCCTCCTCCATTTTCTGGAGACATTCTTACAGACCTTTCAAGAAGTCTTGAATGTAGATAGAAGATATCTCCAGGATATGCCTCACGACCTGCAGGTCTTCTTAAAACAAGAGAAATTTGCCTGTATGCGGTTGCATGTTTTGAAAGGTCATCGTAAACCACTAAAACATCTTCTCCTTTATCCATAAAGTATTCCGCAATTGCGGTTGCGGTAAACGGAGCAAGAAACTGCATAGCAGCAGGATCAGAAGATGAAGATGCAACAACAATGCTGTACTTCATAGCGCCTTCTTTTTCAAGTTGAGCTACCATCTTTGCAATATTCCCACGTTTTTGTCCAATCGCACAGTAAATGCAGATAACTTGTTTTAAGCCAAGGTCTTTTTTCTTTTGATTAAGAATGGTATCAATTGCTATTGCAGTTTTTCCAGTGTTTCTATCTCCTATAATAAGCTCTCTTTGACCGCGACCAATTGGTGTCATAGCATCAATTGATTTAATTCCTGTTTTAAGAGGTGTATCAACAGGTACGCGATCAACAACTCCCGCAGCAATTCTTTCGAGTGGATATGCTTTTCCTTTAACTGTTTTTAATGGTTTTGCGTCAAGCGGTGAGCCTAATGCATCAACCACTCTTCCGATGTATTCCTCTGACACAGTAACGCTTAATATCTTTCCAGTTGTTTTAACTTTCTCTCCTTCTCTAATGTTGAATGAGTTTGAGAGAAGAATGATTGAGACAGTGTTTTCATCAAGGCTCATAACGAGCCCTCGAGAACGATCTTCAAACTCAACTTCTTCTCCAAATCCAGCCTTTGATAATCCTGAAGCTTTTATTATTCCATCCCCAACAAACAGTACCTCCCCCACGTTTTCAATGCCTGGATCAGACTCTATTTTTGAGAGTTTTTGTTCAATTTCTTTAATAAATTCCTCTGTTGTAAATGTTTTATTATCAGCCATATTTATTCTAGATTCTCTGCAATTCTTTTTATTTTACCCGAGAGTGAAAGGTCATATATCATATCATAAGTTTTTATTCTGATTCCAGCACCAATTGTTTTATCTTCTTTAAATAGTATTGTTTTATTTTGAAACATCTTAGAAATTTCCTTTTTCATTTCTTGGGACATTTTTTCAGAAGCTGTAATAGTAACCGTATTTTTTAACGATTCTTTTTTAAGTTCTCTAAAAAGTGTTCTAAGGTCTTTTGCAGAAAGTTTGCTCAGTATAGTTTTCATATTTTTTTGAGAAATGCTATTATTTTCTCCGATATTTTTTGCAAACCTTCCTATTATTAAATTATTCATATTTATGCAACTCTTTTATGGATTTTGAGAGAATTTTTTCTTTTTCTTCTTTACCAAGTAGCGTATCAAGTGCTTTTGAAAGAATGGACACTGAATTATCTACAGATGCCTTTTTAGCTCTTCTTTGCATATCATCCATAGCTGCATCGGCTTGGTCTTTTGCAGATTTAATTATTTTTTCTGCATCTTCTTTTGCCTCAGCAAGTATTGTATCTTTAATTTTCACAGCTTCAGTTTTTGTTTCCTCAATTATTTTTTCAGCTTCTTTGGCAGCTTTTGTGAGAATAATATCTTTTTGTGTCTCAGCTTTTGCGCGTTCTATCTCTGCATCTTCAGCATCTTTTAAGCCTTTTATAATAGTTTTTTGTCTATCTTTTAAGGTTTTAAGAAGCGGTTTATATAAAAATTTCTTAAATATAAACGCAATAATTAAAAAGTTTATAATTTGCGCTATAAAAAGCGTAAAATCAAAACCAAAATTTTCTAGTATTTCCATTTTTTCTTTTGTTTAGTCTTTAATAAGAACCTACATTCCAGGATACGTTAATAACCGTGGATTATAAGACTTTTTAAACTAATTCTAACAGTGGAAACATTTTTCTCACTGTCATTTAAAAATCCTTGATTGTTCAAGAGCTTTGAAATGACAGTGAAATTCTTTCTCAGAATTCCACTGTGCATTATCCAACGAACGCAAGAATTAATGAGTAAATAGCAATAGCTTCAGCGAACGCCATTCCAAGTAACATTGGAGGAAGGAGTTTGTTTGCTGATTCGGGATTTCTTCCGATTGACTCCATTGCTTTAAATCCGATAAGTCCGATTGCAAGTGCTGGGAATACACCTCCCAATACTACGATAAGACCTCCTGTAATTGAAAATTCCATAATTTAATGTTCACCCCCTTCCCCATGTGGTGTTGCAAGAATAGACATGAACACCATTGTTAACATTGAGAATACTAGTGCTTGCACCACTGCTACGATAACTTCAAGTAAGAGAAACGGAATTGGTGCAAGAAACGCAAAGAGTCCTGATATGGTAGTCAGGACAACTTCACCTGCATAGATATTACCAAAAAGTCTGAAGGAAAGCGAGAATAATTTAGTAAACTCGGAAACAAGCTCTAAGATTCCAACAAAGAGAAGGATGGGGTTAAGTGAGATAAACCTTGAGATATATGCTTTAAAGCCAGTTGTTCTTACAGCAATAATGTGGGTTGCAACAATTGATATGGTTGCAAGAGCGAGTGTGACATTAAAGTCTGACGTCATACCTCTGAGTAGTGGGGTGAAGTGAGATTCTGCATGTTCTCCGTGTCCGAGTTCAACAAACCCTATGCTTCCAAATCCCGGAAAAAGACCGACTAGATTTGCGATAAATATAACAAGAAAAAAGCTCATAAACCAAGGGAATATTTTATCAGTGTTTTTACCAGCAATTTGCTGAGTAAGTGTGTAAAAGTATTCAATACCCATTTCAAGTACAATCTGGAATAAATTTGGGATTTTTTTTATGCTTTTAACTGCAACAATTAGAAGGAGAACGAGTATGGCATCTGTAAAAATTGTGGCAATAACCGTGTTTGTTATTTCAAAACCTTGAAAATGAATAATTGTCTCTGGTTGGAGTGATGCCATATTTTTAAACTACCATTCTGCTATGAATTTCTGTCTTTCACAACAAAAACTCTCAATTGATCCTAAGCAAACGCTTTGGAAAATCTTGAGATAGAGTTTATTTTATAGGATGGGGTAGAAAGTGTCAAGGATATTTATTAATTCGTAAGTCTTTTAACAATATCTACTATCACAACAGGTCTTTCATCTTTAAATTGGAGTTTTCCTTCTATGATAAGTATTGCGTCTCTGTTAAGTACTGCTTTTGATACTTCAAATATTTTAGGAAATACAACGCATTCTATGGAAAAACCTGCATGATCTTCAAGTGTTAAAAATGCCATTTCTTGGTTTGATTTTTTTGTAATAATCTTTTTTACAGATGAAAGTAGTCCACCTATTTTAAGAGAAATTCCTTCTTGCTCTTCTGGTAAATCAGCTATATTATGTGAAATAAAGCGGGCTAAATTTTCAATCTCCTCATTAAGCGGATGGTTTGTTAAGAAAAAACCCAGAAGTTCCTTTTCAAACATAAGTTTTTCTTTTTCTGAAAATTCCTCCATGTCAACATACATGCTTTGGGTGGATGTGCTTATGGTATCACTCACCTCATCAAATAGGCTAGCTTGGTTTTTTGCCTTATCCTTTTGTTCTCTTGAGATTTTTCCAGCAACTTCAGGATATAAAGATAGTAGCGCTGATCTTTTACCAAACTCATCTAAAGCACCAGCTTTTATAAGACTTTCCATAGTTTTTTTATTTACCTTACTTAGTTCTACTTTTTCTAGAAAATCTGATAAAGATGTAAATCTTCCGCTTTTTCTTGCTTCTAGAATACTTGAGATTGCAGCGGTGCCGACATTTTTAATTGCTGAGAGTCCAAACCTTACGTTATTTGCCTCTATTGAGAATTCTGCCTCAGAGTAATTTACAGACGGAGGTAAAATGACAACGTGTAATCTTTTACACTCGGCTACAGCTTGTGCAATCTTTTCATCTTTTGCAGGTCCTGTTGTTCCTCTGGACTCAGCGGTTAAAAGAGCAGTCATAAATTCTACAGGGTAATGCGCTTTTAGATACCCAGTTCTAAATGCGATTGTTGCATAGCAGGCTGCGTGTGCTTTATTAAAACCATATCCTGCAAAAGGAGCAATAAGTTCAAAAATTTCTTCAGCTTTTTTTTGAGTAAGTCCATTTTTAACAGCGCCTGAGAGAAAGATATCTCGTTGTTTTTTCATTTCTGATGGAATTTTCTTGCCCATAGCTTTGCGAAACTTATCCGCATCGAGCCATGTATAGCCTGCAAGTGCTATTGTTGTTAGAAGAACGTCATCTTGGAAGGTTAGAATTCCATAGGAATTTTTAAGGATTGTTGTAAGTCTTGGGTCGGGGTAAGAAATGAGTGCTGGGTTATGTTTTCGGCTGATAAAGTCTGGAATATTTGCCATGGGTCCTGGTCTATAAAGAGCAACCATAGCCATGAGGTCAAAAATTGTAGTGGGCTTTAATTCTTTTATATATCTTCTCATGCCGGCAGATTCAAGTTGAAAAATGCCGGTCGTTTCAGCGGAAGAGAGTAGGTCATACGTTTTTTTATCATCAAGTGGAACTGTTGAGAGGTCAATGTCTACCCCTTTATTTTGTTTTATAAATTTTAAACTCTCCTCAATAATGGTTAAGTTTCTAAGTCCTAAAAAGTCCTTTTTTAAATGTCAAACACCATCTTCGCCAACAGTATAATTGTCATTTTGTGTGAAAACTTTATCGCCATTGGTTTCTCTTTGAAGCG
>CAZQSX010000027.1:0-17132 GCA_964596415.1 uncultured Gammaproteobacteria bacterium
GTAATAAGCTGGTAAAAATGACCCCTTTTTGAGCATGAAAAAGGGATATTTTTTATTTTTCAGAATATGGCAAAACTTGGTGAATTTTCAAGACCTTCTCATGAGGACTCTTCCATTTCAAGAGCACTTATAGGGGTGGATTTACCTCATCAATTTGGAGTGAAAACTGAAGATGGTCCACTAGATTTCTGGAATTACCCAAACGGTTCACGGATAGTTGTAGTAACTGATCGTATGTATGTGGAGGGATCTGAGAGTCTTGTTTCTGGGCTTGGAGCAGTTGACAATGCACTTTCAAATTATCACAAGAGAGAGCTTCACAGAAAAGGTATTATATGGGATGCGATTATAGGACACCCTCATGCAAACGTGAATATTGAAAGGATTCCAGAAGAAAAATTTCCTATGCTTGAGGTATCAAATTATGGAATAGTAGCCTCAGGCGGTGGTGTCTTACCAGAAAATCCTGATGCGCTGGCGAAAGCTTGGGAAATCTTTTCATATGGGGTAAATTCCCACAAGGAAGTTGGGTTTGAGCTTGAAATGGCTCGGATTCAACTTGGTAAATTTAAAGATGGGAAGTTTACGGTTGTTTCGCCACTGTTTACAACTTCAGACATGAAGATTACAGATTTTTTTAATTTTGGCTCCAGATCGAGAGCCAGCATGGCAACAGAACTAGCAGCAGAATTTCCAATTAAAAAGGGCTTAAGCACTTCAAGTCCAACTGAAGTCGCCCAGGCAATTAAACTTCACTTTAACCCATTAGAAGTTAAATAGTTTCAGAAATTGGCACTTCAGCTATCTGTTCTTTAACTTCCACAACAAGGTTTTTTCCGTCATATCCTAATTTAAACGTAACAGGCACGTTTTTATTATTTTTTATGTAAAGGTTTTGCTGTGCATTCGCAGCTTTTTCACCAGGCGTAGAGTAGATGGATACTCCAAATTCACGCTCAACTTCTGGAATAGGCATAAAATCGTGGTTTGCAGGTGCGTACGCATGAATTCCCGCTTGTTTTGCAGCTTTATATAAAATTGAGGCTAAATGGCACACGCCATCACCCATAAGGTAGCCATCATGCTTATACCCATCTTGAGCACCAAAGTTCACGTCAACTGTTTTAATAACCTGCGTTTCATACTCAGGTAAAGCGTCTTTTTGGAAGGTAAATACCTCTCCAGGCTTTAATTCAAATGTATATTCAAATGGTTTTCTAACCTCATCCCAGTCAGGAGTGCTTGAGATAGGCATGCCACGCATGTATGCAATAGTTAAGAGTATGTTGTCACGCATGGTTTCAGCCATGAAACTTCCTGGCATAGCTCTATTTTCCATGCTCATATGGGTTTCAGCCATGGTTTGAGGCTGGGGAGTGATATCCTTAAAAAGAAGCGCGTTTCCAATAAGAAGGAACGCAGATATGGTGAGTAGTGTATGTTTCATATGACTCGAGCAATACAAGAATAATTCCTGTTTTGATCGAATAATATGAATGAATCTGAGGCTAGCTGAGGCTTAAAAGTATCCCGTAGTATAGCAAAAAAAGGCAACAATGTCAAGCTATATTGGTTTTATCATCTGCAAATATGCAATTTGCTACTTTACAAATATCTGTAAAACCACTTATCATAAATTATGCCCAGTTCAAAAATGCTTAGTGCAAGCAAAAAATCTGCTAGAAAAGTAACACGAACTAAAAAAACTTCATCTAAATTTTCTAGACGCACAGTCTTTATCTTTCTCGGAGGAAGCTCTTTGCTTCTTTTATCAGCAATGATCATGAATATTTTTTCTGTAAGCCCACAAGAGTTTTGCGCAAATGCAATATCATGCGTAAATGATCTCTCCGGGAAATTTGACCCAAAAGAAGCACGTGCGGAATTTCAGGGGAAAACCGTTGCTGTTCCGTCCCAGGAGACGTTAGCGTATGTAAGAGCTGAGAAAGACGTTTTAGGTGAGACATCCACCTCAAAAAGAATAGAAGTAAATCTTTCAAATCAGCATTTATATGCGTATGAAGGAGATCAAGTAGTCATGGATTTTCCAGTATCAACCGGAAAGTGGTGGCCAACCCCAACTGGTGAATTTAATATTTGGGTAAAACTCAGATACACAAAAATGGAAGGTGGAAATAAAGCAATAAACACATATTATTACTTGCCAAATGTACCCTATACCATGTTTTTCTATGGAGAGAATGCCTCGAAGGGTGCAGGATATGGAATACACGGTGCCTATTGGCATAATAATTTTGGACATCCTATGAGTCATGGGTGTATAAATATGGCAATTGAAGACGCAGGGAAGGTTTTTGCTTGGGCAGATCCTCAAACTTCAGGATGGAGCGCCCCTGCAACGGCTGATAATCCAGGAACAAAAATAGTGATTTACGGAGAAACTCCAAAAGAATAACCGCTTCTTGATTCAAGGATTGGAATCTGATACAAACAAATATATGCGCAAATTCTGGATGATCGTTATGATTGGTGTGGTAATTGCATTGGTTGGGGTTTCAGCATATGTATATGGTCAAAATAAAGGACTTGAAAAAAACACCGCTGCAAAAACAGAAAATAATGCTTCAAATTCAATAAATCCAACAAGCACTCCAGTCTTTGAAAAAATTGAACCATCACAGGGATTGGTTAAGCAAGCGGTTCTGGTGATTGAAGCAGAGGGTGCGTATCCTGCCGGAGATGCTGAAGAGCTACGGGAGCGGGTAGCCAATCCATACCTAGATTACAATACTGAAACTAGACCTGGAGAAGTTGTTTCCTTAACTATTTCTCAGAATTTACAAGCCAGCAAGGCAAGTTATCCATATCAGGCGAATGCGGTGTTTTCTAACGGCGGGTATGAAGGGTTTTTAATTTCAAAATCTAATGGACATATAGACTTTTGGCACCCTGAATGTATGGGTGAATGTGTATTCTCTGATTCTTTTAAAGCAAAATATCCGGAAATTACCCAATAAGATATTTTAGTTTTTGAATTGTTTCTTCTGGAGTTTTCATCTCAAATAATTCCGCTCTCATTTCAGCCGCTCCCTCAAACCCGTTTATATACGCTTTATAGAATTTTTTCATTAAATCAAAATTTTTACTCATCCCCCATGTTTTATAAAAAAGTTCAATGTGTTTTTGTAACAGTTTGAGTCTGTCCTGAATATCTATTTTTTCACTATCTAGCTTCGAGCTAAAAACCCAAGGGTTATAAAGCATGCCACGACCAATCATGACTCCATCGCAGTTATAATTTTTTATATGCTCTAATCCTTGCTTGTGTGTTGTTATATCACCGTTTCCAATAATGAGTGTTTTTGATTTCATACTGTTTCTTAGTTGAACAGCTTTTTCTATTTCTTCCCAGTGTGCGGGTACTTTAGACATTTCACGAGCAGTGCGAGCGTGAATAGTAATTGCTGCTGGGTGTAGGCTAAGTAAAAATCCAATCCATTCTTCTGTTTGAATTTTAGAAAACCCAATTCTTGTTTTAATAGAAATAGGAAGATTAGGTGCACCTTTTTTAGTTGCATCATACAGTTCTTTTGCAAGCGGGTGATTGTTAATAAGCGCACTGCAGCAGCCGTTTTTTACAACTTTTTTGTCAGGGCATCCCATGTTTATATCTATGCCATCAAATCCCAGCTTTTTCAAAAGTTTTGCTGTTTGAAAGTAATGCTCTGGATTTTTACCCCATATTTGGGCAATTATTGGCCGCTCTTTCTTTTTATCAAATTGAAGTCTTTGTGTAATGTATTCAGAGGTTCCCTTAATGATGCCATCAGTATTTGTGAATTCGGTGAAATACATATCTGGCTTTGAGGCTTTGCCTATAATTTGCCTGAAAACAGTATCTGTTACGTCCTCCATAGGAGCTTGAATAAAAATAGGTTTTTTTAACCTTTGCCAAATGTTCATAGGAAGCTATTATATCAAAGCTGACCCTGTCTTGACGTCTTGTGTAAAAAAGCGTAGTATGAAGGTATGGAAGAATCTCATAAAAAAGTGCTTATTGTTGATGATGATGTAGAATTTGTAAATAAATTTTCAGAAAAATTAAGGCTAGCAGGTCTTGAAGTTGTGACATCATTATCTGGTAAAGACGCCTTAGAATATTTATCTGCTCATGATGATATAGATTTTATAGTGCTTGATTTTATTATGCCGGAAATGGATGGATATACGTTTTATAAAAAATTAAGATCTGACATGAAAAGAGACATTCCGGCGATAGTACTTACAAACCTTTCTGGAAGTGAGGCAAATTCTAATCTGGAAGTATATGAAAAGCTCCAAACAGACCTAGATGTTCTTGCCGCAAGCATTAAGAACAGATTAACTTCAAATGCTAACCCAACAGAATCTGCATAAAGATTTAATTGCCCTCTCAGATCCTATTAAAAAAGAATTTTTACCCCGTTTTTTTAAAACTGGGAAAGGAGAATACGCTGAGGGAGACATATTTTTGGGTGTAGTAGTTCCGGATTGTAGGAAAATCGCAATCAAATACAGGGATCTACCGCTTGCCCAAGTTGTAAAAGTACTTAAATCAAAAATCCATGAAAAGCGCTTGATAGCTCTTTTTATTCTTATCCATAAGTTTCAGAAAGGAGATACGATTGTTAAAAAAAACATATATGATGTGTATCTTAAAAATACTTCGCACGTTAATAACTGGGATTTGGTTGATTTATCAGCGCCGAAGATACTTGGGGAGTATTTGAGAAGTAAGAAGGATAGGAGTATACTTTTAAAACTTGCTTGCTCGGAAAATTTATGGGAAAGGCGTATCGCAATGATATCTACCTATCAATTTATTGCATTTGATAAATCATATAAAGATACGTTTCAGGTTGCAGAAATTCTTATCTTAGATAAAAACGATCTTATTCAAAAAGCAGTTGGTTGGATGTTAAGAGAAGTAGGAAAAAGAATTTCCCAAAAAACTGAGCGCGAATTTCTTGATACATATTACAAAGAGCTTGGTCGTACCGCATTAAGATATGCAATCGAGCATTTTGATAATTCTTTACGACAGAAATATTTGAAAGGAGAGATATGATTAGTCCCGAGAGAAGAGAGCAGCCGATATTAAAAAAAATGATTCCATTTTCAATCCAAGTTCCATTTGGTAGCAATCCGTTACATGAAGTTAAAAAAAATATTGGCAAAATTGGTGGGGTTGATGGGTTTGTGCAAATAGAAAATCAATGGAATCTTCCAACCGGAGAAGTGAGAATAACAGGCTATGCATTTCAAGGTTTACAGATCCTAAATCATAAAATTGAACCATGAAAAAATATAGGGTAGGAATTGTGATAGGAAGATTTCAACCTTTTCATCTGGGGCATAAATACGTAATTGAAAAAGCCCTTGATCTTTGTGACTGTTTATATCTTGGCATAGGAAGCGCTCAAGTTTTTAATGAAAAAAACCCTTACAGTGCTGAAAAACGAAAAAAATTCCTTGAAATATTTATAAAAGAAGAAAAAATAGAAGATCGGATTATTAAAATTATTACCATTGATGATTTTCCTGATGATGATGTGTGGTTTAAGCGTCTTATCAAAAGAATCCCCGGAACTGAAGTAATAATTGGTGATAACGAATGGGTGAATGGAATTTTTGAACGTCACAAAATTCCTGCATTTAGAGTTGGCTATTACAGACGCCATATTCTTGAAGGAACAAAAATTAGAGATCGTATGATGGAAAAGAAATCTATTACTCAAAGAGTTCCATTGTATATTACAAAAGTAATCAATCAAAAGTAGTATAGTGATGTATGCATGTAGATAATAAAACTATATGGATAAAGGAGGTGAAGATGTATGATAAAAAATATTACACAACAAGCAAAAGATAATACAAATTTTAGAACAGTTTTAGAAACAGGTAGTCATACGCAAGTAGTTCTCATGAGTATACCAGCGGGTGAAGAAATAGGTATAGAGACGCATGCTGGTAATGATCAAGCCCTATATCTAGTCGAAGGTTTTGGTGAAGTGATACTTAATGGAGAGAAATCTTTATTTGAAAAAGGAGATATGGTTTTAGTAAAAGCTGGAATAGAGCATAATTTTATAAACACTGGAGATGTAGATTTAAAAATTATCACAATGTATTCTCCGCCACATCATCCAGGCGGAACAGTTCACAAGACAAAACAAGAAGCAGAAAAAGAAGAATACTAGACTAAAAACTTTGATTTATTAAGCCATTCTTGGTATAGTACCCGAATGGAAAAATATAGAAATAGAGAAGGGTTTGAAATTACCTCCCCAAGAGATATCGGAAAAATTCCGGTTATAAATGAAAGACCTTTTGGAGAGCATTTATATAGGAAAAGGAAGGTGTATGAAGTTTGGAGTCAGCCGTTTATTTTTGTTTCAAATTCAGATGAAACTAAAAAGCATATAACAATTCCGGATTTTGGGTTGATACATAGGCAAACAGGGAAACTAACGCTTATCGAAATAACTATGTTGAATAGAAATTCTCAACTGAGGGACCCGAAAGGGGCTGAAAAAGAACTTATGAGATGCGCGTTTCCAGAGTATAGTTATGTGGTTTTTTATGGTGAACAGCTTGCAAGATTAAAGAAATGGTATGGATTGCCTTTAATCACAAGTGATGGTAGGAGAAAAAGAATGAGGTAAGGTGTTAATTATTCTTTGGGATTTTTGCCTCTTGGGATTTTATTTGCGCATCTGTTAAATTTCCAAACGTGATCAGTAGCCTGTCATTTGGCTGAATTATTAGATCTAGTGCATTTGGGTTTTCAGCTCCATTTATAAAAAATCTCAGTTTATTTTTTTCACCAGTACAATATTTTTCACCAGTACCTGTGGTTATACACTCACGTGTTAACTTGAACGGCAGGGTATTGAAAAAGTCATTATATGTGACATTAGATTTTTTGACATAAATAATATTTGGACTTGGGTTTTCAATGAAAACTTCAGGTGACAGGTTGTGATACATAGGGGCGGTGAAAACTCGAAACACCCCATTGGTAAATATGGCAAATGATGCGGTGTGGTTAGTGGGTTGTGAAGTGGGTAGGGTTTGCGCCTGGGGAATTTGGTTTTGATTTGAGTTTACAAATGGATTCGCAAATGCTCCAAATATAACGCCAATTATTATGATAAAAAGAAGAATAAAAAGCCAACTGTGTCTCATGTAAATATTGTATCAGAAATAATTTGACATGGAATTTTTATGGGTCTATAATCCACGAGTATGAAAGAGAATGTAAGTGATCGCGGGTTTATAGTTGATGGTGATGGAGAAGTTTGGATTGGTATGGAACGTGATTTTAGAATAGTGTTAGGTAAAGGTTCAGAATATAGGAAGATGAAAACTCAATTAGTATGGAATGGATCTGAAAAAGATCTTTCTTTTGCCGTAGAGAAAATAACACCACTTGAAAATTGCAGCTCTCAAGTCATACCAGAACATGATGCACAAGCGTTAAGAGTGATTAAGAGAGGTGAACCAATTGTTTCACAAGGTTCTTATCCTGATCAGTTTGTACAGATTGTAGATGGCAGACAAGTATGGGTGGGTCCAAGTTATGAGTCTTCTGCAGTTCAAGCAGTTGAAAACAGTGAAACATTCATGCAGCCATCTGATTCATCTAAAAAGCTTGGAACACCTGATAAATTCCCTTTAGTAGAGGATGAAGCACATGCTCATCATTTTATCTACGAAGAACCAAACGGGAACGAGTCAACTGGGTATTGTAAGCATTGCGGAAAACAAGTGAGTCACAGAAATTGGACAGACACTTCCGATTTTTTAACAAATGCGGATCACAGATTCGCGGAAATGATACTAGAACAATAGAAATATTTGATTGTTACTGGATCTCAAGGAGCTCAACTTCGAATATTAAATCTGCATTTGGTGGTATTACGTCACCTGCGCCATATGGTCCGTATCCAAATTCTGAAGGAATGGTAAGTTTTCTTTTTTCTCCTTTTTTCATGCCAATTACTCCCATATCCCAGCCTTTTATTACTTGCCCAACGCCAATTTTAGTTTCAAAGGGCATGTTCCGGTCAACAGAAGAGTCAAATTTAGTACCATCTGTTAATAATCCAGTGTAATGAATAGACACGGTGTTACCAGCTTTTACTTCTTCGCCTGTTCCTTCATTTAGAACTTCAACCTTTACTCCATGTACATCAAATATTTTTGTCATGAAAGTTAGTATACCATATTTTTTGATACTGCTTGTGAGAATCTGCCATTCCAGGTATACTTTTATTATGTCCAAAGAAATAACGTTTACTCATGTGAATATCAGGCAGAGCATTACCATTCTTATTGGGAAAATATTTGCCATAGATTTTATTGCTGCAGTTATCCTAATAGCATTGTATTATGGAATTATTATTTCAGGTGCAACCCCAGAAGAAATTGCAATCCAGGGCACAATTTTATTCTTAATACTTTTTATAATTGTTGGGATCGTGAAGGTAGTTCTAGATGGGTACGTTATACTTTCATGGCTCAATGAATACTATGAAATAACCCCAGAATACATTATTCATAAAAGGGGCATAATTTTTAAAAAAACTGAAAAATATAAAGTTGATTTAGTGAGAGCTATGGATGTGCAAGATTCTTTTATTGGGCAGCTATTTAATTTTGCAACCATCACCCTTTATGATATACGTCTTAAAAAATATTTAGATATGTATCTTATTCATAACGCAAATAGATATGCAAAAATAATTCAGCATCTTCGTCCTGACGTTGAGGTGAGTACGGATGAAGTGAGGATGTCATTGCGGAATCGTCAGGATGAAGAACTCGTAGAAAACGTTTCTGAGGATATTGAAGAACAAGCTAATCGTTGAATAATATCCGTTCATTTATTACCATATAAAAACTGCTCGCATGATAAAATCATTAGGTCTAACAACAGAAGAGGTTCAAAAATTAACAAAAGAATTTGGTCAAAACGCAATTCATGAAGTTAAAAAAACTTCCCCTCTAAGAATTTTACTTCGTCAAATTCAAAAGAATTATATTTTATATCTTCTTCTTGCAGCAGCTGGCATATCATTTCTTGTAGGAAAGGGAGTTACTGCATACACAATACTCGCAGTTGTTGTAGCGGTTATAACGGCTGGATTTGTACAGGAATTTAGAGCAGAAAAAGCAATTGAAAGTCTAAAGAACATGCTTATGCCAGTAAGTAGGGTCATAAGAAATGGCAAAGAAGTTGAGGTTTCCTCAACGCAGATAGTTCCCGGAGATGTGGTATTGTTGCGTGCAGGTGAGCGTGTTCCAGCTGATGCATTAATTCTTGAGGAAAGTGAAGTTCGGATTGATGAATCAATACTTACTGGTGAATCAAAGGAGGTTAAAAAAACTGGAACAAAGAATACAGAAACTGATAAGGATGAGCATAAAGTTTTTATGGGTTCATTTGTTGTTTCTGGTAAATGCATAGCTCAAGTTTCTCATATTGTAATGAGTACAAAATTCGGTCAAATTGCCGGTATGGTTTCAAAAGCTGAAAAAGCACTTCCGCTTCAAGAAAAAATAAATAAAATCTCAACCTACATGGTTTTTGTCGCAATTTCAGTTTCTCTTGCTACGGGATTTTTATTATTTGTTAGGGCAGATGGGATAACGCCTGAGTTTTTAACAAGCACATTGATTCTTATGATTGCGCTTGCCGTGTCAGCCTTTCCAGAAGGATTACCTGTGGTGCTCATTTCAACGCTTGCTGTTGGCGCAGGAAGAATGGCTAAGAAAAACGCAATTATAAATAGAATGTCTGTTATTGAATCGTTAGGTGAGGCTACGGTCATTTGTACAGATAAAACAGGCACGGTAACTACTGGGGAAATGACCGTAAAGGAGATACAACTAGGTTCAGAAGTAATTAAGGTAACCGGGGCAGGCTTTGAAGGGGTTGGTGAATTTATTTTGAAAGGGAAAATAGTAAAGCTTGAAGAAAATAAGAAATTTGAAATGCTCATTCATGCAGCTCTTGCATGTAATGATACAAAAATTGAAAGAACAGGTGATGATGATAAATATTCAGTGAAAGGAAGCGCAACGGAAGGCGCCTTGTTAATTCTTGCCGCAAAAGCCAAAAAATTTACAGAAGATTTAGGTTATAGTAGGATTGAAGACATGCCGTTTACATCAGAGCGAAAAATGATGTCTGTTTTAGTAGAAAAAGGCTCAACTCAAACGGTATTTGCAAAAGGTGCACCTGAAGAGATATTAGATGTTTGCAGTTACTATTTAGAACATGGAAAAAAAGTAAAGTTAACAAAAGAAGATAAAGAAAAAATATTAAAAGATAATAAGTTGCTTACTTCAGATGCCTTAAGAACGCTTGCGTTTGCATATAAGCAGAGTTTTTCCGCAAATAAAGGAGGAAGTGGGAAGGTCTATACGGAAGAGGATTTAATATATGTGGGAATAGTTGGAATGGAAGATCCTCCACGAGAAGAAGCAAAAGAGGCAATTGAGATGTGTCTTAAAGCTGGAATAAAAGTAAAACTTATCACCGGTGATAACAGGGAAACTGCAGTTTCAATTGCAAAACAGGTCGGTATTGAAGGGAAGGTAATAGACGGTGACGGACTTGAGGCACTTACTGATGAAGAGTTAAGAGATGAAGTGGGTAGTCTTTCAATTTTTGTACGGGTAAAGCCAGAACATAAATTAAGAATTGTAAAGGCACTTAAGGAAAATGATGAAATAGTTGCGATGACAGGAGATGGGGTAAATGATGCACCTGCATTAAAGGAGGCACATATTGGAATTGCCATGGGAATAAAGGGAACGGATGTTTCCAGATCTGTTTCAGACATAATCTTAAAAGATGATAACTTTGTGACAATTGTGTCAGCAATAATTGAAGGAAGGACTATTTTTAGTAATATTAGAAAATTTGTTACCTACCAGCTTTCGTGTAATTTTGCGGAGCTTTCTATCCTTTTCCTGGGAGTATTTTTAGCGCCGTATGTGGGGTGGGAAGTTCCAATTTTACTGGCCATTCAAATTCTTTTTATGAATTTAGTAACGGATAATTTACCGGCACTCACCCTTGGATTTAATCCTACTTCAAATGATGTGTTACATAAAAAACGGAAGAAAAAATCAGAAATCATGGATCTTCAAATCATCATTCTTATTGTTATGACGGGTGCAACCATGTGTATTGCAACGCTTTTTACTCATTATGTTTCATTTAATATATTTGGTCAAACCGTAGAATATGCGAGAACAGAAGCATTAATATCCCTGATTCTAATTGAGATTGCTGTTGCATTTTCATTTAGATCGTTTAGAAAATTAGTTCTCATTAGATCACCATTTGTGAATAAGTATTTAGTTATTGCTTCAGTTATTTCAATTATCGCGACTTTTGCCATAATTTATACACCGCTTCAGGTAGTATTTGAGGTGGTGCCAGTTTCATGGGAGGCATGGATTGTAGGGATTATTGCTTCATTTGGACTGCTTGTGTTGTATGATTTTGGGAAGATTTTAAACAATAAAATTAAATTCATCCCCGCAAGTTAATTTTTGTGCTTTTATATGACAGAGGATGATATTCTTCATAAAATTGAACAGGACGAATTGATGATGGATATCTTACGTGAAGTAAAGAAATTAAATCTTCCCGATTGGTGGATTGGAGCAGGTTTTGTGAGGGGTAAAGTGTGGGATATATTGCATGATTATTCTAAACCGACTCCGATTCCAGATATTGATGTAATTTATTTTAATTCAGATGATGTATCTCTTGAGTCTGAAAAGAACTTTGAAGAACAGCTTTTGATAAGGATGCCTGATGTTCCGTGGTCAGTTAAAAACACAGCCAGAATTGCAAAATTAAGAAAAGACGATCCATATACGGGATCGGTAGATGCGTTATCTAGATGGGTGGAAACTGCAACATGTGTTGCGGTGAAATTAGATCAGCATAATGAGCTAAAATTAGCAGCCCCTCTTGGTATTTCAGATCTTATACAATTACGTCTTGTATATAATAAAAAAAGCGCATCTTCAAAAGACGAGTTTTTAAAGCGTGTACGGGAGAAAGAATGGTTAAAAAAGTGGCCTAAACTTACCATTACACTTTAAGAAAGTCTCCAACGAGTATTCCAATAAGCATTGCGATTGAGCCAATAATAAATAACTCCAAGGCGCTTCTTAGTGGTTTATGTTCTACGATTTGACCCTTTAGATATCCAATGAGAAAGAGCCCCACAAATGAACTACCGATTGCTATAAAACGCGCTTCTGGTTGGTTAAAGATGAGGGTTGGAATAATAGAAAACATTCCGCCTGCCATATAAGAGAAAAACATTATAATACTACCCACAATAAGCTTGTCTTCACGTTTTCCAGATTTGTCTAGTTGATGTGCTGCCTTTTCAGATGTATATTGACCTGCTGCCATAGATGTTGCTTCAACTGAAACAGCAACGAGCGCTGCCAAAACAATAATTGCTTTATCAGAAACACCCGTTGAGATTCCTACTACAACTCCAGTAGTTGAGACAATTCCGTCTTGTAAGCCAAACAGAAGAGACCTCAAATATGCCTCTTTTAAGAATGTGCGTATTTTTTCCATATATGTATTATAACCTAAAATGGATATTGACAAAAAGAGAAAATTTTAAGATACTATATATCCCTAATGGGGGGATATATGGCATACAGACCAAAAGACACTCACGAAAGAATTACGCACCGATTAAAGATTGCAAGGGGACATTTAGATAAAGTTATCAAAATGATGGAGGATGATACCTATTGCATTGACGTTATGCATCAACTGCAGGCAGTTGAAAGTGGACTTAAAGAGACTGGGAATTTACTTCTTGAAAATCATCTTAAATCTTGTGTTTCAGACGCTATTAAAAAAGGAGAAGCTGATACATCAATAGCTGAAATAATGGAGGTTTTTAAAAAAAAATTCTAAAGAAAGGAGGTGTTACATTTGAAAAACGATGCATTAAAATATGGATTAGGAGGGCTTCTTATTGGGGGGCTTCTTGTGTGGTTTACTTCCATGACAATTGTGAACTCAAACAGTATAGGCATGATGGGAATGATGGGTTACAGAAATGGAAATCAGTTAAACTTATTGCAAAATGAGAATACGATCGATGCACATTTTATAGAACAAATGATTCCACATCACGAAGATGCAATAATCATGGCGGAACTTGCCTTAGAAAAAGCGCAAAAACCTGAAATAAAACAATTAGCAGAAAATATTATTACTTCTCAAGGAGCAGAAATTAACCAAATGAAGGATTGGTATAAGTCTTGGTTTGGAAAGGATGTTTCTGAAGAGAATACTATTGTGAATCAGAGCGAAACGAGAATGGGTAATAGGATGCATATGGGAATGATGGGTAATGATACAGACATGACAAGACTTGAGAATGCGCAAGATTTTGACAAGGCTTTCATAGAGGAAATGATCCCACATCACCAAATGGCGGTAATGATGGCAAATATGCTTAAAGGTGGTACTCAAAGAGCCGAAATGAGAAAACTTGCGGATGACATAATAACTGCACAGACTGAAGAGATTGAGCAGATGCGAGAGTGGTATATTAATTGGGGATACGCTAAGTAATCTTTTTAGAAGAGGTGCTATGTATGCACTTCTTCTCAGCAGATAACTATGGAAATAGATACATTAATTGTTTCACTCTTTAGTATTGGAGGAGTTATTTTTACGTACTGGTTTTTCTTAATGAAAAAAGAAGAAATTGTACTTGTAAAAGACTCAGTAAATATTATTGTACAAGGTGGTTATTCACCAGATACTATTTCAATTCCTCAAGGCAAGACAACGAAGATATCATTTACCCGTAAAGATCCATCGAGTTGTTTAGAAGAGGTAGTTTTAGGTGAATTCAAGATTAAAAAATATCTTCCATTACATAAAACTGTAACCGTTGAGGTGACTCCACAAGAGAAAGGAGAATACGGTTTTGCCTGTGGTATGAATATGGTTCATGGAAAAATAATCGTTCGATAACTATGACAGAAATAAACAAGTTTCCATCTAGAGAAGTAAAAAAAACATTTCCAATAAAAGGTATGCACTGTGCATCTTGTATTAGGGTAACGGAGAGAGCCTTAAAAAAGACGATCGGTGTTAAAGATGCTGTGGTAAATTTAGCAACTGCTAAAGCAACAATTATATATGATGCAGACAATTGCACCCCGCAGCAACTTGCAGATTCTATTGCGAAGACTGGTTACAAGCTTGAAATTGAAGAGAAAAGCGAAGAAATTCAGCAGAAAGATACATTAAAAGAATTGGTATCCCTAAGAGTAAAAGTTATAGTCAGTCTTATGTCTGGTGCATTGCTTGTATGGGGAAGTTTCCCTGGGCTTATGAATTTTGCTCCAGAGTTTTTGAAGAATTTTTATATTCAGCTTATAATTGCTACTCCTGTTCAGTTTTGGGCAGGTCTAGAGTTCTATAGAGCAACAATTCCAGCTCTAAAAAATAGAATTGCAAACATGGATACTCTTGTTGCTTTAGGTACTACCGTTGCTTATCTGTATTCTGTCTTTGTTACATTCTTTCCCGGTATGGTCATGATGCTTGGTGTAGATTCTATGCCCTATTTTGATGTGTCAGTAATTGTTATAGCTCTGATTTTACTAGGGCGTTATTTCGAGGCAAAAGCCAAGATGGGAACTAGTGGAGCTATTAAGAAACTCATTGGACTTCAGGCGAAAACGGCACGAGTTATTAGAAACGGAAAAGAAATCGATATCCTGATAGATCAAGTGTTAGTGGGTGATGTTATTAGGGTAAGACCAGGCGAAAAAATACCAGTTGATGGAGTCATAATTGAAGGCGAATCAAGCATAGATGAGTCAATGGTTACGGGAGAAAGTATGCCAGTTGATAAGACTAAAGGGGATACTGTTGTGGGTTCAACCATGAACAAGTCAGGGGCGTTTACATACAAAGCATTTAAGGTTGGATCAGATACAATGCTTGCTCAAATTATAAAATTGGTTCAGGAAGCTCAAGGTAGCAAAGCGCCCATTCAGCGACTTGCCGATCTCGTGTCATCCTATTTTGTTCCGATCGTTATTATGATTGCGTTTTTTACCTTTGGAGCGTGGTACATATTTGGCGGTCAATCAGCATTTCTCTTTGCGCTTTTAAATACTGTTGCTGTTCTTATTATTGCCTGTCCGTGTGCTATGGGACTTGCAACGCCAACTGCAATTATGGTTGGTACAGGACTCGGAGCGGAGCACGGAATTCTGATTCGTGATGCAGAAAGCCTGGAGATTGCAAATAAAATTAAAACTGTTATCTTTGATAAAACGGGAACGCTTACCAATGGAAACCCTGAAGTAACAGATATTGTTCCTTTGGATAAAGTAAAAAAAGATGACGTGTTACTATTTGCAGCTTCTATTGAAAAAGGATCAGAGCATTCATTAGCAGAATCAATTGTAAAATATGCAGATGAGCAAAAAGTAAGTATTGCTTCAGTTACAAAATTCAAAGCAATTGGTGGGCATGGAGTTGAAGGGATTATCGACAGTAAAAAAATACTTTTTGGAAATAGACGATTAATGGATCGGGAAAAAGTTGACTATAAATCTGTTACTGAAGAAATCAGCAAGCTTGAAAATGAAGGTAAGACAGTGATGCTTCTTGCGTTAGATGGCAAATTAGCCGGACTTATCGCAGTTGCGGATACCATTAAAGATACGGCAAAACATGGAGTTACAGCTCTTAAGAAAAAAGGTATTGAGGTGGTTATGATAACAGGAGATAATGTGCTGACAGCGAATGCGATTGCCAGGAAATTAGGGATAGATCGGGTTTTGGCTGAAGTATTACCTGATCAAAAAGAGGCTGAAGTGAGAAAGCTGCAGTCTGAAGGAAAAAAGGTTGCGATGGTCGGTGATGGCATTAATGATGCCCCAGCACTTGCTGCGGCAGATGTGGGAATTGCCATGGGAACGGGGACAGATGTTGCGATTGAAGCAGCAGACATTACACTAATAAATAAAGACTTAGAATCTGTTGCATTTGCAATTGAACTTTCTCAAAAAACCATGCGAACAATAAAACAAAATTTATTTTGGGCTTTCGGGTATAATGTAATTCTGATTCCAGTTGCTATGGGAGCGCTTTATCCATTTTTTGGTGTTTTGTTAAATCCAATTTTTGCATCAATTGCTATGGCGCTCTCATCAATTTCTGTTGTATCGAATTCGTTACTCTTGAAAAGGGTAAAAATTTAATTATGGGAAAACAATTTAAGAAAGAAACGGTGTTAATTTTTTTTGTAATTTTAGCATTTGGATTAGTGGGTTTTCTTTTACTGAAGGTTTATGCACTCGAGAATCCAAATGTTTCAAGTCCTACGCCTCAACAGGTTAATTTGTGGACGATTTTCTTAACAGGACTTTTGACTGGAGGGTTAAGTTGCTTGGCAGTTCAGGGGGGACTTTTAGCTGCAACAATTGCGCAAAGAGAAGAGGAAAAACTGAAAGAAAAAGTAAAACTATCTGGAAATGCGCTACCAATATTATCGTTTCTTATTTCAAAGCTTATTGCGTATACTATTTTAGGTTTCCTTCTTGGATGGTTCGGAAGTCTTTTTCAGTTATCGTTAACTATGCAAATCATAATGCAATTACTTGTGGTTATTTTTATGTTGGGAACCGCATTAAATATTTTGAACGTTCATCCAATTTTTAGATACTTTATTATTCAACCACCAAAGAAGCTTACTCGCATTGCTCGAAACCAATCTAAAAGTAAAAGTTTATTTGCACCAGCCTTGCTTGGTGCATTTACGGTTTTTATTCCTTGCGGTGTAACGCAAGCAATGATGGCATTGGCTATTGGCTCTGCAAATCCGTTTCTTGGGTCTGCGATTATGTTTGCGTTTGTCCTTGGAACTTCTCCGCTGTTTTTTATTCTTGGATATTTTGCAAGTAAATTAGGTGAGTCCTTACATCAAAAATTTATGAAAATAGCGGCTTTTGCCATTATCATTCTTGCATTATTTAATTTGAATAATGCGCTTGCATTAAGCGGAAGTACTTGGACGTTTGATAATTTTTTTAAA
>CAZQSX010000028.1:0-9716 GCA_964596415.1 uncultured Gammaproteobacteria bacterium
ACAGTGACTGATTTTGCAATTTTTCTTGGTCTATCAAAATTATTTCCCAACTCAACTGCCATAAAATAGGCAAGAAGTTGCAGTGGAATAAGATTCATAATCGACATTGTTTCCCCTGTATCTGGGACTTTTATAAAATAGTTAAATAATTCATGCTTTTTTGGCGCAATACCAAATACTTCTGCGTCTCTGGCCTTGACCTGAGAAATTGCATTTAAAACGTCGTCAAAGGAATTATCATTTGATAATGCTGCGATAACGGGAACTCCATCCTGCATAAGTGTTATTACGTAATGCTTTAAGTCTCCTGATGGAAGCGCATGTCCATGAATATATGCTGCCTCAATTATTTTTACCATTCCCTCTCTCATGATATGAAAATTTTGCTGTTTTCCAAGTAAGAAAATGTCTTTTTTTTGTGCAAGCTTTTTTGCAATTTTTTTAATTTCAGCTATTCTGGGATTGTTTTCTAAGTATTTTTCAATTGCGTTCGTTGTTTTTCTTATTTCATTTTTGCCAAAATCAAGTTTTCCCTCTACTGCTTTTGCAATGAGAAAACCCCAACCTATTTGGGCAACAAATGTTTTAGTTGACATAACGCATACTTCAGGACCAGAATCTGACATGAATTTGTAATCAGACATTCTGGTGATCATGCTTCCCGGCATATTAATAAATGAGGCTATCTTTACGTTTTTTTTCTTTGCCCGTTCTAAAACTTCTAATACGTCTGCAGTTTCACCGCTTTGAGAAATTACGATTATAAGATCATCCTTCGTAAACAAATCAGTGTATTCTTCAGCGTCTGCGCCAATCAAGCTTACAGTTTTTATTTTTCCAATTGAGCGAAGGAAAAATGCGTCTTGTGCTGCTGCAACACCGGCGCCACCAGAACCTATGGTATACACATTTTTTGCTTTCTTAATAGCTGCAGCAAGCTCTAGGTATGGTTTTTCATCTTGTTTTAATAGTTGGCGCAACACATATGGCGCTTCATAAATTTCTTTCAACATAAAGTGGTCAAATCCAGCCTTATCAACTTCATGTGTCACAATGTTTATATCTTCTGTTTTATAATCAAGTTCATTTCCGGTTGCAAGGTTAAATAGCCTTACTTTGTCTGTTACTGATACCAACTGATTATTATCAACTACCAATACTTTTTTTGAATATGGAGCAAAGGAAAGCGTGTCGGATGAAAGATATATCTCTTTATTCTCCCCAAAACCAATAACTAAAGGCGAACCATTTCTTACTGCTAAAATCTCGCCATCATTTGTAATTAAAATAATGGTATTTCTACCTGAAAGCTCTTTAAAAGCCTGAGAAACTGCTTCCTGCAATGATTTCGAGCTTTTTTGCTTCTCCTCAATAAGTCTTACAATTACCTCTGTATCAGTTTCTGAGATAAATGCGTATCCTTTTTTTATAAGGCTGTTTTTAATTTCCTTATAGTTTTCTACAATTCCGTTTTGGGCAAGAGAAAAAGATTTATC
This sequence comes from uncultured Gammaproteobacteria bacterium, assembly GCA_964596415.1. Classification (GTDB taxonomy): domain Bacteria; phylum Patescibacteriota; class Microgenomatia; order Levybacterales; family GWA1-39-11; genus JAGORM01. The sequence continues at coordinate 1,497 of CAZQSX010000028.1, forward strand.
AGTAGAGTAGTGCGGATGGGAGTTTGCATCAGTAACCCCTCCTGTTGTTGCCCAACGGGTGTGACCGATTCCCACAGAAGATTTAGGAAGAGTAGGAATTGCACTACCAATTTTACCTACATGCTTGTCAATTATAATTCTGCCGTTCTTTGTAACAGCAATTCCCCACGAATCATAACCTCTGTATTCCAAGCGCTTGAGACCCTCCAAAATGACGTTTCCCGCGTTTTTATAGCCAACATAGCCAAATATTCCACACATGAGTATACTTTCGGAGAATTTTGGGGTGAGTGATGCTCAAGTTTCTCTTTATGTCTGCATTACTGCAGGTGTTAAAAAAACTATTTAGGTTTACATCAAACCTGAAGGTTTCCGCAAATACTTCGACTCGCAAATCGTTTAGAAACAAGTACTGATTCTGCGAATCAAGTCCGATTGCGCATTCATAAAACAGAATGCACCCTTCTTCCTCGTTGTCCGATTAAATCGGACCTACACGCTCATAACTATCAAGTCACCAATCTCCAATGAAACTATACGCTTTTTGTTATTTTCTGTCAACTTTTGACACAAGACTCACTGCCTGAGATAATAACAATATGAGCAAAAAAACATTTTACAAGAAAAAGGAGATAAAAAAACAAAAGCAGAAGAAAGAATTACCGCATTATTACCGCATTATTACCGCTCTTTCTCCTTTTTATTACTCTGTTATCTTTGCGTTTCTTGGAGCTTTATCTGTATTTTTTATTGTACTCATTATTTTTCTTTCCCTGCATTATGCTACGGTTAAAAAAGAAAGGGTAGAGGTGTTGCAAAGACTATCTTATGCACAGGAAATAATTAAAAACCATCCCGACCAACCCGGAGCGTATTATACTGCGGGGCTTTTTGCAATCCAAATAAAAGACTATGAGACAGCAAAAGAGTATCTAAAACATGCGTTATTTTTAAATCCCGAAATGAGTGAGGCAAAAAAAATTCTTCAGCAAGTAGAGAAGAGTAATTAACTCTTATTTTCAGATTCTTCTTTTTGTTCTTCAGCTTTTTCCTCTTTTACATTAGCTTCGCCTTCTTCAGAAGATTCTTCAGCTTTTTCCTCACCAGCATCTCCTGCTTCTTCAGCAGCTTGTTCTTCCGCAGCAGCTTCAGTTTCAGCCTCGTCTGCTGCCATTTGCTCTTCCATTTCTTTTGTAATAAGTTCTCCTATCTTAAAGACAACTTGACCTTGATCGCTGAGAACTTCAACGCCTGCAGGAATAGAAAGATCAGATACGAGAATTTGATCGTCTATGGCGGCTAACTTTTCAACATTAACCTCAATTTTTTCTGGAAGCTCTGTCGGAAGTGCTTCAATTTCAATTTCCATAGTTGGCTGCTCAAGAAGACCTACTTTGTCTACTTCTGCTTTTGCCTCCCCAACAGCCTCAACTGGAATTTTTGCAGTAACCTTTTCTTTTAGATTTACTTTATGAAAATCAGCGTGCAAGGTTGCACCCGTCATTGGGTTTATAAACACATTTTTTATAAGAACAGGAATGGTTTTTCCATCTAGCTCCACGTCAACAAGTCCTGTCTCCCCAGCAGCTTCAAAAACGGCATCAAATTCTTTTACAGGAAGCTGAACAGAAACTGAGGTAAATTCTGCGCCATAAATGTTTGCAGGAAGGATTCCTTCACGTCGAAGCTTTTTAACTTGTTTTCCCAGAACTTCACGTTTTGTAACAGAAAGCTTTTCGCGTTTATTCATGATTTGGATTGTAGCATTTTCATAATAAAAAAGCAATGTAAGAAGCTTGCTATATGAGGCTAAATGAACTATAATGAATCTACGCGCGGGGTAGTGTAAAGCTGCACAGAAGGCTCATAATCTTCTAGACAAGGTGCGACTCCTTGCCCCGCAACACAGTTTTACCTTCTGTTTCCTCGTCGGGGACGGTTTGTTGGGCTTATCTTAAGACTATTTCTAACTCTTGCTAGGTTTTGCGAACGAGCAAGCGCTTCCATTTTTGCAGTTCTATTATCTGCATGCACACGGGATATAACAATTGGAGGAGGAATGATTTCTATTCTTCCAGGCAAAATGCCTTCAATAAATGTCATATTTTGCATTCTAATACCAAAAAGTGCTTATTTCAAGACCTATTTTGTAAAAAGCTTCAACCATTTTCTCCAGCTTGGAATGTCTTCCTTTTCCATTTCTTTTTCTTTTTTTATTACTTTATCATCTATTATAATCTGCTCTCCCTCACGAGTAAGTCCAAGCTTAGTTCGTGCCTCTTCTTCTACAAATGCATCTGTTTTTGCTATTTCTAGTTTTTGTGCAAGATACTTCTGTTCCTGTTTTTTTTCATAAAGGGTTTTTTGCAGATCTTCTACTGTTTTTGTGCGATCAAATGAGGCAAGAATAGACACGGAAATATTTTTTATCATAACAAGAAGGACAAAAATGACCACAAAAACACCTAGTTTTTTAAGAATTTGAAAAAAAGTTCTCCTTGACATTGTAGCTAGCAATTGATATTATAGGCTTTATCGTTTTTTCCCGCGAGGCAAAAAACCACCAAATTATGACTCAAGCAATTAAAATTAGGGATGCGCATGAAAAATTTCATGAGTTTTTAACATCTAAAAAACGAGCTAGTGCTACCATACTAGCATACGGAAAAGATATTGACCAGCTCATTTCTTTTCTTGAAACACTTCAAAAAGTAAACTTAACTGACGTTTCCCATGGAGATATTCAGGCATTCTTAACTGACCTAGAAGAAAAAGGGTACACACCTAAAACACTTTCAAGAAAATTAAATTCCACAAGAACTTTTTACAGATTCTTAAAGATTAATGAGTATATCACTGATGATCCGTCACTTTTAGTAGCTCATCCAAAATATGAACTTTCCCCTCCTCGAGTTTTAACACCACTTGAATATAGAGCGTTACGAGATGCAGCCTCAACTGACGCAAGAATCTACGCAATTATTGAAGTTTTACTTCAAACTGGCATTCGAATTGGAGAACTTGCAAACCTGAGAATGGAAGATATCTCAGAAAATGCGCTACACATTGCAACATATGAAGGTCATGCAAGCCGCGAAGTTGCAACAAATAGACGAGCAAAAGACGCACTCAAAAGGTACCTTACGGTTAGACCACAAACAGAAGATACGCATGTTTTTGTAACAAAAACAGGAAAACCATTTTTAGTGAGAAATATTAGAGACGCGGTTGAGCGCTATTTTAGAAAAGCAGGGATTGAAGGAGCAAAAATAAATGATCTGCGCCATACATTTGTTGCGCATCATTTGAGAAACGGTGTTTCACTCATCTTTTTGTCAAAAGTTTTAGGCCACAAAAGACTCTCTTCAACTGAAAGGTATCTCCAATACATTAAGGACGCTAAAACCTCTGACAGCACGACGCTTCTTGAATTATAGATCGTATTGTTGATTTTATTCCCGAATTCCTTCATGATAGTAGTATGGAAGAACATACTGCCCAAGACCATGAAGACCAACATTATGATGTAAGAACGCTTCTATCCTGGACTGCACCTGGTCGGCCATTTCGAAAAAAATCACGGGAGTTTTACCTATCAGTTCTTTTAATCTTTTTTTTAGTTGAGGTTATTGCTTTTCTTTTTGGACAATTTCAGCTCATGCTCGCAATTGCAGCAGTCACCTTTCTTTCAATAACCTTGGCAACAGTTCCCCCTAAAGATTTTCATTATAGGATCTCAACAGAGGGCGTTAAAATGGAAGACCACTTCTATATTTGGGAAGAGCTGTATGATTTCTACTTTAAGCGAATAGACAGAGTCGATACGCTTATTATAAGAACAGAAGCGCTCATCCCCGGAGAATTACGAATGACACTTGGCACTATCTCAAAAGATCACGCCAGACAAGTTTTAGTCAACTTCTTACCGTATAGAGAGGTTGTTCGAGAATCATTTATGGAAAAGGCAGGAGAGTGGCTTTCTAAAAACTTCCCCCTGGATCGCGCGTAAACATTTGTAAATACCCTCAAAATACACTAAAATATAGGTCTTATGCACCCGTAGCTCAATGGATAGAGCACTGGATTGCGGTTCCAACGGTTGGTGGTTCAACTCCACTCGGGTGCGCTTATGACAGAAGATAACCCACAGGGCTGGTTAACCCAGGAGGATTACGAAAAGATATATCGTAAGGTCCCTATGTTTTGCGTTGACATGCTTATTAAGGTTGATGGTGGAATTATTCTATCAAAACGAAATATTGAACCGTTTAAGGGATTCTGGCATTTTCCTGGTGGAAGAGTACGCTACAAAGAGAGTATTGCTGATGCTATTCAGAGAATAGCTATGGGGGAAATAGGGATTGAAACACGTAGCCTTAACCCAACGCTTCTAGGAATAGTGGAGTCAATAAACGACGGGGAATTTCGTCACAGCAATAGTATCGTTTACTTGCTGCAACCCAAAAATGCAGTTAATCTTTACCCAGGCAACTCAGAAGCAACAGAACTTAAAGTGTTTAGTGAGGTCCCACAAGATATGCAACCATATCAGCAATATTTTTTACAAACACATGCAAAGGAGATATTTGAAGGTCATAGGTAATTTTAAGAGCATACAACAGGGGTGTCAAATACACGACAGGGTCTCTATCGTCATTTATTAAACCTGGAGGGTTCGCATAGTGGTCTAGTGCACGAGTTTCGAAAACTCGAGGACGCAAGTCCTTCACAGGTTCAAATCCTGTACCCTCCGCCTCACGTTGTCTGGCGCAAGTGCTTGCACTATCGTAATTCAATGGATAGAATAGGGAATTCCGAATCCTATGATGTGGATTCTATTTCCGTCGAGAGCGCAGTTTATACCGTTAACTCTTGGTGCGTCGCAGAGATATAACTTTGCTCCTTACCAGAGACTCTCGGTATTTTTCTAAAAACAAATACAAAATTAGATATACTGAAAGGAAGTTTTAACAAAAAATGAAATTTGAATTTAGTGCAGGCGGAGTAGTATTCAAAGTCGAGAAAGACTCGATTTTTATTCTTGTGTCTCAACACTCCTTTCATCATGGCTGGGTCTTTCCAAAAGGGCTTATAGGAGATAAAGACCATATCAAAGATGAAAAAAAGGAAGACACGGCAATAAGAGAAGTAAAAGAAGAAACTGGCGCAGAGGGTGAAATTTTGCAAGAACTAACACCTGTAACATATTGGTATGTTATGGAAGGAGTAAAGAGGAAAAAAACAGTTTATTACTTTTTAATGCGCTACACAGGAGGAGATATTACGGTTCATGACCATGAAATGGAAGCAGTAGAGTGGCTACCAATACAGGAAGTTGAAACTCGGTTAACATACAAAAGCGACAAAGACGTTTTCAAAGAAGCAAGACCAATAATCGAAAAGTTATTAGTTGGAGGGGTCGCATAGTGGTCTAGTGCGCGGGCTTGGAAAGCTCGTGTATCGAAAGGTACCGGGGGTTCGAATCCCCCCCTCTCCGCCAAGCTTGACTGACGGGTTCGTAAGCTAGTAAATTGCTTGCTATTTCGGCCTTTTTTGCAGGTTCTAACGAATCCATGATATTTGCAATTTCCTTTTTGCCTTTTTCAATCAAGAAGTACGCTTTATCCCCTGTAATCTGCAATTCTTTCTCTTTTATCACAAGGTTCGAACCAAGTTTCGAAAGTATGTAAGTTTTTTCCTTTGCATCACCCTTAGCAAATCGGTATTGGGCAGAGTAGGCGAAGTTGAATGTTTCTTTCGATTGGATAAACCATTCTTCTTGCCGTTTATCAACTTCTTTAATAGCCTTGTTTATTTTCTCTTTTTCCTTAAATAGCCGTGCTTCTTCGGTGTCATAATACTTTTCCCTTTCTGGATCGTTTTTTATATTTCTAGGCCGTATACGAAGCCGTAGAAGGCCTCGTAACTCTTGATCGACATCACTAACTCGTGCAGTTAGATTATCCTTAACTGACTTCTGATCGACTTCCTCAATATCGTTAAGTTCGTTAAGGTATTCAATTGCCCAATCTTTGTACTCCGAAGCAATTTCGAATCTACTAAGAGTGTTCTTTATCTTGGTTTCGAGTTTGTCCAATGTAGCACTGCCTTGCGTACAGTTAGGGTGAACTCGTTTTGTACAGTGATAAAACACGTAATGAAGGATTTTCGGATCGTGCATTTTTTCAATGAGGATATTGCAAGTAGGGCATTTACTTGTCTTTACCCCTCGATGAAACTTTGTCTTACATTCACTACAGATTATCTGCCATTTTTCCTCTGCCGTTATTGCTCCTTCACACTCACCACATTTTAAGACTTCCTTAAAGGCAAATACTTTGCTTGAAGCCCTAGTTTTACCTTTACTGCCAAGCCGAACTTGTAATAGCTCAAACTCTTCTTCGGTTAGCATTGGTTCATGGGTTCCGACAATTTCGGATTCAACCCCGTCAACTTTCCGTTTCATCAAGCCACAGTAAAATGAATCATTTAAGATTCGATACCAAGTAGCTTTACTCATGGGAAGCCCGCCTTGCTTTTTAGTTACTCTGCTTCGATAGCCCCAATCATCATTTAATATCGCTAGTGTTTCCATTGGGGTATTTTTACCAGTTGCAACAAGGTGTAAGGCATTTTTAATGAGGGTGAATCGTTCGGGATCATTTTCTATACGATTTTCTTTGGTGAGCGGATCAGTAACATTGAGATAACCTGGTTTTGCAGGGCCTCCCCATTCCTTCTTCTCATAAAATTTATGCCTATTGCCCCGATGAACCACAAAACTTAAGTCGTCGGAGGATTTTTTAGCTACAGCAAAATCAATGCCTAACGATAGTTGATCGTCGGAAGTTCCATAATACGTTCTACCTCTTGTGATGAGTGCCTTTATTTTTCCTGTACCCATCATGTATACGAAGATGCCACCATCAATTGAATTACGGGCAATTCGATTAGCAGTCCATACTAGTATTGCATCTGCCTCGCCTCTTTCAATCCTATCTATCATTTCGCCGTATTTCGGCCTACCAGGATGAAAGGCGGAGTGCGTTTCTTCGATAACACCAACTACATTTAAGCCTAGCCTCTTGGCATACTCGACGAGTTCCTTCCGTTGTTGAGGGATGGATGCAATCTGTTTATCCTCGGAATCGCTACTTTTCCGAAGGTAAATAAATACTCGCAATTGTCGTATATCTATATCTTTCATATTCTCATTCTCAAATGCCCCCGCAGGTTGCGTTCAGAACGGTTAGGCTCTGTCCTACGAGGGCATTAAAAAACCCAACCGATTATTCTGAACGCATTTATATTGTTGCAAATTTGCACATAAAATTCAATGTCATATAGGCAGTAAATCATTCTCGATTTCATATTCCAGCATCAACCCTGCAAGCCGTTGCTGTTCATCAACCATCGCTTTCAATTTCGGATCATTACTCAACCAACCATCGGCTTCGGTAATCCTATTTGATAAATCATCAACTATATTCTGTATATCCTCATATTCTTCTCTAGTCCTTAAAAAGGTATAGACACCCTTAGAGGAAAATATAGGCGAATTATCATTTTTGCCTTGAATTGGTTGCAAGTCTGCATTTACTTCTTTCACTTCTGCAATTTCAACATGCGATCTTGCATTGTTACCTTGCATTTTTGCAGGTTCACTATCAGGACTAGGAATCAGCAGTATTTCATAAATCCCTCTGGTTCGTTCCTTAACAACTCCTTTCCTCATCAGTTTATTTCTGGTTCTGCAAGTTTTTGATGAACTCCAACCTAAGATACCTGCAATTTCTTCATCTGTAGCATGAACCGCTTGGAATATCTCCTCATATTTTTTATCCCACCCGCTTACTGCACCATACAAATCCCACAACCTGAATTCTTGATCGGAAAGATTCAGATTCTTGGCCGTCAAGTGTCTATTTCGATGCAGTTTCTGGTATGACTTTGGATTAGCAATTCTTTTTAAGATACTCATAGTCTTTTTTAGGAATTGGTTGCATGACAAAACGCATAAATTCCAATAACTCTAAACCTTTACTATTAGCTTCATCGTCAGACAAACGAATACCATTGTCATTGAAGTACTTAACCTTAAATTTCTGGATGGCTTTATCACTCAATCTCATGCCCAAATTGTATGTTTTTTGGGCTTTGAGTCCGTGTCGGGGAGTTAGTCAACTAGCTGCGATTAGGAGTTAGAAGGAGTTTGTTCGA
>CAZQSX010000028.1:9726-12594 GCA_964596415.1 uncultured Gammaproteobacteria bacterium
TGCATTAAAAACGCTTCGTTTATCAGAAAATATGCTTTGAATTTTAGTATTCATTCTGTTTACAATTTTTCCCACACTAACATCGTCAATTTCCCCTAAGCCCAAGTCGTCATCTAACTCTTGGGCAATACCTTGAACATAGTTACCTTTAGGCACGTTAAAAACACTATCATCGCCACGTTTTCTAGTAGATTTATGGCTTGTATACAGTTTGTAGGCTAAGTAGTCCCGATCAAGATATTGAACTTCTAGTGCTGTTTCTTTTGTCCGTGTTTTTATTCCTTGTATAGTCTTACGAATATCAGTTTTATTTTTATCAAGTATGGCTTTTATTGAATTCAGTGTGCTTTTTCTGGTAAGCACAATGGATATTTTGTATTGTTCAAACAATATACTTTCTTCTTGGGTTTGATGTGCTAAATTGTCCAGGAATTGTTTGGGATTTGGTAGAAACAGTACGCTTTGCAGAAATAGTAACCACTGAAAGTAGAAAGGCCTATCAATTTGCAGTGTTTTTGCCAGAACATGTAACAATTCTTCATCTGGAATTTCAATCATTGACTTGTATTTAGGCTGTCGAATCAGTCTACCCATTTTCAGTTCTAGGAATTGAAGAGCCTTGTTAAACCTTTTATCAATGGAGTTTTGAGTTTTGAAGTTATATCCCGACTGGTTAAATGCCGTTTGCCATATACGAAATTCAGAGGCTTCAATAAATCCAATTTCTGGAATACTTAACAATTTCCTCAGTCGGAGTAAAAAAGATTGAAAGTCGATATTAAGAAGCAGATAAACAAAAAATATCAGTTGCGACTTAGCAGATTCATCGAGTTCATACTGTTTATAGTTGGCAAGAAGTGATGAGATAAACCAATCAATTCTCGGATCAATCGTAGTAGTTGGTTTCTTTGTCTTAAATTCTTGATAGTCAATCGGCTTCCATACAGGAGTATTTTTTCTCATAATGTTCTAAATTCTCTTTCACCTATTATATCGAATCGAGTTTAATCATTTTATGATGGAAATGGTGGGAGGGGGTACCGATTTTAGATTTCAGAATTCTGTTAAAATGAGTTGGAGGCCTCTAAAATTTGGTACTCTTTTCAAAATCAGATTTTTAAGGCTAAAGAGTGTTAGTAAGAGTCTATCGAAAGAAGGTTTAGAGCATGAGTAAAACAATCAAAAACTTAACGATTTATTATGGCAACAAATTTAATTTCAAACTCCAAGCGGGATCGGCTATTAGCAAAATGCGAAAGCCTCATGCTTCAAGGCGTTGATGCACCTTCACAGATTTCAGAAGAATTAAATATCAGTTTTAATACTGCAAAGTCATATGTTGCATTGGTTAGAGAACGGTGGAGTTCTTCATTAAATGTAGATGAATTACAAGCTAGAAGGCAGGAATTGATACGAAGAACTGAAGAGATAGCTAAAGAGGCATGGATGCTTAAAAATACCGCCAAGAACACTACAGAAGCCGTTGCAGCCCTTCGTACAGCGTTGATGTGTGTAGAACGCCTTGAAAAACTGCAAGGCCTTAATTCATTACCACTACCTATTGAAAGGCCAATGGTAAACCCGATGTCTGAACTTGCAGACAGGATCAATCAACTACCACCAGAAGAAAAACAAAAATATGTGTTACGAATTAAAGAGGAGATTAAAAGGCGAAAAATAGAATTTCCTATTTGGATGAAAAATGAATGAGTTTACAAATCCCTGAATGGTGGTTTATCTTGGTTTGTATAAATATCCAATGCTGATTTATGCCCAGGAAGAACATTGTCTGGTAAATCACTAAGGGGATACCATTCCCAATCCTCGCATTTATTTGTTTCCACTACAGTGGGTATTCCAGTAAAGTCTATGCAAACAAAAACAAAGTGAATAAAATTATAACCCTCTTGAAGTTCTCGAACCACGCCAACATATTCCAGATTTTTTGCAACTAGCGATGTTTCTTCCTTTAACTCACGCATACCACATTCTTCAAGTGGTTCCTCTAACTCGAGTCTGCCACCAGGTAAACCTAAAGTGCCAGCTTTGTAACTGTTCATTCGTTTTCCAAGTAGGACTTTTTTCCTACTTTTATCTAGCGTTATCACGCATACTCCAATAGGTTGAGGTTCCATAATTTACTTCAAATTCCAGGTACCGATTATTTGGCGTTTCTTAAATACAGCATTACAAGTTAATAAAGTAACTGAACCCACCACATATGGTTCAAAGGATATTGAGTTAAATAACTCTTCAACTTTACGTTTGAATTCTTCTGATATTGGTTCCTTAAATCTTGCCAATGTCATATTGCTGAAATAGTATTGAGAATTATTATACTTCTTGTCATCAGGTACTCCAGCATCATTTAATGCTTTATCTAAATTAGTGAAAATTGCATCTAATTCTGGATCAGTAGTTCCAACTAGGGCTAAATTCATAGGGAAAAGCAGGAGTCTATAAAAGTAAACATTAAATGAATTGTGATTAGGGATAATCAATGAAAAAACTTTTTTAGCTTTTTCTATATCTGCTTCATTGTAATGGGGAGGATCATTTATCACACGTATGTTTTTAACTGTCATATGGAGAGAATCGAAAGGATAATAAAAATGTTCAGGAGAAATAGTTCGTAAAGGCGCAATTATTTGTCCCTGGACTTTAGAAACTAAATCTTGATCTGGTATGTGAACGCTAGTAAGACAAATGCGTGTATCATTCTCGAAATCTTCAACTGGTGCAACTGTGCTAAACGATAGATTATTATTGGATATTTGCCTCTCAATTTGATTAATTACTTCTACTTGTTTTTTCTGGTGAAGAGAAAGATCATTCATATATTTAGATTTGAAATAGCTTTTTCCTAAA
>CAZQSX010000028.1:12604-14049 GCA_964596415.1 uncultured Gammaproteobacteria bacterium
TAGTTTATGTTTGTCCTGCTTCATTCGTAAAATATCTAAAACTAACTCATTACCCCAGTATTTTTCAGACTCAACAATTTTAATGAATTCATCAAATGTACATTCAATGGTTTCTATTTGTTCTCCTGCATCCAACTTTTGTTCTGCTACCTTAGTGCAATTTCTTGCAACAAACATATAAATTTGCCAGTCAATTTTATGCATTGGTTCATACACTCTTAACAAATCCCAACTTTCGGATTGTAACCCAGACTCTTCCAAGAGTTCTCTCTTGGCTGTTATTAATGGTTCTTCACCCTCTTCACCCCGTCCTCCAAATAGAGAGTAAAAATCAGGTTTATTAGGTTGAGATTGATGTGATAATAAAATTTTATTGCCTTGAGTTGCAATTATCTCTATGGTGTTAGGCCTTTTCAGCATCTCAAAAGTAGCAGAACTATCATCAAACATCTTCTGTTGCCATTGATAAACATCAAAAATGACTCCTTTGAATACACGCTTTGCGTTTGATGGAATTTTCATAGTTGTTGTCAATTACAGTCTCAATAATTCTAGCACAATCCTATAAAGGTTTCTCTGGTTTTTGTTGCTACAATACTAGTAGCCAATTTCAAAAACGAACTGTTGTTTAGCCTGGAGAGAATTGATAAAATAGGTTCTAACAGCGTCAACGGTTCTCCGCATCGCAGCAAAGCTGCTCTGCGCAAGCGCATTTTCTTTATTCTTGAGGCTGATTTTGGTACAATAGGACTCTTGGCTGGGAAAGCATAGCTTGCCCACCCTCGTAAACTTGGCTGGGTAGCTCAGTGGTAGTAGCACAGGATTCATATCCCTGCGGTCGTGGGTTCAAATCCCACCCCAGCCACTAATGACAGGCACTAACTCCCCAATTGGCATTTTTGACTCAGGCGTTGGGGGATTTACCATTCTCTCAGAACTACAAAAACTTCTTCCAAAAGAATCATTTATCTATGTTGCAGATCAAGCATATGCACCGTATGGCAAAAAAACTAAAATTCAAATCAAAACTCGAGCGCTAAAAATTGCAGAATTTTTAAAAAGTAAAAACTGCAAGTTGATTATCATTGCCTGCAATACTGCAACAATTGCATCAATTGATTTTTTAAGAAATAAAATTTCGATTCCAATTGTTGGAGTAGTGCCAGTTATTAAAACTGCAGCTAAAATTTCAAAAACAAAAAACGTAACACTATACGCAACTCCATCTACGGTAAAAAGTGCTTACACAAACAGACTCATTAAAAAATTTGCAACAGGTGTTATTGTACATAAAAATGGCACGACAGGGTTAGAACGCGTTATAGAAAGAGGGGAAATTGATTCACTAAAAATTAATCTTATCCTCAAAAAAAGCCTTTCTAATATTTCAGAGCATACAATAGATGTTATTATTCTAGGATGCACTCATTATCCATTTTTGAAAA
>CAZQSX010000028.1:14059-15850 GCA_964596415.1 uncultured Gammaproteobacteria bacterium
AGCTTTGATATAATGAGTAATATTTGGAGTTAAAGTATTATAAAAATGGAAGCTCAATGAATTGATATTTAGCTAGAAATATTTATATTAGGAAGGATGTATATTATTAAGAAAACAAAATTCATAATAATATACAAAAAAAACATACAAAAATTTGTCGGTAAAAAAGTTCATATTATTGATTCCGCCGGGGCAGTTGCAAGACAGACAAACCGAATACTTAGCGCAAATAATCTTCTTTCAAAAGCAAAACAAAAAGATTTGTACTATACTACAAAAGATAAGAAAACATTCGAGAAGGTAGTTGTAAAACTTATGAACAGAAACATAACCGCCCAGGAATTAACATTATGACAATTGAAGACCTACAACATAAAAAAATTGCTGTCCTTGGTGTGGGTATCGAAGGAACTGCTCTTGTTTCATTTTTAAAAAACCAAAACGCTCTTGTTACAATCCTTAACCAAAAAGAAGAAAATGATCTTGAAACGGAAAAATTGGAAGAAATTAAAAAGCTTCATGTTCCGGTAGTTTTTGGAGAATCTGCATTCAAAAATCTTTCAACTTATGACATTGTTTTTCGAAGCCCAGGCATAAAATCAGATATACCTGAACTAGAAGAAGCAAGAAAAAACAAAACCACCATTTCCTCTCAAACCCAACTTTTTTTTGACCTCTGCCCATGCCAAATAATTGGCGTTACTGGCACAAAAGGAAAGGGAACCACATCGAGTCTTATTTACGAAATGTTAAAAGAGCAAGGGTATGATGCGCATCTTGGTGGAAACATAGGGGTACCACCTATTTCATTCCTTGATAAGCTCACACCAGAATCAAAAGTTGTTCTTGAACTATCATCATTTCAGCTCCAGGATCTTAAATCCAGCCCTCATGTTGCGGTTATGCTTATGACAACTAGTGAGCATTTGGATTACCACAAAAACGTGTATGAGTATATCGATGCAAAACGTAATATTTTTCGATTTCAAACTCCAGATGACTTTGCAATTGTAAACAAGGATTACCCCGCAAGTAATGAGTCAGACGTAGAAACTACAGCAAAAGTATATAAAGTGAGCAGAGAACAGGGCGTTGAGCAGGGGTGTTATGTCAGGGACGACATAATTTATATAAAAATTGGAGATGTTGAGGAAAAAATAATTGACACGAAAGACATTCTTCTTCCAGGTCGCCATAACATAGAAAATGTTGGCGCTGCAATACTCGCAGGAATTGTAAGCGGTGCAAAACTAAAAGCAATTGTCAGCGTTCTTAAAACATTCAAAGGACTTGAGCATAGACTCGAGCTTGTTAGAACCGTACAAGGCGTGAGGTATTACGATGACTCATTCTCCACCACACCTGAAACCGCAATTGCGGCAATTGAAGCATTTTCTGATCCTGAAATATTGATTCTTGGAGGATCATCTAAAAACTCTGATTTTACAGAGCTTGGAAAAGTAATATCAGGGGCCAAAAACATCAAGGCAATTATTAAAATTGGAGAAGAGTGGGAAAAAATCAAGGAGAGCATACCAGGTAAATTGGCGCATGTTCAAATTATTGAGGATTGTGACACTATGCAAGATGCAGTTAAAAAGGCAGCCAGCATGGCTGAAAACGGAGACATCATACTGCTGTCTCCCGCCTGTGCAAGTTTTGACAAATACAAAAACTACAAGGACAGAGGCAAACAATTTAAGAACGCAGTGAATAAATTATAACTGTCATTGAGTCCTGTAAAGATCGCGGCAATCAATTTAAGCTGGTCGTGCGTGATCTTTGAGCTTT
>CAZQSX010000029.1:0-12834 GCA_964596415.1 uncultured Gammaproteobacteria bacterium
TGCTGCATCAATTGAGCCATCCCCTCCGCCTCCAGAAACCAATGTGTGAAGCTCATCTATAAAAATAATATACTTACCATCACCCTGCTCAATTGCTTTTACTACGCCTTTTAACCGCTCCTCAAACTCTCCTCTAAATTTTGCACCAGCAAGAAGCAGCGCAAAATCCAGCACAACCAATTCTTTATTTGAAAGAGTTGTTGGAACTTGATTTTGTACGATTCTTTGGGCTAGACCCTCAACAATTGCCGTTTTTCCCACTCCTGGCTCTCCAATTAAAATCGGGTTATTTTTCGTTCTTCTTGAAAGAATCTCCATCACCCTTCTAATTTCTTGCTCTCTGCCAATTACGGGATCAATTTTATTCTGCCGTGCTTGGTCAGTTAGGTTAATGGTAAATTTTTCAAGCGCCTCTCTGGGATCAAGTGGTTTTAAAAAATCTAAATTTTGATCAGACATAGTATATCCATTGTAGGAAAATTGGCAGTATTTGTCAATGACTGCTAATAGGTATATAATGATAATAAATGAGTCAGAAATTAGAAATAGCAACACTCGCGGGTGGTTGCTTCTGGTGCACAGAAGCTATCTTTAAGAGACTCAAGGGAGTAGAAGATGTGGTATCTGGATATTCGGGAGGAGCAAGAGAAAATCCAAGCTATGAACAAGTTTCAAGTGAGGCAACTGGTCACGCTGAAGCTGTTCAAATAGAATTTGACCCTAGTATAATTTCTTACGAGAAAATATTACAGATCTTTTTTCATCTGCATGACCCCACTACGTTAAATAGACAAGGCGCAGATACCGGAACACAGTACCGTTCTGTTATTTTTTACCACTCCCCCGAGCAAGAACAAACCGCGTTAAAAGTTAGAGACGAGGTTGCGGAAGAAGGAAAGTATCATGATCCAATCGTGACTGAAATCGTGCCCTTTGAAAACTTTTATCCTGCAGAAAGTGAACACCAAAATTATTATGAAAATAATGCAAATCAAGGCTATTGCAGTTATGTCATAACCCCCAAAATCCAAAAACTGTTAAAAAATTACCGTAAGGAAGTGAAAGAAGAATATCAAAAAAGCTGAATTATTTTAGCCTTAACAGTGGAACACGTTTTCTCACCGCATCAATAATTCTATTGCCTTTTGGTGGCTCTTCTCCGCTAACAGATTTTGCTTCTCTCCACCTTACTTCAGCACTTACTACTCTAGCAGTAGATTTAGCATCGCTTTTACCTTCTTTAATAAGTTGAAGTATCCGCTCATAATCTTCCTCTGTAGCACCCCTTCTCTCTGCTCTCACACCAGGATCTATATGATCTGTTGAACCTGCTTGCAGCTCCCCGTCTTTCCATCTTTTTTCAAGTGTTCCAAATTTTGCATGCTTTCCTTCAAACCCTCCAATCCTCGGATCATTTGACCCTGTGTATTTCACGCCATAATTAATTGTTTTACCATCTGGAGACTCATCTTTAATATCTGCAAAGTGAACTCTTGTAATTTCTGTTCCGTCTTTTCCGTCAAGTTCTACTTTTCTGCTTGCTGTTACCGCTACCTCACGACCTGAGGATTTATATCCATTTATTGACCTTCTTAAACTATATCCCAATGTTTTTCTCAACCAATTATTTCCTCCCCTTAAAGGAGTCTGACTAAGAAGCACTATTGATCCTTCTTCTGAACCTCCGGATAATGAAAGTACGATCATGCTTACATCATCGGTGTACTGAGGCTTTGAGTCTTGACCGTCAGGATATTCATACCCACTTGGATATTCAAGAGTCGCTGAGGCAGGGTCTGTGGTTACTCGTTCTAAAGCAGCTTTTAGAATTCGTCTTTTAATATCTTCTATTCTTTCCTGTTCAACTCCTTTTTGCTCAGGAATTGTAATTTCTTTTCCATCATCCATAGTTTAAACTAAAACACAACGCATCAAATATTTCAACGTGCATTATACATACTTCTTCAGCTTCTGAAAATCATCTAAAAACACTTTTTTAAATTTCACAAATCTAATTGCTGCGGCTGGGTGATAGGAGAAAAAATATGTTTTTCCGTTTTGTTCTAAAAACGTACCGTGAGATTTGCTTGTTTTTGGAATTACGCCAAGTACCCCACGCGTTGCAACATTTCCTAAAAGCACAATTACCTCTGGGTCTATCATATCAATCTGCTTTTGAAGATGCGTCATGCCATGCAGAATATCTTTCGGCTTTGGGGTAGCATACGTGGGGATTCGCTTCACAGGACTTGTGATATACACATCTTCCTCTTTGAGTCCAAGATCTCTAATTGAACCTCTTAAAAGCTGTCCTGATCTCCCAATAAATGGGCGACCTGTTGCTGCCTCAAGTCTTCCTGGTGCTTCTCCCACAAAAAGAATTTTTGCATCAGGATTCCCCTCTCCAAAAACTACCATCCCTTCTTTATCTATTCTACATTCCAAGCATGCTTCAACTTCTAAACGAACTTTTTCCAAGTAGTCTGTTTTCATGTGTTCCAGAATACCACATTTTTAGCCTAAAACGAACTCCCCTCTTGACCCATTTGTAAGAAAAGCGTACGCTTAAAATTGTGAGATTTAAAATAGTAGCCGCCCTTTTAATTCTAGTCGCACTACTACTTAGCACCGTAACGGTACTGCTTCTTCTGGATCGTGAAAGAACCACTCAAAATGAGCTAAGCGGAAAAAATATAGCTACCCTTATTTCAGGGTCCTTTGACATAAATGGAGTTATACCAGATGGCGCAACAATAACCGTATATGCAAAAGAAGCAAATTCAACCAGTAAACCTCAAGCTTTTGCAGCTGAACTTCCCGTTGCAGATAAGTCTACTTGGAGCTTTTCAGAGGGTGTAGGAAACAAAAACTATACAATCACTGGAGAAATAGTAGCAAACGGAACAGTTATTGCCACATCTAGCCCTATAACCGTTACTGCTCCCGCTGATGAGGAGGTACTAACATTCAACATACAATCTCAAAATCCTACCGGCACAGCTGTTATTTCTGGAAATATTACGGTCAACGGGTATATTCCTAATGACTCAACTATTTCAATCCAGGGAAGAAAATTAGGGGCACAAACTTTCACAACGGTTGCAAAAAATCTTCCAGGACAATCACGTCAATTCATGAGCTATGCTACTGCTGTTGCTGGACAAACATATGAAATTCAAGGAACGCTTGTCTCACAATCAGGAAACATAATTGGCACATCAAGTCTTATCACTATCACCGCACCAGCTACCAATGAAGCGCTTATCATTAACTCATCTGCGCCTGTTCCAACTCCCATCCTTACGCCAACATCCAATCCGAATCAACCATCTCCTACCCCTCAACCTCAAGCTGGTGGAACTATTTCTGGAAATATAAACTTTAACGGCGCAGCACCAGCAAACTCAAGAATTGTCATTCTTACTGCACCTGGAAATACGAGTAATTACACAGTTTCTGTAAATAATGTCACGCCAGTAGATGGAGCAACATGGTCATGGAGCGGCGCAGCACCTTCCACTTGGTACAACGTGATGGCTGTTCTAAAACAACATAATAGTAATGGAACTGATACTGATATTGCATACTCCACTCCTGTTACTATCGCATCGCCTGCAACAGGTGTTGTTCTCAGTATCAATTCTGGTGTTTCTCTTTCTGCTCCTGGTGGACCAATAACAGTAAACTGCCAGCAGTATAACGGCGGACCAAACCAAAACACCTGGAACGTAGCAATCACCTTCCAAACGGTTCCAGGGGCACAATCTTATTGGTATCAAATAGGAAGTACGTCTGGGGGAAATAATGTAGTAAATACTGCGAACACTTCAAATACTATAAATGCAACCTTTAACAATAACACCACATATTATGCGCAGTACGCGTATGCAAATGTACCGGTTGCAGCGCTTGGAAGTAATGAATGGTCAGGATTTTCATCTGCCACTTCTCTGCAATGTAGTCACTAAGCAATCGTTCGTGCCTTTATGAAACGATTTCTGTCACATCAATAAATTTGTAATAATTACTATCATCCTGGAATATATAATTTCTATCTTCTAAAAGAGGCATATCTTCTCCAAAATAGGTATTTAAAAGAAGTCGAAATGAATTAACTGGGGTAATGGTGTCATAAAATCCCACAGCTTTTGCGTCTTTTCCTGGAAGATAGTATGCATTTAATATCGGGAACTTTTCTCTTAGTGCTGTTTCACTTGCTTCTCCCCATGCTTGATCACCTGAAATAGGATCGTTCATAGGAAATGGTCCTTCGTCGGATTGCAAAATAATAATTGGAGGATTTTTTGAATTTCTTAAAATTATGTCAATTGCATTATCCAATTTTTTATTTGCGCATAATACCTGATTTTTATAATTTTCTTGATGTGTATTTTTATTTACGACTTCGTCACCAATCGGATTGCAGTCCTTATCAAACACAAACGGATCATGAGGCAAAAGAATATGAGCAAAAACAAATTTAGGACCAGGCATGAGTGGGATCTTTTTCAATTCTTCAAATTGCTGAAGAGCCGATTGCCTATGTAGATTATCCCGTGGATTTTTTGAAACGTCACTTGGTTCATGAAAAAAAGTTTTTAAAAATTCTGAAAGAATTGTTGTGCTATAAAATCCTGTTGTAAATTCATCTGCTCCCCAGTATTCTCTTCTTCTTGGGTAAAAAATATAATCTGCGTTTTCATTTTTCTTCGTTGGCTCCCACCAAGACCCCATATGCACATATCTGTACCCATGATCCTTTAAAAACTGTAAAACCTTGTTATTTCTGATAAGTGGGGTAACAATTGATTCGTCCTTAGATTCTCCACCATTTGTTTGCTCTGTTAGATAATCTAAATACTCCATATTTAAGGATGAGCCTAAGGATTGAAATGTTTTAGGATAGTTTGTGGTTGAGTTTTCAGGAACATAAAATCCTTTATCTTTTAAAGAATTAAGAAACGCACTGTTATCAAATCCGTACTGTTTTTGAAATGCCTTCTGTCCTGCATATCTATCAGGAATAATGTAGTAAATATCAGGGTAAGATTCTTTTGCTTTTGATATATCAGTTTTTATTGGGGCTATTTTCACATCTTCTCTGGCAACCCTTCCAGACGTTACCTCAAAAGAAATAATTTGATAGATTTGAAACAGTACAAGAAAAAACATCATGCCAAAAAGTATTTTACATACACCAGTAAGCTTTCCTCGAAACTTAACAGATACAAAAATTGCAAAAACAAGAAACATTACAACAATCACTCCAAGAAATAACTCAGGAGTAAATGAGAGTATTTTTTTTGCACCGACAAGCTCAAGAAACCGTCCGTAAGAAAGCGCCAGAAAAATTGCAATGGATGATAAAAAAACAGCAGAATCAAGCTTTCTAAAAACAGCATAGATAATAGCAAAAACCACCGCTGAAAAAAGAAAACTTACTATGAGAGGAAAGAAAACTACGGGTAATTTGTATTCATGCTGATTGTTTACGAATAAAAATAACACCGCATAAATAGAAATAAGAAAAGGGGTAAAAACGTAATATGGAAAACGTTTTATTTTTTTCATACCTTCAGTAATTATTTTCTCTCCATAAGGTAGAGCGTGCGGAGACTATTTTTTATAGAAGTTTTTTCTAATATCTTAAAATGCTTACCAAATGCTTCTTCAAAATCTGTTTTAGTATACAAATCAAAAATATCTTTTCTATTAGAAAGAAGTATTTGAACCTGGGAATCATCTTTTTCAATATATTCTACAATCAAGTATTTGCCCATCTGAGAAAATCCTTCTGCCAAATATGAAAATGGAAGGTTATGGGGAATTGCTAAATGATGAATAAAAGCAAGCGCGAGTACGCAGTCTGCTGGTCCACGCTCAAATAATGAGTCCCTTTCTAATAGCTGCCATCCCACATTTGGCGTTGGATTGGTAAGATCTGAGAAGAGCGGAAGTACGTTTTTCTCTTCGTTGCGTTTGATATGACGATAGTTTTTTTCAATTGCGCCAAAATCTATGTCAAATGACACAACTTCTGCTCCTGTTTTGACGGCAATTCTGCTAAAAAATCCCGTATTTGCTCCCATATCCCAAACTTTTTTTGCATTAATTTTTTTAAGATATGTCTCCACAAGTTTTGCCTTATGCGCCATTGCCTCCTCTTTATAGTTATTTTTATCCTCTTCATAATAATCTTCCCACTGCGTACCTGCAGGGTTCCAGGTGAGTTTTTTAATCGATCCCTCGAGTGAGTCAATAATTCCTAAAAGTGCTCTTTTCCCAACTTTTCGTGATTTTGCTTTTGAGTCAAGTTTTTTATCAGAATATTTTTTAGAAGTTGCTGCATGAGCATATACATGAAACAAAAGTCCTGGCTTGAAACGTGTTTTGAAAGGAAGCATTGATGCTGCCAAATCTACTGGAATTCCATCCAGAAATACTTGAGATAAACGCACCAACCTCACATCTACATATGCCATAAGTGCAAGGGGTACTAGAAAATGCTCAACAAATTGCTTATACGCAATCCACGGCTTCCCCTCTTCATATTTTTCAAATGAAAGTGTGTCAATAAGAGTAGGTCGTGCGTTGACAAATTGGATATTAAAAGCAGATGCGTCTTTCAGGCTCATACCATGCGCAATTGCGTGCTTTTGAATCTCAAGCGTTATAAGAGCGGCATCTTTTAACATGCTAAAAGCCCATTCGTAAGGATAGGAAATAAATGAGAGCGTTTCAGGTTGTAACACCTTGTATGCACCTTCCCTTTTTTTATTTGTCTCAACATGAGGAATAAGTAATTTGTCTTTCACAAGTTCTTCGTATAAGCCTGAAGACATAAGAAGATCATAGTCATTTTTATAAACCGCATTCACCTGTCGAAACACATTCCCTTGCTCAGTAAACACAAACCCACTTGGATCACGAAATGAAGATTTTACTTTCATAATGTTTGTTTTTAGAACTCAGGATTTAGGAGCTCAGTCCCGACTTGTCGGGGGGAGCACTGCAAGAACGACGAGCCTTCGAGGAGTTCTTATTTTTTTTCCTTTCTTTTGAAAACTTTTGATATAAATCCAGTTATCTGTCTCCACCACACTTTAAGCGCAAATAAAGAACCAAATATTGCAGCACCTACGATCTGAATAATGTAAGATCCGGTGCTTGGGTCAAGATACGCATGAGCACGCTGCGGGAAAAGAGTTACATAAAAAAGAAGCAAAGCAATGAATGTTTTTTTCATAAAAATTGAGAATAAAAGATATTGTACACTATTTTCTTTATCTTATACAATTCCTGAAAACGTGATAGGATAACATATATGTGCATCGGTATTCGGCTCCTCAGACTCTTTTTTGCGCTACTCATACTTTCAGCAGTAATTGGTCAGTTTTATTTTAAATTTAACATTCCAGGTTTTAATATCGTTTCCTTTTTTTCCTATTTTACAATCCTTTCAAATATATTCGCAGCATTTGTGCTTTTTATCTTAACTATTAGGCCCCACATCAAGCATTTTGAAAAAATAAGAGGTGCTGCTGTTTTTTATATGGCAATAACTGGTGTAGTATATGCAGTGCTTCTATCAAGGTATGAAGGGACACCTGGTCTTATGCTCCCGTTTGCAAATGTGGTATTTCATAAAATTATGCCAATTGTTATGGTTACGGATTGGATAATTTTACCAATCAAGAAAAAGATTAGACCTCAAACAGTTTTTATGTGGCTTTTGTTTCCGATAGTTTTTCTGTTTTATTCAGAGATAAGAGGCTCAATAATAAATTGGTACCCATACCCATTTTTAGATCCAAAAACAGCCGGAGGATATCAGGGGGTTACCGCCTATTCAACCTCCATTCTTCTATTTGCATTTGCATTAGGATTCATGCTTATATATGTAAAACGTCTCAGAATTAGATGAAAATACTGCGCAGCATCACATATATACTTATTGGAATTCTTATTATTTACAGCCTGTATCTCGCGGCAACTCCAGCACTCACAAAGGAAGTAAATTTCTTTAATGACGTTGCTCGTGATTTTTTACTCCTCCAGGAATTAGATCAGAAAAAAATAGTTCTTATAGGTCCAAGGTCGTCTACAACCGGACTCTTTCATGGACCGCTTTTAACCTATGTTGACTACCCCGCATACCTTATTGGAAACGGAAATCCGGTAACAGTTACGTGGTTTTGGTTTTTCATATCAATTGTTTTTCTTATAACCAGCTTTTTTATTGCAAAAAAATTCTTCGGCGTCTTCCCAGCGCTTGTTTTTATACTTCTTGCATCGCTTAAAATGGTACCTCATATTAATGGGGTGTTTGAACCAGAAGCAATGTATTTTGTCATGCCGTTCTTTCTTTTTTCTATCTTCTCCTATGCACAAACAAAAAACCTAAAATACCTCATTCTGCACTGCATTGCTCTTTCCATCTTCATCCAACTCAGTATCGGCATTGGTCTTCAATTTCTGATTTTATCGCTTTTTACAACAGGGTTTATTATTTTTAGAAGTAAAAAATGGAAACATTTATTAGCGTTTTCTATTATCCCACTTGGAACAATTAACTTTATCGTATTTGACTTGAGACATGGAATGCAAATGACAAAAGCTTTATTTGGAACAGGCGGATCTACCGGGTTTTTTATCTCAATTCAAGACTGGATAACTAACAGAATAGAAAACACCATTCACATGCAACTTCTTGAAAAAAGCAACCTCTATATGCCGCTTCTTGTTCTTATTTTCTTGTTTATTATGCTTGGAAGCGCAATTGAAATAAAAAAGAATAAAAAACTAAGACCGGTATACCTACTCTTTTTATTCTATTATTTTGGGTATCTAATTCTTTCTTATTTTAATAAAGGAATACTTTTATTCCACTACATTTATCTTCTCACACCATTCTCTCTTTTATGGGTAACCTCATTTCTGAGGGGCAAATATCTGAAAGTTTTTCTTCCAGTTTGTGTTATCCTAGTATATCTTAACCTGAATTCATCAATAGACTACGTAAAAAGCTTAAGCTCTTTCACAAATAAAAACCAATATTCATGGGTTGGACTTTCAAATACTGCACTGGAAGTTCTTTCCATGCAAAACGGCAAAGAATTTGGGTATTTTGTGTTTTCCCCAGATAGTTTTGCGTATCAACCCAGGTACGCTATGCTCTACCATCTTCAAAAAAATGGCGGTCATGAGTATAAAAAAATGGAGACAACATATATAATTGCAGCGCCACCTCCAGCTGACGACCCATACATGGACTACAAATGGTGGGTAAAAGTCCCAGTTGGAATAGAAGCTGAACCTGAAGTTATTAAAAAAATGCCAAATGGTTACACCATTTTGAAATATAAGCTTACCCCTGAGGATCAAAAAATTCCTCATGATAAAGCAATAGAGCTTGGAATCCATTTCAGATAACCTTCTGCCTTCATTTTGTTGTATAGTAAGTAATTATGAAAAAAGCATACCCCAAAAGCGGACATTTAACGCTTGAGAGTATGAGTAAGGCATCATGGTATAACACCTGGACTACACAAATTTTTAAAAAATATCTTACAGGGGATATTTTAGAAGTAGGATGCGGAATCGGAAGCTTTACCAAAACACTTACCACCTACGGAAATGTCTATGCATTTGATGTTGATAAAATATCTGTTTCTAAAACGAAAGAATCCATCAAAAACGCAAAGGTTGGATTTGGAGACATTGAAAAAGGAATCTATTTTTTTAAAAGAAAAAAATTTGACACAATTGTCTGTATAAACGTTCTTGAACATATTAAAAATGATAATCAAGCTCTTTCCCGAATGGTTTCACTTTTGAAACCTAAAGGTCATCTCATTCTTCTCATCCCCGCCCACCCCGTGCTTTTTGGTGATATAGACCAGGCAATTGGGCATTATAGACGGTATACTAAAAATAATATTAAAAAAATGCTGCAGAAAAATAAGCTAACAATAAAATATCTAAGAATCATTAATTTCCTGGGTGCAATTGGATGGTTTATGTCCGGGAAAATACTCCATGAAATAACGGTAAACGAAAAAAAGCTAAGGCTGTTTGACAAAATTGCCCCGTTCATTTTACCTGTTGAAAAAGTAATCGAGCCACCAATCGGCACATCAATTCTTGCAATCGCACAGAAAAAATAAGCTAACCTCTGGATTTCAAGCTCAAGTGATGCTAAAATAGTCTTCCGAATCAGTTTGGAATTTTAATCTTAATTCATAATTCTAGATTCTTAATTCTGAATTGATCGTGTTCCCCTGTAGCCCGCCAACTGGCGGAGTCAAGGGAAAACTGATCCCCTGTAGCTCAATGGTAGAGCAGAAAGCTGTTAACTTTAAGGTTCGAGGTTCGAATCCTCGCGGGGGAGCATAGACGTTTTTAGTATAACCTGCTGATTATCGCGCAGTGTCGCGAAAATCGGAGTTGGGACAGTTACAAAAACCTTCTTATTTTTGACCATCACCTTCTCATAAAAGAACCTCAAGTAGTGTCGCTTCATAAAGGGCGGTGCGTCCTTATAAGTTGCGTAGATGTCGCGCGTAAAAGCGAGCGTTTCATCGATCAAATCAACGTCTATCCGGCAGCGATCATCGACGTCCTGTAGTTGAGTGTCTGTGTGTAGTATTTGATTCTGAAGTTCTGTATGCTTGCGCTTGAAGGCTTCCCGGTCGATAGTTCCGTCAATCAGCGCGTCCTCCAGTTTGTTGCGCTTGCCCTCCAATGCCATTTTCTGGTTCATGATACCTTGTTTGATACTTGTGGCACTTGCGCGGCTATCCTCGAGCTTTTCGCGGGTCTTTCGCACTACTGCTTCGATGAAGTCCGGCGAGAACTGCATATCTTTGAACTCCTCCTCAACTAACGTCTCAATGTCGCTCATTTCAACAAATGGCGCGGTACAGCCGTTCCTGTCGCGCTTGGGGCAATGATAATAGGCAATTTTTCCGCCTCGCGCGCGAAGTTTGCTCGCATTATGATGCCATTCGGCGGTATATCGCTGGCCGCATTGCTCGCAGTAGAGAAATCCGCGCAAGAGAAAGTCGTGAATGCGCCGTCGCATCAGGAAGTTACGATGTTTTGCGAGGACATATTGGCAAGTATCGTACATATCTTTGGAAATGATAGGAATGTGGTTTCCCATCTTTCCCTCACCGTGCCAGCGAATCCAGCCATAGTAGAAGGAGTTGTTGAGGATTGTGTGGATAACACTATGCCCTAATCCAGTCCCGGAGCGCGAGACGATATTGCGCTCAGAGAGCCAATCCTGAATCTCGATGATGGAATAGTTGCCTGTCGCATAAAGTTCATACAATTCTTTGATGATTGGCGCAGTATATGGATCAGGTTCGCAGGTTTTGCGCTCACGATCGCCGCCAACGCTTCTGTATCCGATCGGTGGCGGAGTTGGCTGCCAGCCTTCGCGAAACTTCTGCGTCAGTGCGTCGCGCGTGCGCTGGCCGTTCACATCCGACTCCCACTCAGCGACACTTGCGAGGATATTCGCGATAAGGCTTGATCCTTGCGTGACATTGCCTTCCAAAACAGAGATCATTTGAAGCCCTTTTGCCTCTATTTCCTTCCGTGTGTCGCGAAAGTCGGAGACATTGCGCGCAAATCGGTCTATTTTATAGATAATCAGCGCATCAACTTTGAAATCCTCGACGTTTTTGAGAAGTTCTTGGAATGCCGGACGCTGAGTGGTGCGACCACTTTTGCCATCGTCGAGGAACATGCGTTTAACGTGATAATCGTGGCTCGCGGCGTAATCAGTACAGGCGCGCTTCTGGTTTTCCAACGAGAATCCTTCTGTCGCTTGTTCGTCGGTAGACACGCGCAGGTAAATGTAGCAGGTTTTCATTGATTTAGCTTCGTTGGTCATAGTAACGCTCTGTTTTGTCATATAGTCAAGTCTTTTTTTATAGTGTACGGAAAACTCCGTCGCAGGCTAAGTGCGCTCTTTTTATAGTGTGCAATTAACCTCATGTCGCACTTTGCGCATTTCTCTCCCTTTTTATTGTGTACGGATACCTAATGTCGCAAGCTGCATGCCCCTTTTTTATAGTGTGCAGAAACCTCCTTGCGAGAATTGTCTCGCGAAGGTGTCGCTACTTACGCGCACTTCTTTTTCCTCCGAGCTTTGGCATAAGTTTTTCTCTTATTTCTTGAATCTTTTTCCTAACGCGTTCTCTTTCTTCATCAGTCATCACTGGCTCTTCAGGCTTTGATCCGGCGGTAAGTTGATTTTTTATCCGTCTGCTTAGTAACAATATTGACTGGATATGCGGAATTGAAATTGCATATTTATCAAACCAGATAATCCCTCTTTGTCCGGACAAATCAGCTTCTTTTAGCAACTTTATTTGCCTTTCGTTAAGAACAAACAGCTCTTTGCCGACCTGAACGCCCCATTCCTCTTCAAATACCGGTTGCGTCGATTCCTCGTTTGTTTCCATAAAGAGACCTCCTTTCGATTGTTGATTTTGCTTCTCTGATAACAAAGTTTTTTAATGCCGCTTTATAATCTCTGTATGTCTTGCCCTTTGCGGAACAATAGTTCCTCAATGCTTCCAATTGGAGCCTCACTAATCCTTCCGGTACTTTGTATTGATTTGCGATTTCCCCAATATCTTCATCTGATATGTTTTCAATTGATGAATACTTTCTTTCTATTTTCTTTAAAACTTTAGATGAGTTATTTAATTGAGTTTCATTAGGTGGAACTGGAGTGCCCGATTTATCTGGAACCCCTTTTCCTGAATGAGAGGAACTGGAGTTCCTGTCACTCCTGTCATTGCGGAAGTATAGTTCCTT
>CAZQSX010000030.1:0-11627 GCA_964596415.1 uncultured Gammaproteobacteria bacterium
CCGTATTACTTTCCAAATCTTTGCGTTGGCGTTTTCATATACTCTTTCAAGTCCTAAGTCTTCTGGTATATAGGGAAGTGGTTCTATGTAATCTTCATAATTAGAAAGATATACATACGTAATATTTTTTTTCTTTAATTCATTTTTTGCCTCTTTGCTTGATTTTGCAGTGCTAAACTTTAGATCTTCATAGATCTTTTTCCCGGAATATTTTTCCACGTATCCTTTTTTTCCAGCCATTGCAGCGGGTTTAAATCTGGTTTCATATGCGCAGTCTAAACAGTCTCTGTTATATGTTAAAACTTTTCCGTCTGGTAAGCTCTCAAGCACTTTAAGCGCATCTTTTTCTGATTGGGAAATAGTGTAAAACTGTGGAATCGGCAAGTATATTTTAGGAAGATATTCTGCTATAAAAATTGGAAGTCTTCGAGTTATGGTAAAGGGAATTTTCAGTGAAAAATCAACGTGTATACTTCCCTCTTTTCCTACAGGAAAAGGAGAAGCAGCTAGGAGGGAAGTTTTTGATAGCGTTGCATATTTTGAAGTTGTTACATGATTTGGGAATACAATATTTTTTGGGAATATGATGGTATCTTTTGTAAATCTGACCTCACCTTTGTTAAAAGTTAGGATATTATTTCCTGTATTTTTCACAGCTCCAATCCCTAAGTCCCACGCATATTGCGGTTCAATAACTGAATCAATTATATAAGGAAGATTCATAGATAAGGTGAATTGTTTGTTCGGGCTTTTAAGAAACGGTTCTTCAAAATTTTTTTGGTACATTCTAAGATCAACAATTTTAGCAGTGTTGGTTTTGGCATTTGATACTAATCCTATTCTGTAATGCGGTGTTTGCACCCAGTAAGCAGTTTCATCTACACCATTCACAAGATCAGAAGATTCAATGATATGAATGTTTTCTGAGACGTTATTTTTATACCACTTTGCAAAGTCTTTCATAGTTACGATTTTTACTTCATTTTTGTTTTGCATTTTACTTGCCACATTAAGCACAGATGCGTAAAAAGATGCATAGACCGTTGGTTCAAGTTCTCCTTCTAGACCTATTACGGCATGCCCAAATTCGTTATAAGGTTTTTTTATTGCGTAGACTTTTAATAGATTCGTAAAGTATGAAAGTGGCAAATTAATAGTTGCAAAATCTTGAAGACTAAAAAGACTAGGAGTGAGTCCTGTTCCGTGAGGGTTTGCAATATTTGAACTTGTTTGATATCCGTTTAGTGGTTCCCGCGGTGCCCATCTGAGCATAAGTACATCCAGATCTCCAGGGGCTGCCGCATTGATTTTACTTGGATAATAAGGGGTTGACCAGGGAGATCCCCACAGTTGGTAGCCGTCAAGATCATACTGGTCTGACATGTTAATACTAGCTGTAATTTTATATTTTTTTTGCATATATTCAAGTGAAAAACTATCAATATACCATGCTCCTACAGAAGTGGGGTAATACCCAAATGTATCCTTAAATTTCTTAAACACGGTATCTATCAGCTTTACCCTATCTTGTTGTCTGTATCCAGTAGTGAAAAGAGAGTTTGCCCTGTGCCAAGAATTGGTTTGGTTATATATAACATTTGCATCTTTTGCAAAGCTTGGTGTTACCTCGAGAAACAGGCCAAGTTCTTGTTTGGAATCTAAGTTTTTAAGAGCTCTCACAAAGTTTTCATGCAGTAAA
Source organism: uncultured Gammaproteobacteria bacterium (assembly GCA_964596415.1). Lineage (GTDB taxonomy): Bacteria > Patescibacteriota > Microgenomatia > Levybacterales > GWA1-39-11 > JAGORM01. The sequence goes on from CAZQSX010000030.1 coordinate 1,700, forward strand.
ACGTCATAGGTTACTGGCCATGTTGCAGGAAGACTACGTTTTTCTATTTCAAAATACTGTGCTGTAAAGCTTTTTATAGGGTCTTTTGTATAAGGCGCAATTCTTTGAGGATTTACAATTGATATATATGAATTGTTTTGAGCAAGAACTTGCTTTGGAAAAAGAACAAGAAATAAAAGAAGTAGGAGCGTTATTCGGTAGGCCACTCTGAAATTATGAGCATTTTATCTGTTAATTTCAACTCTTTGGTAATTGCCTCGGTAATAAACGGCATAAACGGATGAAGAAGAAGCAAGAGATTAGTGAATAGTGAATAGAGAATAGTGAATGAATTATCATCAACGCGATTTTTTACGTCTTCAATATATGTATCTGCAAATTCGTGCCAAATAAATTCATACAGTCTTTCTGTTGCGAGATTAAAGTGATAGTTATCGAGATAGCTGGTTATTTCGTTATTGAGTAGTTTGATTTTTTTAATCCACTCTTTGTCGGTTGTATTATCTGTCTTGTTTAGTAATTCATCAAGACTTGCTTCATGACTTATGTTTCTTGACTCCTGATTCATCTGAATGAATCTGGCCATATTCCACAATTTATTCGTAAATTTTCTAGCTGCATCAAGCTTTGTATAAGACAGGGCTTGGTCATTTCCAGTGGCATTTCCATAAATCAGAGCAAAGCGAACGGCATCTGCGCCATATTGGTCTACTAGTTCTAGTGGATTTACTACATTTCCTTTTGACTTGCTCATCTTTTTTCCATATGGGTCATTTACAATTCCATGAAACAAAACATTTGTAAATGGAACATCATCAGTAATATAGATTCCCAACATGACCATACGACTTACCCATGCTTTTAAGATATCATAGGCAGTTTCCATAACACTTGTTGGGTAAAATTTCTCAAAATCTCCTGGAAGACCTGTTTTAAGCGTTAGGTAAGGCCATTGACCGGATGAAAACCACGTATCAAATGTATCCGTGTCCTGGGTAAGTTTTAGACCTTTGCATTCACTGCATTGTTTTGGAGCCTCCCCTGTTGTAACAGCCCATGCGTCACAATCATCACACTTCCACGCTGGAATTCTTATTCCCCACGCAATTTGGCGGCTAATATTCCAGTCTCTGAGGTTTTCAAGCCATTGGAAGTAGACTGTTTCAAAGTTTTTAGGGGTAATTGTGATTTTTTTATTTTTTACAGCCTGAATTGCATTTTTTGAAAGACTTTCAATTTTTACAAACCACTGTTCTAAAGGAAGCGGCTCTAAAACATTTTTGCATTTATAGCAAAGATTAAGGTTCGTAACGTACTTTTCATCAATTTTTTCAATAAGTCCTTTTTCTTGCATTTCTGAAACTACTGCTTTGCGTGCTTCTTTAACGTACATTCCAGAAAATTTACCTGCATGGTCATTCATTTTCCCATCAAAATTAATGACTTGGCGCATTTGGAGATTGTGTCTTTTTCCAGTTTCAAAGTCATTAAAATCATGCGCTGGGGTAATTTTTACAACACCAGTGCCAAATTCAGGGTCTACCATTTCATCTGCAATAACTTTAATTTTTGCATGACCTAGGACTGTTTCAATTTCTATTTCTTGCCCAACGTATTGTGAGTACCTTTTGTCATCTGGGTGTACGGCAACTGCTGTGTCTCCAAATTTAGTTTCAGGCCTGGTTGTTGCAAGAACGAGTGGGCCATATTTTATGTAATATAATGGACGCTCTCTTTCTTCATGAACAACTTCTAAATCTGAGAAGCTTGTTCCGTCAAAGGTGCAGTAGTTTACAAGTTTATAGTCCCTGTAAATAAGATTATCGTTATACATTTTGTGAAAGGTTTGATAAACAAGGCTAACTATATCTGGGTCTAGCGTATATTTTTCACGAGACCAATCAAGTGAAAATCCAAGTTTTTTTAATTGGTTTTGAATTCCTCCGCGGTGTTTTTCAACATATTCATGAATCATGGAGTATAAAACAGTTTGATCAAAATCAAGCCTACTCTTCCCTTCTTCTTTTAATTTTTTTTCAAATACAAATTGCGTTTCGATACCTGCGTGGTCAGTTCCAGGTAACCAAAGCGCTGCATCTCCTTTCATTCGATGATATCTTATGAGAATGTCTTCAACGGTAAACATAGCATGACCAAAATGAAGCGCGCCATTGGCGTTTGGGGGTGGAAGTATTATGGTGTAGGGTTTTCCTTGTGGGTTAACTTCGGGTTTGAAATAGCCATTTTTTTCCCAGTCATTATATATAGCATCTTCTACTTGTTTGTGCTCGTAAATTTTGTCCATAGATAGGAGTGATTGTAGCACAATTCAAGGCTTCTATAAAATATTTACTCAAAACAAAAGTTGCGTTTCAAAAAGCACCATATAGATAAGATACATGGTAGCAAGACCTGCTGAGACGAATGAAAAGCCTACCGTTGTTTTTAGCATTCCATGAATGATTCCAGGAATTTTAAAACCAACGTGTTGTTCTGCTTTTCCAACCTCTTTAGCATATGCCTGGAAAAATGTTGTAAACACGAGAAATTGTCCAAGGAATATGATTCCTGCCAAAAAATATATCACAGTACTTCACCTCCCCTCATGGGAATTTCTTCAGTAAATCTATATCCTCTGTCTGAGGATTTATCTCTATACCAAAACGATCTGTTTCCATCAGTTCTCGTGTCAAGAAGAACACTTGAAAAATACGACCCAACTTCTCTTGGATTAGATATGTCACTTAACACAAACTCATCTTTATGGGTAGGTCTATCAAACGTAACGCGTACATTTCCTTTATTAAGGAGCTGGTTTATGATGCCGTGGTTTACTACATCAATCTCCGTGCAGCGCACCTGTTTCAAAAGAACTTCAGAAATTGAGTCAGAAAAAAGAGGAGTGATTCTAATTTCTGAAATTTTATGCGTTGAGATTATATAAAAATTAAACATCCAATCTATAAGAATTTTGGTTGCAAGGGAAAGTGAGATAAGAAAAATAGAAATAAGAGACAGAGCCACAAGGGCACTGTTAATTTGAAGAAAGATTGCGAGTCCGATGATAAGTACCGCCGAGACGATAAGAAATGAAAGAACGAGCAAAAGAGGTGTTATTAACACAAAATAGTGTTTTCTTTTCATGTAATGTAAAACCTCTCCAGGCGCCAGATGTGACGTTGCCGTATTGTACCCTGGTTTTACCCCTGTAAATTTCATTGTCTTCCTCCTTTCTTTTATGAGATGTGTTTTGATCTACCTGCATGGTTTTAAAAAGTATAGTTCAATTCCTATAATGTTGCAGTAATAATACTTACAGGGAGTATGTAAGAAATTTCACAAAGTGGTATAATGCAGGAAGTTTGGATAAGCAGCCATTTGAAGGACTAGACCGATTTTTTCAGAAATACCAACTCCTTACCTTTAAAAGGAAAGATATTTTATTTCATTCCCATGATAAGCCATCAGGCGTATATTACCTCAAAACCGGTTTTGTAAGAAATTATGCGATTTCATTAACCGGAGAAGAATTTACTCAAATAATTTTTAAAGAGAGGGATTTTTTTCCACTCAGTTGGGCTATGAATAACACAAAAAATGTTCATACGTATGAAGCAATGACAGATGTAGAAGTTTGGAAGGCGCCGCGTTTAGATTTTCAGCAATACGTACGTAACCACCCAGATACCTTATTTGAGCTTACAAAAAGAATCATTGTGAGACTAAAAGGAATTCAGCAGAGAATTGAAGAGCTAGCATTTGGCAACGCAAATCATAAAGTGGCTTCAATTCTTCTCATTTGTGCGGATCGGTTTGGAGTAAAAACGAGTAAAGGAATTGAGATTCAGGTTCCGCTTACTCATAGAGATATTGCAACGCTCGTTGGGCTGACTCGGGAAACGGTAAGTATAGAGATGAATAAGCTAAAAAAACAAGGAGCTTTTAGCTCACAAAATGGAAAACTGCTTGTATTAAAGCGGGACCTTCTTATGTCACACTCTCATGTTTTGCCTCCTCCTGACGAGTCATGAATGCTTGTGGGTGAAGTCATTCGTAATCAATGATATAATTATGAAATGGTTATAAACCAATATTCACAGGCTGTCTTAAAGTTTTTCGTTGAAGAAGATGTGGAGGCGTATAAACAGGGAATAAGCGTTAATCCGATCGTATCAGAGATTGCTTCATGGTATGAAAAGCTTAGAAATGCGATGGAGTATCGTCAGGAAGAAGTTGTTTTACAGACAACAATTCTTCGCATTCTCAAGCGCAAGTTGATGTTGGGGGGGAATCATGATGTAGCCTCATCTCTTGCTCGAGAGCTTGCATGGGCAAGGTATGTTGAAGAAGAAAATGTAACTGATGACGTATTAAAAAAAGCAGAAGAAAAAATTAGGTTATACCTGCGTCTTAAGAAAGATTTGCAGGAAAAAAATGAACTTAAGGATTCAGAGATCACTGAATGGATTTATCACCTCTTATCCTCTGATTTAGAGAACACGTTTGCTCCATCTAAAGAACGCACCGCAATGGTTAATTATATTTTTCACGCACTCTTCCCTAATATTTCACTACAAAACGCAACAGAGGAAGTAAAAAGCGTTCAGCTCTTCATTTCCATAAGAAGAACATACACTAAAGATAATGTTGCGCTTTTACGATACAACTTGTTTAAACAGTACTTCGGAGAATTAACAGAGGATTCTTACAAAAGGATTGTGGAGGAGTTTGCAAAAGCACATGCTGAAATAGAACGAGCCATGGAGCATCCCATGCGTCATAAAATTTCAGCCTACGTGAAGCGGTACATTCCTCCCTTTTTAATTCTAGAAGATATTTTCAGAAGATATAAATCAGGTGTGTACAGTTTATTAGAAAATAACGAGGCGTTTGAAGCGGAGCTGCATAATACTTGTGAAGCAAAATATAGCGGGATTCGTTCAAAAGTTAGAAGAGCAATTATAAGAAGCGTTATCTTTATTCTTGTTTCAAAGGTAATTTTTGCGTTTTTAATTGAGGGAACCTTTGAGCAGTTTGTGTACGGTCACGTTCAGTGGGTATCTTTAATTCTAAATATTATTATTCCAACAACAATTATGGTGTTGGCAAGCTTTTTTATTACTATTCCAAAAAATGACAATACGCTTCGAATTACACAAGCTGTAAAAGGGCTTCTTTTTGCTTATGAACCAAAGCTTGGTTACGCAACGACAATAAAAGATCCAAATAAAAAAACCTATACCTTTATTGATATTGTATTTACACTACTTTGGATGACTACATTCATTATTTCATTTGGAGGAATTTTATATGCTTTGAATAGATTGCAGTTTAACATTGTATCTCAAGGCATTTTTGTTTTCTTTATTACAATCGTAACGTTTCTTCTTTATAGAATTTATCAAACTGCACACATTTATTCATTTGGAGATAAGCCAGGTTTTAAGACGTTACTTGCAGACTTCTTCTTTATGCCAGTTGTTCGTGTAGGAAGGCATTTAACAGAAGGAGTTTCACAGATAAATATATTTTTGTTTTTGTTTGATTATATTATCGAAACACCCTTCAAAGGACTTTTTTCATTTTTCGATCAATGGTTTATGTATCTGCACAGTAAACGAGAGAACATAGATTAAGGGGGGCATCTTTTTACTTACAACTTCTGAATGGAAAAAATATTAGAAATCAAAGATAAATTAATTATTTTTTGTGACGGTGGATCTCGGGGTAATCCAGGGGAGGCCGCCTATGGATTTGTTATATACGATTCTTCAATGAAAACTCTTTATGAAGAAGGAAAGACCTTGGGAATACAAACAAATAATTTTGCTGAATACAATGCGGTAATTCATGCCTTGAATTGGGTTTTGAAAAATACTCAAATACATCCCCCAAAAATTGATTTTTTTCTTGACTCAAAACTAGCTGTTGAACAATTATCAGGCACATGGAGAGTTAAAAGTGAAAACATTAGAGGCCTATTTATAACTGTAAAAAGCTTAGAAAAAAAGCTCTCATCCAAAATATCATATACCCACGTTCGAAGAGAAAAAAATGTGCAAGCAGATAGAATGGTTAACCTCGCATTGGATAAGAAAATATAAGCTTTCTGGACAAGAAGTTTTTCCTCCCGTAGAATAAAAGAGTATGAAAAATAGATTTGAAGTTGAAGCACGTGAATATAGCGCGAAGCTTCTTATTGTCAATCTTCAAGATAAGGATCAGAAGCTTGTAAGAAATATCTCAAATCATTTTAAAGATCATCTTTCAATATATTTGTTTTCTAAGAAAAGAATGCAAATCCCTGGCGTACATATGCTTGTACGTGTATCTGGTTATTTGCTTCCTAATATAAAAGATACAATTGACTACTGCATCTTGCTTCCCTCTGAAAATCAGAAAGAAACTTTGAAGTATATAGAAAGATTAACCTCACTTTCTCAAAAGATAATTGTTGTTTTAAAAAGAGATTCAGATAGATTAGGTACTAATTTTTTAAAGGCACTGCAGGATAACCCTCATGTATCCATTGCTCTTCTTGGAGAAGTATTTGGGGAAAGCAATGTAGACTCACAATTTTCAAAAAATATAGCATGGTCAATTTTAAACAAAGAGTTCCAAATGCCCAAAGACGTATTAGATCCTGTTTTTGCTATTTCAGAGCATGACATGTTTCTTGGTTTTGAGTATATGATGTTTTCCTCAAGGCATAAAAAAAATTCATACGCTCTATATTATAAAACCCCGAATACTGTAACTTCGCTCATGCATCAATTAAGACGAGTTGAGCCGGAGCTATCCGTCGTGTATGTAAAAGACTCTCGAAAGAAAAATACTTCTCTTTCAGAGGAAGATTTACAAAGCGTTTTAAAAACACAAGACGGGCATGTGCAGAAATTATATGTAGGATTTGAAAAAGAAGTACGTGCCTTTACTGAAAAAATAAAATATCATCACATTGATCGTGAAAAAAGAAAACAAAAATTTCCAGAATTGATCGGTAAAATAGGTAGTGTTGCAGGATTTGTTTTAGCCTCATTTTTTCTATTTATTGCAGCATCAGTAATAGGTTTACTAATGAGCGTATATTTTTATAAAAATGCGACAAGCGCGTTTCTTCAAGGAAATTTTAATAAAGCAGAAAATGATATGGTTATTGCGCAAAAGGCATTCCAATATACGAGTCCGCAGATGTTGTTTTTAACGAATCAATTAGATTCGATAAGTGGATCTAACACAACAAAGATTATTGATTCATACTCTGACGTACTTATCCTTTCATCTGATGTATTTTTGTTTGTAAAAAGCCAACTTAAGAATGCAGAGTTTACAGCAGAAGATCCAAATGCTTTGTTTGGAAATGCAGTTTTTCTATATTTTCTTTTGCAAAATAATATGCAGTTTGAGTCTTTACCTGATTCATTTAAAAAGTATCTTCCTCTTTTCTCAATACTGCGTGAAGCAGCAGGTTTTAAACAGGAAATGAAGTATTTAGTTCTTTTTCAAAATGATAATGAACTTCGTCCAACTGGTGGCTTCATTGGTTCAGTAGCTCTTTTAAGCGTTCAAAACGGGAAAATTAAAGACCTGCAGGTGCGTGACGTGTATGAATTAGACGGTCAGTTAAAAGATCACGTTGAGCCAAACTATGTAATTCGAAGATATCTTCAACCGCATTTGTATTTAAGAGATAGCAACTTTCACCCAGATTTTTCATATACGGCTTCAAGTGCTGCGAATATATACAATCTAGAAACAGGAAATTCAATCGATGGGGTTATTGCTGTTGATACGCATGTTCTTGAGGTACTTGTTGAAATGATGGGGGAGATGTCTTTTCCCGGTTCACAAAAAACAGTTACAAAAAATGAAATAGTGAGAGTGATTCAAGATTCTATTCATGATGATTTTTTTCCGGGATCAACAGAAAAAAAAGATATTCTGAGTTTGGTTTTATCTAAAATAGTAATAGGGTTAGAAGAGGATAACAAAAAGAAGATTCAATTCTTAAAGGTACTTCCGGATTTATTTTCTGAAAAACATATACAGGTAGCGTTTAACGAAGAGCATCTTGAAAGAGGCGTTGTTGCTGCGGGTGTTGGAGGTAGCTTGCAAGATTTACGGTTTAAAGAAGGAAAGGTGCTTGATACCGTCTCAGTAAATGAGGCAAATATTGGTGTTAATAAAATAAACGAATATATTGCAAGAAAAATCACGTATACTGCGGTTTTAAAAAATTCTGGGTTGAATGCTGATATTCTCTCAGAGTATACAAATAATGGGAGTGAAGATTACACGATGTATTTCAGAGTTCTTGTTCCAAAGGATTCGCTCCTTGAGGCGGTTGTAATTGATGGACAAGAGCAAGTAGTTGTTCCTGCTGTTACTGATCCGGTTTTTTATGAAAAAAAGGGATTTACACCACCACAGGGATTAGAAGTTTCAGACGAAAAAATAACAGAGGAATTAAAGGCTTTTGGGTTCAGGGTTGTGGTGCCAAAAAAATCTAAAAAAAGAATTCGTATTCTCACAATTCGATCATTTTTTGAACTTCCTGCAGTGTTTGAATATTCATTAAAATACATAAAACAATCAGGGACTATGCCCTATCCGTTAACGCTAACCCTTCAATTAGATGATTCATTTAGATTTTCAAATAAAACTCATAATACAAATTCAGTTTTATATAATGGTGAGGTGAAAAAAGATATAGAGGTCTTCTCAGATGTTTTAAAAGTTAACTAATCAGTAAATTCTTGTACGAACATTTTGCCATAAATCCCACCGTCAAGAACGCCTATGCCAATCTTTCTAAACATTGGGTCAAGTATGTTTTTTTTATGTCCAGGTGATTTCATAAGACCTGAGAATGCAAGTTCTACTTCCGGTGCATACGCTAAGTTTTCTGCAGCAGCCGTGTAGATGATACCCTGCTCTTCCAATCTAGCAAAAGGTGAATACCCTTCTGGCGTATAATGAGAAAAATAACCTCGTTTAAACATATCTTTTGCGTGAAGTAAGGCTGCTTTTTTAAGGCTTGGGTCTGACTTAAGCATGGTTAGTCCTTGTTTTTTCCTTGCTTCATTCACAAGCTGTATCATGGTACTTTCTGAGATCTTATCAATAGTAACATCCGTTGTTGTAAAGTGAAGGTCAACAGTGCTCTCAGAATCAGGCTTTACAGTTAAAAAGTTTAATGTTTCATCAATAGTATCTCCAAAAATTTGTTTTACTGACTGCTCTATATTTTGAGTTTTTGTCAAAAACAAACCTCCAAAAACTGAATTTTTAACAGTACTTTTGATTGATGGTGCAACGGGAAAAGATAAAAATAAAGCTATAATAAAAGCAGTAATGAGAGTAAATGAGATAACTCCTGAGAGTAAGGCGAGTGTTTTAGAAACTCTTTTAGGTGTAACGCCTGATGCTTTTTTTGAAAATACATATATTGTCTTTGATGTTACAAAATAAAAAATTACCGTAAGCAAAAGAAAGGAGACTGCATCTGAGATTCCCTTAGAGAAAGAAAAGTATAGAATAAATAGTTTAGAAAGAATACTGTAGCTAAAAAGTCCTATAAAAAATGCTGTAATAATTGCAATGGTATGAGAAAATGCTGCGCGTGCACCTATGGCGACCTCTTCGTATAGATAAAGCACAAAACTCGCAATAAGAATGTAATCGAATGCATTAAAAGGAATTTTAGCTAAAAGACTCTGTGCTGTATGTAATACTTCCATATTGTTTGAATTGTATTGTATTTCAGAATATAATATATGAGAACGATGATTCAGCCAAGCTTCATTATACATGAAAAAACTTCAATTTCTGAAACGTAAATCCATGAAAAATAAAAAACTCGCACGTTTTGTTGTCTTACCATTAATTATTTTTGTGCTTATTGGCCTTGGTTTGTTTTTATACTTCT
>CAZQSX010000031.1:0-10803 GCA_964596415.1 uncultured Gammaproteobacteria bacterium
CGTTTAACTCAGAAAGACTTTCTGCGGATAATATCAACCCAGTTGCATCAGTTCTAACGGTGTGAAATTGTTGTAGTATGTCTTGTTCGTTCATATGTTTATTATACCAGTAACTATTGGTGTGCTTGCAGACTTATTCATTCCTATTGAATTGATTATATAATAGATGTTAACAAAATAAAAAAACCTCCTTTTGGGAGGTTTGCGGATTTAGATAAGAGTCTTTATTAGACTTTTACTTTCTCCACGATCTTTTTAAATGTTGTAGCGTCATTGAGAACTAAATCAGCTAAAATTTTACGGTTTATTTGAATATTTGCGTCCTTAAGTCCTTTTATAAATCTGCTGTACGCAACACCTTCTAATTTAGATGCTTGTGAGATTCTGGTTATCCAGAGCCTTCTCATGTCAATTTTTCTTCTTTTTCGTCCATGAAAAGCGTATTGGCCAGCGTGCAATACTGCCTCTTTTGCCATTTTTGTAAGCCTTCTTTTTGTTCCGCGATATCCCGTCGCCTGTTTTAAAAGCTTATTGTGTTTTCTTTTAGATACTAATCCTCTTTTAACTCTTGTCATACTTGCTTTCCTTTCTTGTTCCAAATAGGAACTTTTTTAAAGAATTTTTCAATTCTTTGATGGTACTGACTGTAAGATGCATTTGCAGCTCTTTCAGTTCTTGTCGTTCTAAAATTAACTCGTACCCTGTGCAAAATTTTTCTAATCATAAGTTTTCTAACTTAGGATAGGCAGCTTTCACATTTTACCCTTGTCCAAGTAGCATTTTAATCTTTCTTGCAAACTCTCCTGTAAGTATTCCTGGTTCTTTTTGGCGTCTTGCCCGAGATTTTGACTTTTTAGATCTTAAATGACTTTTATACTGATGAGAAAACATTACTTTTCCTGTTTTAGTCACCTTAAATCTACTTGATACTGATTTTTTGATTTTAAGCTTTTTCTTCGTCATTTTCTTTTTTTGCGGAAATTACTTCCGTTTCTTCTTTCTTTTTTTGTGTTTCTTTAGAAAACGTTACTACCATTTGGCGGCCTTCCATATGAATTTCCCGCTCAATTTTTGCAATATCAGAAAGTTTATCTACTACTTTATTGAGAACATCTCTTCCAAGATTCTGTTTTGTAATTGCTCTTCCTTGGAATTTTATAATGAACTTGACCTTATCTCCTTCTTTTATAAATTCACGAGCTCTGTCAACTTTTATCCCTAAATCGTGTTCACCAATAAATGGTCCAAATCTGATCTGCTTTGTTTCAGAAACGTGCGCGTTTTTCTTTTCCTCCTGTTTTTTCTTTTTTTCTTGATATAAAAACTTTTTATAGTCAATAAGTTTTATAACAGGCGGTGTTGCTTGTCCCGCAATTTCCACTAAATCTAACTCTTGTTCTTGAGACAGGGAAAGTGCTTCTGAAATTGAAAGGATTCCTATCTGACGTCCACTCTCATCAAGAACTCTTACCTCAGGGGCAGAGATCTGGTTGTTTAGCTTATGTCTCGGGGCCAAATTTGGCCTAAATCCTCTTCTCAATTTGTTTTATTTATTTCTTCTAGGAATGCAGAAATTGTTATCATTCCTAAATCCTTTCCTGAACGTTCTCTTACTGAAACAAAAAGCGTACCGTCATTATTTGACGATTCCGCTTCTTTGTCCCCTATTATACATTGGAATGGCACCTTTTGTAAAGTGTGGCTACGAATCTTTCCGCCAAGCGTTTGATTTGATATATCAAGCTCAGTTCTAATCCCTGCCTTTTTAAGCTCCTCCTCTACCTTTTTTGCATAAGCTTCATGCCTGTCAGAAACGGGAAGAATGGCTACTTGAATGGGTGAAAGCCATAAAGGAAATGCTCCTGCATGTTTTTCTATAAGAAATGCCATAACGCGTTCAAGTGCGCCAATTGAAGACCTATGAATAACAATAGGCTGATCTTCTTCTCCTTTATCATTGATATAGGTTAAATGAAATCGTTTTGGCATGACAAAGTCATACTGAACAGTAAAAGCAGTTTCTTCTTTTCCGTTTACATTTCTCATTTGAATATCTATTTTTGGTCCGTAAAATGCAGCTACTCCTTCTGCTTCATAAAATTGTGCTTTTCTTGCAGTTAAAACCTTTCTCAGTACTGTTTCTGCGGTATCCCAAGCCGCGTCATCTTTAAAATATTTTTTTTCGTCATTTCTGTCTCCGAGTGATAATCTATAAAAATAATCTTCCCCGTATTTTAATCCAAGCTTTTCTGCAACATAATCGATTAAATCTAAAACTCTATTTACCTCATCTTCTGCTTGGGATTTAGTAGCTATAATATGGGCATCTGCAAGCGTAAATGTTCTCACCCGCTCAAGTCCTGAGAGTTCTCCTGATTTTTCATATCTATAAAGACTCGCAAGTTCTGCATATCTTACGGGAAGCTCTTTATAGCTGTGAGGTCTTGAAAGGTACAGTTCAAAGTGGTGCGGACAGGTCATGGGTCTAAGCATATATGTGTCATCATCAATAGTAATTGGTGCATACATGGAATCTTTATAATAAGGATAATGCCCGGATTTTTCATAAAGCGCAATATTTGCAAGGTCCGGAGTGTAAACGTGCAGATATCCCCTTTTTATCTCTTCATCCACAATGAATCGTTCTAAGATTCTTCTAACTGTTGAGCCTTTTGGTGTCCAAAGCGGAAGACCTTTTCCAACTACGTCAGAAAATACAAATAAATCCAACTCGCGTCCTAATTTTTTGTGATCTCGTGTTTTTGCTTCCTCTAGTTTTTCTAAATAGTCATCAAGCTCTTTTTGAGTTTCAAATGCTGTCCCATAAATTCGTGTTAACATCTTGTTTTTTTCATTTCCTCGCCAGTATGCACCAGCTATTGAAAGCAATTTAAATGCTCCAATTTCTTTATTTGGAAATTCGCTATGTCCACCCTTGCATAAATCTTCAAAGTGTCCTGCTTTATACAGCGTTATCTTTTCACCCTGCCTGCCGACAGGCACGGCTTTTTTTACAATTTCATCTATAAGTTCTAGCTTGTAGGGATTGTCTTTATAGATTTCCTTTGCATCCTGTTCATTTACCTCCCTGTGGGTAAATTTATCCCATTCTTGAAGAGTTTTTGCCATCATTTTTTCTATTTTTGGCAAATCCTCATCAGTAATAGGTTTTGCAAAATCGAAGTCATAATAAAACCCGTTTTCAATAGCAGGTCCAATGGTTAGTTTTGTGTCTGGGTAAAGACGTAAAACGGCTGCTGCTAGCAAATGCGCCGCTGAGTGTCTCATGGGGTCTAATTTTCCATTTTTTATATCCATAGTGATATTATCGTATATTTGAGGCTAGAATAAAAGGTTTAATTTTCTCTATTAGAAAAAGGATTCGGTGTTTGTAATTTTTGGGACTCAACGTAGGATCCAACTTGTGCTACAAAGTCTCCAATGAAGGGAATTACATTTATTCTTGAGGCAAAAAAACTAAAAAGAATAATAACAATTGTAGCTCCAATAATTGATCCAGCTCCCCAAAATATACCTCCCAAAAAACTATTGAGTACCATTTTTCTTTTAGAATAGATATGAGAGTTCTCAAGCTTGTTCATACACTTAGTATATGCTTCTCAGGTGAAAGTAGCAAATTTTACTGTGGACTAGATGATACTTTCTTGAATCATCGGAAATTGTCTGTGACCTTTGCACTGTCAATGCAATGATCTTTTTCTAAAACTTGGTGGAGACAAGAGGAGTCGAACCTCTGACCTTTACAATGTCAATGTAACGCTCTAACCAACTGAGCTATGCCTCCTTACCCTTAAGCAATTGTAATTCTACCAAAGGGTAGGTTTTAAGGCAATTATTTACCTTGTGAATAAAGCCTAATAATGCCTTTTCCTTCAGGACAGTTTAGTGTTCCAGAAGGTGTGAGATCAAGCTCATTTTTGCATAATGTTGTTTGATCCCTTAACGGACATGCATTGCATGGTTGAATATCTTGTTCTTTGCCAAGCGCAAGAACTGTATCAACTTTTTTTGCAACTGCAACCTGCATTTCTGTAAGACCTGCACGTTTCATTTCGATTGTTGCCTGGTCAATTATGCCTGTTGGATTTGGTCCGTCATTTGCACGAAGCGTTCGTACATCAGCAAGTCCTATTCTTTTTTCTAAATTATTCATAGATTTTCACCTCCCTTCGTCAACTTTGCCTCCTTCCTTCGAAATACTCAGGACAGGCAGGGCAAGCCTTTCAAACCACAAAAAAACCTCCCGTGTGGGAGGCTTATGTAGAGACGCTGTTACACTACATTACCTCCCGGTTAGGGATGTAAAGTAAAAAAAGTAAAAAGCGCTTCTTTGCATGATAAAAAACTTTACCATAGGAGAAGCGCTTTTGCAATAATTACTTTTTATTTTACGATTGTTTCGCTGTCCATTTTTCATTCGGTACTCTTCTTGCCAGCTGTTCATCTATAGTTGCTACATGAGGTGGCAATACAACTTCATGTTGAATGCCTGGATCCATAATTACATGACGCTTCGCAAAGGCAGCCAGTGATCTTGGATCATCTGCCACTTCAATTGGTATTTCGTTAGCTGGAACATGTCTGCGTTCTTTGTTACTCATTGTTTTTACACCTCCTTTCATTTTTTCTCATAAAACCACAAAAAAACCTCCCGTGTGGGAGGCTTATGTGTGAACACAAAATTACCTCCCCTACATTACGTAAGAAGGAGGTTTAATGCATTATTTACGCCGATTTTCATATTGTTAGTTTAATAAACAAATAAGCTCTTGTCAACTTGTTTTATAAATGAAAGAGTTTTCTGCTTGCAACACCTTTTACTATGCGTAATTCATTTGCCTGCATTGCTTGTAGAATTCGTTGCGGAATGTAATCCGGGCTGTTTAGAAATACTGAAGGATTTACGGTTCCTTTTTCACGAGGAGTTAAGTCATGGCAAACATCTCGAATCAATTCTTGATCTCTTTCCGACATTTCATAGACATATACAATCCGTTTAGCATTTGGTCCTGGTCCTTCTTTTTCAATTGAACCATGCATCACTGTCCAAAGATTAGAAGCTCCTATTGCGCGGGATAAATAAGCTTCCGAATTATCATGATATCCATCAGCGCCTGAAGCTCCGTAAGGGAATGCTATCGCCATTTGCCCTTTCCATCCCAGTGCAATAACGAGCCCTCTTTTTTTTGGAGGATCATTCACTACGGACGCTCCATGTCCCCTGGGCTCAATACGTAAAAGTTTCACTGGGGGTAAGTGATTCCATTCGGTTATACCACCAATTTCTCTTTTGTAAACTTCTGAATATGGGTTATTTTCTTTACTCATAAAACAAAAAACCCGCCTGTTTGGCGGGTTAGGATTTTTACGTAAAAGTCCCTACCGCTCAAGCGGATTAATAATAAGGACAAAACGTGACATTGAATGTGTTTTCATAGAAAAAAATATTATAGTGTTTGGTAAAATTTCTGTCAAGCCGTTCCCATTTACCCTACCTGAGTTGCTACATTTCTTTCATTATTAAGCGTAAAGCTTGTTCCATGTTTCTTTGCCATGTTCTGGTACTGACGTTGCTGTTTTTTGCTTTTTGTTGTTTGAAGCCAAGAAGCTCCTTCTTGAAGTTTCATATTTGCTGATCGCAGTAATGATAAAACAAACGTAAAGAATGTTTCATGGTATCTTCCTGCATTCACCACTCTAGTCTCTGCTGCAACTGATTTAAACGTTGATTCAAGCTGTTTAGATTGAGAAAGAAGATTTTTTATCTCCATTCGTATTTCTTCAACTTTACGATCAAGTTGTGCATCACGGTTTTTACCAGGGGCAATATCAGCATTTTTAACAGATCTAAAATATTCCACATGACCTTCTGTGGTTACGACTGTTTTTTCTTCTTTTAAACTTACTGCTTCTCCGGCTCTAAGTTCATTTTCAACTTTTCCAATGATCTGAAGCTGTTCCCCAACTTTCTTATCAAACCCACCAAAAAAATCTTTCCATACATCTGTCATGGAATTGTCTCCGCCGGCTTTTAGCATGTCTTGCATGCTTGTGTATTTTGTTTCAACAGTATTTTCAGCTGATTTGTGTTGTTGTTTTGTTACTTTTTTTGTCATATGCGTATGTAAGTTATACCCTGCATTATAGCACTATTTTGGATTATATTATAAGTTGGAGAGAAGAGCTGTTCTGTAAGATAGATTACAAATTAGAGAGAAAGTCCAATGTTTTTTGTTGTCTAATGATAGACGCAACCAAGTATGGATTTTGCATGACTTGAGTACGTTGCTTCTCATCAGTAATTTCTTTTAAGGCACTTTCAATATCCTGTTCTTCAACGGTTATTTTTTCACTATCCGCTATTTTTCGAAGTATAAATTCAATTTGAAGATCTCGTTTTGCTTTATCTTCATACTCTGCTTTAAGTGCTTCATCTGTTTTTCCTGAAGTTGCTAGATACTGATCAAGGGATACACCGAGTCTTTTAAGCTCATTTAATAATTGAGAAAGTAGCCTTGTTGCTTCTTGTTCATAAAGTACTTTTGGAATTTCAACTTTTGCGCTTTCTACAACCGCGTTTAAGATATCATCTAGTTTGGGTTTTTCAACCGCATTTTCTCCAGGTTTTAAAATCTTTGACTTTGCAGTGACAGATTTTACCGTGTCTTTATAGTTTCCAAGTTCAATCTGAGGTGCTTCTGCGGTTTCTGCTACAAAAACTAAATCAGTTCCATCTTCAAATGTTTCTACATGTACTCTAGGAGTAATAATAGGAGTTATTTTTTCAGAAGTTATTGCATCATTATATGCTTTACCTAGAACGTTTTTTAATACTTCTTCCTGAATTACCTCTTTTTTTAGATGTGGTTCTGCAACTTTTTTAGGAGCCATACCTTTTCTAAATCCTGGAACCTGGACATTTTTAATAAGCTTATCAACAACTTTTTGACGCTCAGCTTCCACGTCCTTTGCGGGAATAGTTATTTTAAGTGATATTGTGCCGTCTTTTGAAATTGTTTTGACTGTTGCCATAAGGGACTATTATATAGGATAAAGAATGGAATTTCCAGTTATGAAGTGTTTGTGCTCGGGAGAGGACTTGAACCTCCACGGATTGCTCCATATGGTCCTAAACCATACGTGTATACCATTTCACCACCCGAGCGAGTTGAGTAGGGATATTATACAACGAATGTGCTTGAAGCGAAAGTTTACAAATTCGGCTTGAGGGATTCTTGAGTTACAAGCGCAAGATATTCCTGATCAATTTTTCCCATAAAAAAGTTAACACGCTGTGCCCATGTAGGAGACTCTGCGTAGATAGGACCAATTTTCCATACATCAGTTGCGCCTCTGTCAATATAACGTGATTTTAAAGAAGCATTAATGGTTGCGATTCCATCTTCCCATGAATCAAAATATATTCTTCCACTACCCCATCCATACACGTTATAGGTTCCTTCTATATAATGTTTTCCAAATGTTGATTCAAGACCGGCAATTGATGGTAAAAGTCTCCAGTCTACCCCATTTTTATCAGCCTCAGAAACGTATACGGATGCGTATGGAGCAAGTGGCGAATCGTATTTTTTAAGCGTATTTTCTAAAGCCACAATACGTGTGTCCTGTTCTGAAGTCTGATTTTCAAACTCAGAAACAAGTACTGCGGAAGATGCGGCGTAGGTGTTTGCGAATATTTTTGTGGGGAATAAAGCTGTAGCAAGAAGAAGCGCTACAACTAAAATGAGTAATCTCATTTTTTTGATTTATGATGTATTCCTAGACCAAAAAAAAATCATAAAGTAGTTTTGGGCTAACTTAGGATCTAAAAATCATTATAGCAGATAACTATGGGTTTGTCAAGTCTCATGCAATATAACACTTTTGGTATCTCTACAACGTTAAATTACTATGTAAATTAACTATAAGGCGAAAAAATATCTATTGATTGATCGCATGATCGTACGATTGTGCGATCGTACTGAAAAATGTGTATATTAGCCATGAATAGAAGACGTTAGGTTTTGAAAGATGGGAGTATTATATTGAGATGTCAATATCTGTCATGAATCGTTCTACTTTATCAGCCCAAGTGGTGCTTCCGGGGTTGTAGCGGGTTACGATTTCATGCGGCGTGTTAAGTCCTCTGCTACTATATGATTCTGAAAGTGAACGACTTACCTCAGTAATTGCATCTTCATACGTTTTAAACCATGTTACTTTTCCGCCAGTTATGCCATATCCCCAGCAATTATGGGTATTAGTGTGTTCATTGCGGCATAACGTGCTCTCTGCCATTGCTATTGCTGTTGTAAGTCTGTAGTCTATTCCGTATTCATCAGCCTTTTGAATAATAAATCCTGCTTTTTCAAGAAGCGGAGAATTATGCCGTGCAAGATAATTTTCAAGTTTCGTGTGTCTTGCCTCCTCAATAAGAGGAGTGTGTTCAACAATTGGTGATTCATCTGTAACTGCTTGATAGGCAGTGATTGCGCCTTTTACTTTTCCTACCTGTGGGTAAAACATGAAAAACAATGCATACAGTGTGAGAGAAAGTATAAGAAGCGGAAGGAGCATTAGGTAACTTGTGAGCAGTACAAGTCTTTGCATAGTCTATTTATCTTTACATAGGTTAGCTTGTTATGTCAAGAAAAACAAAAATAGTCAGACTATATAAAAGTATCAGAAAAACTCTGTATATAGACTAAGGAAAGATACATTTTTAAACAAAATGGAGTAGATCTGAAAATTTATGAATGACAAGTGTAGGCTTTGATAAACGCAGTAGGTTTTCAGAATGTACCCCCCATGTAACAGCAATTGTGTCCATATTAATAGCGTTTCCCATTTCAATATCAAATGTTGAGTCACCAATCATAACGGCTTCTGCTTTATCAATTTTTAGTTTATCTAATGTGTGTAAAAGCATTTCAGGATGAGGTTTTTTTTGAGAAACCTTGTCATCCCCTATATAAAGGTCAAAATAATTATCTATTTTTAAAAATTTACAGCTAAGCATTGCAAATTCTGTTTTTTTACTGGTAGCAATAGAACAAAAGACGTTCTTTGTTTTCATTTCCTTAAGCGTTTTTGCTACTTCTGGAAAGATCAATGTTTTCTTCGTAAGAAAATCTCTATAGAAAGTTCTGTAATCAGTAACTAGTTGATCGTAAAAAGATTCGTTAGCTGGAATTTTTGTTAACTTTTCAAATACCTGTTTTAGAGAAAGACCCATGTAATGAATAATTTGTTCCCTATCAGCTACTGGAAGGTTGTTTTTGAGCAGTGTCTGTTGAAAAGAACTTACAACGCATTCTTTTGTATCACCCAGGGTTCCGTCAAAATCAAAAATAAAAAGTTTATATGTTTTACTTAATTTAGCCATGCCTATTGCGTCTTGCTTCCATTATAAGTTTCTTGCTTTGAAATACAACAATCGATAGTATGCACTGATAAATTGAACTATTTGGTGTGCCCAGAGGGAGATTTGAACTCCCACGCCATTGCTGACACAGCGTTCTGAACGCTGCTTGTCTACCATTCCAACATCTGGGCAAAATGTACCATTCCACCACCCGAGTCTAACTGTCAATCTCTTTTATAATTTCCCTCCCAAATCCAGACTTAAAGTATTTTTCTAGTTTTCTTGCTTCTTTTAAAGAAATGCATATTTCTACATATATCAATTTGAAAGGTGCAAGATGTTTGATAGAAGAAGTTTTCCCTAAGCTGTGTTCTCTAAGTCTTCTCTCAATATCTTTAGTCAATCCCTTATAGTAATAGCCGTTTTTAACGCTTTTTATTATATAAACAAAATACATGTTGTCTACCCCTGCCTGCCGGCAGGCAGGATTCCAACATCTGGGCAAGTTCAGATATTATACAGGTTGTTGACTGAATATTAAAATGGTGCTACGTTCAATATAGCTTTTAAAAAAGGAGGTGAATATATATGATGGGAGTTGACGTTAACTATTTTGGAATTATTGCTTCAGGTATTTTCATGATGATTTTGGGATACGCTTGGTATGGTCCACTTTTTGGAAAACCCTGGATGAAGATGGTTGGTCTTAAAAAAGAGGATATGTCAGGTATGAATGGTGCGCAGATGGCAAAAACTTACGGACTTATGTTTGTGTCTTCTTTAGTAATGTCATACGTTTTTGCATACATTCTTGGCGTATTTCAGGTAGAAACAATCTTTACAGCAGTAACTGCAGCGTTTTGGACATGGCTTGGATTTATAGCAACAACTATGTTTTCAGGTATTTTATGGCTTAAAAAGCCTATGAACCTATTTATGATAGATGCTGGTTACTATTTGGTGGGGCTTATTGGAATTGGAATAATTCTTACTTTGTGGATGTAGACCTGATAAGTTACGTAGTTTATACAGGCTCTTGTAGCTTGTGTTTGTGATTGTTTTCTTATAAAATATATCGAACTAACTTGAGTTTATAGCTTTTGTTAGCCGCTACTGCCCAAACTTTGTGCGTAGGGAGTAGTGTTTTGTTAGGGCTTGTGGCGGAATGGTATACGCGTACGCTTGAGGTGCGTATGGAGAGATCCGTGGAGGTTCAAGTCCTCTCAAGCCCACTTCGCCCCGCCAATCGGGGTTCAGTGCAAGCACAAGTTGCTTCGAAGTAAGAATAAGGGTTTGCCTTGAGAAGCAAAGAATTGATGGGCGATTTAGGACCGTAAACTTTAGTGCGGACCGCAAGAGCCCGAAAGAATTGATGGGCGATTTAGGACCGTAAACTTTAGTGCGGACCGCAAGAGCCC
>CAZQSX010000031.1:10903-10976 GCA_964596415.1 uncultured Gammaproteobacteria bacterium
GAAAGAATTGATGGGCGATTAGCTCAGCTGGTAGAGCGTCGCATTTACACTGCGAATGTCGCGGGTTCGATCC
>CAZQSX010000032.1:0-10531 GCA_964596415.1 uncultured Gammaproteobacteria bacterium
GCTTCCAAGCGTCTGGCTGTTCGCCAGTTAAAAGGGTACGCGAGCTGGGTTAAGAACGTCGTAAGACAGTTCGGACTCTATCCAGGACAACCGTTTGAGATTTGAGAGGAGTCGTCCTTAGTACGAGAGGACTGGGATGAGGGAATCCCTGGTGTGCCAGTTGTACTTACAAGTGCAGCGCTGGGTAGCTATATTCCCACGGGATAACCGCTGAAAGCATCTAAGTGGGAAGCCCACCTCAAGATAAGATCTCTATACACCCCTGAGAGACCATCAGGTTGATAGGCAGCAAGTGTAAGACTGGTAACAGTTTCAGCTAAGCTGTACTAATAGGTGTTGATAGCGTAGGTTTTAGAAAACCATATTGGTTGGTCAATTTTAAATTCTAAATTTTAAATTTGAATTGAAGTATTAATTTTAAAAATTGAAATTTCAAACATTTTAAATTCATTGAAAATTAAAAATTGTAAATTGTAGTTTGATTTATTCATTTTGCCCCTGAGTCTTGGTCTTTTGTGCGGTGTGGAACTACCTCTTCCCATTCCGAACAGAGCAGTAAAACGCACCAGCGCCTACAATACTTACGTGTTACACACGAAGGGAAGATAGGTCGAGGCCAGGACTGAGGGGCAAAAACAGAGAATAGAGCAAAAGAGCTGAGAGCATAGTGAATTTCACTAAGCACTCAGACACTCAGCTCTATTCACAGAAATATCGTTCTCCCAATTGTTATCGGGCTAAACCCCCAAATTAATCTGCAGGTTTTCCTTCTTGAGGATTTAGCTTTCCAATTAACTCTTGTAAGGCTCTTCCAGCTATCTCAAAATCTTCTTGTGTCATTTCTGACCTATAACCAGTTGCAATTTGCGCAGAATATAAAGGTTGCTGGTCAGGAATTCTTATATTTGATCTCGAATCAACTATTGATATTTTTCGAAAATCACCATTTGCTGTAAAATAGTATATAGTTTCAAAATTACTTGCCATCTTAGGATCTTTTTTTGTAAGCTCTTTAAACTGATCACGGGTTTCTTTATCAGTATACACACCTACTGTTAACTCTCTATTAGTAGTAATACCTAGTTTGTCAGCAAAGTAAGAAATGCCATCTGTAAATTTTATAGATGCAGCGCCTTCTAACTGTCCACCCTCTACACCTAGCATAGAGGAATCATATGAAGAGACTTGATTGAAACCCCTATATTTATTAACGAATGTATCACTAGAAGGTTGAATAGTTGATGAATTTACCATCAAAGCGGCTAATTTATCTTCCAACATGTGGCATCTAATAGCGGCGGCGCGGAAGAGGGTTTCCTGGTCTGTTGCGTGTGTTTGGTCAGCTTTATCAGGGTCATAGTTAGGATCGGGCTCGGCAAAATCTCTTCTTGGTTCACCACTTGGTGGGTCAAACAGGCGTCTCTTTGGATCCGGTTTAAATGGTTTTGGGTCTTGGTCTGGATTTCCTGGATCTGGCATAGGCTAAATGTATCATAATTAAATTACTAGTTCAAATTTGATTTAAAGTTGTATAATTATCCCAATGAAGTTAATTGTAGGACTTGGGAATCCTGGGGAGAAATATGAAAACACCAGGCATAATGTGGGGTTTGTGGCGCTTGACCATTTGCTGCAAAAATTTGAAAAGGCAAAAAATACGTTCTGGACTGAAGACAAGAAGTTCAAGTCACTTATTAAAGAGGTTGATTTTGAAGGAGAAAAAGTGGTCCTCATGAAGCCAACTACGTTTATGAATGAATCAGGAATAGCCGTTGCCTCATATTCTAAATATTTTAAGATTGATCCTTCAGATATTTATGTTTTGCATGATGAATTAGATCTGCCACTTGGAAAAATAAAGATTAAATATGGTGGGGGTAGTGCAGGGAATAATGGGGTTACTTCAATCATGGATCATTTAGGAACGGATCAGTTTTTAAGAATACGTATGGGGATTGGCAAATCTCAAAGAGTACACGCAACTCATGATGCGTCTGATTATGTTTTAGGAATATTTGACGCATCAGAAAAACGGAAAGTAAAAACTATGACCAAGCAGGTTGTAAAAGATGTACTTTTGATTTTGGATCACGGAATTGACCTTTATATGTCGAAGTATAATAATTAAAGTATGGTTGATAGCAATTCTGATAAAGAACAAGTTGCTGGTATGTTTGATGGTTTCAAAGCACTTGCTGATAAGTTAGCTCAGCCTACAGATGGATTTGGAGTAGGTCAAACAGAAAGATTACCTCATCCAATAAAAGACAGCTTTGGAACTTTTAATGAAAGAAAAAAATATTTCATTGGGTGTGACATTGGAGAAGTGCTTTTAGGTCAAGGTGGAGTAGTGATTATTGAAATAACTGATGGGGATACAAAAAAAGTTGTTGAAATTGGTAAAACGCCAGGTGAATACGATCCTGGTAAAGGCGGAAAGTTAATTAGTGAAGCGGGAGAAGTAAATAAATACCTAATGGCGATTAAAAGTAGGAAAGGAGATCAATCTCCTGTTCAAAGTTTTAGGTACGTTGATGAGTCTGAGATTAAAGGAGCTGGAGTGAGAAGAACAAAGGAAGCAGCTCTTCAGCCTCGAGCAAATGGTGCGAGACAAATAAGAATGCAAGGAATTGTTGATAATATTACCTCGCTTAGATAAAAATTAACTACTAGCGGAGCTGTAATGTCTGATTGCATTCTTCCATGCAAACAGTGAAAGAAGCAGAAATCCAACCCCAAACGTAAATGAAATCGTAATAAATTGAGGTGAAAGGGTGCCAAGAAGTGCTTCAACCGGAAATGTAATCATAATTCCAATAGGCGCAACAAAGGTAAGAAGAAATGAAACCCCTGATGTGTATACGGTAATTGGTACCCGACCCATTTGCGTAAGATCCCGGTAGAGCATGATTGTGCTGTCCACTTCTGTTGAAACAATTCCAATTGAAACAACAAAAATATGAAAGGAGAGGGCAATGATCATTGCATTAAAAATAAGAAACAAATACAAAAAAATTCCAAATACCGCAAGAGAAGACAAATGAAAACCTGAATACATAATAAACCCAATAGAAAGAATTAGCATTGGTAGATCAAGAATATCAGTATTGCTAAAAAGTGCCCGGAACAGCGGAGAAATGGGTTGAAGAAAGAAAAGATCAAAGTCACCTGAAACAATGAGTCTTCGAAAGCCATATACAGAGCGAAGCACCATTTGAGGAACTACATCAATCAAATTAAATGTTGCATAGAAAAATATAACTTCCCACAAAGAATATCCGGCAAGAGTATTTGTTCTTCCTAAAATTATGAAAATAAAAATGAGAAAAAATGAGAATCGGAGAAGTTTCCCTGCGGTAAAAAGAATCACGCCAACACGGGACGCAAACGCAATTTGCGCTGATGCAATCATAGATTTGTACCAAATAGAAAAATACCTCTGCATAATTTTAAATTCTAAATTTTAAATTTGAAGTGAAATATTAATTTTAAAAATTGAAATTTCAAACATTTTAAATTCTATGAAAATTAAAAATTGCCCGCACTGAGTACTCGAAATGTAAATTGAAAATTTCTCCTACTTTCCCTCAGCTCCATATATCTTCAGACCTTTACTCCAAGTAATTTTAACCATTCCATAGATTAAAAGAGCCCATATAGAGGCTATTGTCAGTCCTTCGATTATAGACGGAATACTGAGTGTTCCAAGATAAATTTTAAGCGGAAAGTAGAGAAGATAGGTAAATGGTAAAAATTTGAGGACATCAAATACAGGTGTTGGTAGGATATCAAGCGGAAAAAGGGAGCCTGCAAAAAAGTTAATTAAAATCCAGAAAATAAATCGGGGACCCCAAATTTCATTACTCCAGAATCCAAAAAGCCCTAGCAGGAAGTTAAAGAAAAAATACATAACCATAGAAATAAAACATGCTAAAAGCGCTAACGTTAGAAACACAGGGTTTACTTGAAGAAAGAGTGGAGGATGAAAGATTGCAATAAGTAAGCTTATTTCTATGATGGAACAAACCAAGTTAAACGCCTTATCTCCTAAGTCACGAGCAAACCAGTATTTTAAATAACTCATTGGTTTTAAAAGAAAGTTGGATAAGTCCCCGGTGTTTATTATGTCTCCAATTTCTGCAGTTCTGGTGGCTATAACAATGGAGGACATAAGGCTTGTACCTAAAATATACGTAAGCATTTGAGATTGAGTGTAACCAAAAAGACTTCCATTTGCGGGGATAAGAGCTGACCATAAAAAGAACATGGTTAAAAGCTGGAGTACTGTTCTAAGTCTCCACATGACAAAATTAAGCCGGTATGAGAGGGTTTCTCCCCATGTATTTGCAAAAACTCTGAAATATTTCATGTTTTATGTTCTTTTTTATCAAAAAAAGAACCAAAAAACTCTCGACACGTCTTTTTCGTGCTTTCAAAATCTCACTCGTTAGTCGGGGGTGTCGCCCCCTCCTTGATCTTCGTTTCACTTGCCAAGGTATCCCCCTGACAACTCGTTCAATTTTTCATACGTTCACCGCAAAGCGACGAATTAAAAGAGAATATATTATCCGCTTGCGCTGGTATAAAACCGTAAAGCAAATTTCCAAGTTGCCCGACATGCAATAAAAAGCCCAAGTGCAATCCCAATTGTAATATATAAATCAGTATATGAAAAACGTTCAATTAGGACTTTGGTTGGTGCGGTTATCACAATAGTTAAAGGAAGTAAAAAGGTAAAAGCAAAAACACCCAGACTTCTGTACATGTCCTGGGGGAATCTGGCAAATCCATTCATTTCATACAATAATCCAACTAAATTAGTTAGATTTGTGTATTTAATAATAATTGTCGAGGCTAAAAACCAGATAGAATAGAGGATAATCACTCCAAAGATTAAAAAGACGATAAAGAGGGGAATAATAAGTGGTGAGGAAATAAGTTTTCCCTGGAGGATAATTATTGCAATTATTATTCCAACAATTACTCTGAAAAGACCCGTGTAATTAAAATACCAAAAACTCATAGAGAATTGCGGGTCAATGGGGCGTAGCAGAACACTATCAAGTTCTCCATAATGGATGATTCTTGAAAAGTATTCGAAGCCGCGGGAAAAAAGCACATGAAACATACCGGTTATGATGTTATATACAGCGGTAAGAAGTAATAATTCATTCCTGTCCCAGCCATAAATAGTAGTTGTATGCTCTGTTAATAAAAGAATTGATAAAAATGAAATGCTTCCCCAAATTACGCTTGAAATAAGACTATTTATGAAATTAGAACGGTATTCCATTAAGTATTGAAGGTTTAATTTAAGCAGTGTTTTATAGATTCTTAAGTATTTCATAGTCCAATTCCGGTAAACTTTTTAAGGCCCCGTTTCCAAAGAAAGCGGTATGTCATGCCAAAAACTAACATCCATGAGATTTGTATCGCAAGAGTTTGAATCATCTGCAGGTGAGATAATTTGCCCTGAAATGAAACAATTGGGTAATAAATCATATAAGAAAAAGGCAGAATTTGTGCAACTTCTGAAAGTCCCCATGGAAGAAGCGTAATAGGAAGTAAAAATCCCGCAAATATAATTATCATTGCGTCAAATATTTCATACAGACCTCTGGTATCAGTAAACCAAAATGCAAGAAGTCCTAGCACCATTTTAAACGTGAAAGAAAGCATAAGGGCGAAAATTGATATAAGAATTGCAAGAAATATAGTTATTAGGTCAGTTGTAAATGTAAAAGAAGTTTTAAAAAAGAATATAAAAATAAGAATAGAAATAATTCCATA
The DNA here is from genome assembly GCA_964596415.1 of uncultured Gammaproteobacteria bacterium. Classification (GTDB taxonomy): domain Bacteria; phylum Patescibacteriota; class Microgenomatia; order Levybacterales; family GWA1-39-11; genus JAGORM01. The sequence goes on from CAZQSX010000032.1 coordinate 5,791, forward strand.
CGATCCTTGTAATAACCTATAAGGTGTTTCGTAGATTAGATTCATTAAGTAATATGGGAATGGTTTGAGAACGTACTGCACAATTTCCCCTTGTTGAATATCCAAATACGCGACTGATTCTTCAATGTGTGCCAGAAGAGTAGTTGATGCGACAATAAGAAGAAAATAATAGGATGAGATAGTTGAGAGTGTCCAGCCCTCTATATTTCCCCCGCTACTAGGAAGAGCTGCTACCCAATAGATGTACAGAATAATTGGTGGAATAAGGGAATTAAGAAACCAGACGAACGAGCGGCTGCGCTCGGTCAGCATTACCTGAGAGTAAATGAAGAAGATTGATATAAACTTACGCATAGTTTCATTTTGCTTTGTTCGTGAATACCTCTCTTATAATGTCTTCAATATCTGGTTCTTCTATGTTTAAATCTAAAACCGGAAAGTCTTTTAATAACTCGGAGGTTACTTTATTTGCATCAGCACGTTTAACAGAAAGAACTGCTTTTGGCATTTCATAACTTTGCACTTTTCCAAGCTTTGCTAGTTTTTCCCGAGCAACTTCCTTTTCAAATACCACGGAAATAAATTTATGCTGGGTGTATTTATGGATCAAATCGTCTAGTTTTCCATCGAACAAAAGCGTTCCGTGGTCAATGACAATAACCCGGTCACAAAGTTGTCTTACGTCTTCCATGTAATGGCTGGTTAGAATAATAGTTGCTTCATATTTTTTGTTATATTCTTTTAAAAAGTCACGCAATTTTTTTTGCATAACCACATCTAGTCCTATGGTTGGCTCATCAAGGAATAACACCTTGGGTGAATGAAGTAGTGCTGCGATCAGTTCACATTTCATCCTTTGCCCGAGCGATAATTTGCGTACCTGAATATTTAAAACATCCTTAACATCCAGAAGCTCGACGAGGTCATTTAATGTTTCCTTGTATCGTTTGTCAGGAATTTCATAAATCTCGCGATTGAGAAGAAACGTTTCAGTTGGCGGTAAATCCCACCAGAGCTGATTTTTTTGACCCATGACAAGCGCAATTTGCTTTAGAAATGGAGTTTTTCTTTGAAACGGTTCATAGCCTAAGACATCTACTTTTCCGCCACTCGGGTAGAGGAGTCCAGATAAGCATTTTAGAGTAGTTGTTTTACCAGCACCATTTGGTCCTATGAATCCAATCAGTTCTCCAGGTTTGATCTCAAATGAAATATCTTTTACTGCCTGAACCGTTTCATACTTTCGGTTTACGAAAGATTTAAGTGATCCCATAAATCCAGGTTCTTTTCTGTGGACTTTATAAGTTTTGGAAAGGTTTTTGACAGAAATAATAGCAGACATACAAACATTATATCAGCTAAATCCTTACTTGACAGTAGCTTTCTTACTGCGTAGGATTAAAGTATGTCAGATATTATTGGCGGTGAGAGTCCGCGTCCAGAACCTCAAGCACAACAAGCTCGCTCAGAACCACCAAAACGTCCTTCAGTAAGGGAAAAGGTTATGGCTCTTTTTGGTTTTGGCGCAGCGGCCGCAGGAATTGGGACTGCTGCAACAGGACATGTTGATGAGCTAAAACACGCTGTGGCTGGCGCGCCGGAGGCGGTTTCTCAAGCGGTAAATCCTCCTGGTGAAATTCAAATGGCACAAGATAACTTGAAAAAGCAAGGTCTTACATTTGGTGATCCCAGACCTTCTGCCAAGCATGAAAATGGCGTTATTTTGCAGCATGGTGCGCTCTCACAAATTTCTTACAGCGGATCAGTTGGCGTATCAGAATCAGTTCAAAAGCCAATTATACGCGAGCAGCCCAGAACTGATGGTGAAGGGAAAATTGTTTCAGAAGAAGACCTTCAAAAAATGGGAATTAACTTAGAAGATGTATGGATGATAGAAGTGTATGGTGGACCGGATGGAGATGTTCAAGATAAAAAAGGTGAACCAGGGGAATGGGTGAAATTTAGCGCAAAAGACGCTAGCGGAAACCTGCATACGTTTTTTTCAGCAGAAAAGTTTGCAAAATTTGATGGTCAGAAAGAGCTTGAAATGACAAATCCAGATGGTTCAGTTGTGAGATCTGCATTTACCCCGATTAACCAATAATTAGACTTTTCCTCGATTCTCATTTAATCCTCGAATTTGCTTATTTACTATTTTTCCTTGATCATCTATCTCGTATACATATGCTTCACCAGTACCAATTTCTAGATTCTCAACGTCTTCGTCTGAAATTTCCTCGAGATATTTAACTAAAGCTCGAAGACTATTTCCGTGCGCTGATACCAGTATGTTTTTTCCTATCTTTAATTTTGGTTCGATTTCCGATTTATAGTATGGAATAGTGCGTTCTGATACCATTTTTAAAGATTCACCATTTGGGGGAGGGTAGTCCCAGGCACGTCTGATTTTCTGGAACTCTTCTTCGCCTTTTTCTTTCTTTAATTCCCACTTATTTTTGTGGGTGTAGTCCCCATAATCACGTTCTTTTATGGCTGGAGTCTGAATTACTGGAATATCTGTTTGGTTAATAATTTTGAGAATTTCATCAAGCGTTTGCTGGGCACGTAATAAATCTGAAGTATATGCATAGTCAAAGTGAATGTCCTTAAGCTCGTTTCCAGTCTTTTGAGCCTCGGAAATGCCCTCAGGGGCAAGTGGGATATCAGTCCAGCCAGTCCAAAGCCCATCTTTATTCCACTGGGATTTCCCGTGACGAACGAGTACTAAATAAGCCATTGAGAATGAGTATACAGTATCTAGTATTTTGTATCTAGTATAAATTCTTATTGACAAATAAATTCAAGAGGAATATAGTAACCATTGACTTAAAGAAAGGAGGCGAAAAATATGGTTGAACAAAGAACATCAGTAGCTCCAGAAGTTTCAGGTGTAGCTGAAGCTCCGAAAACAGGCGCAGAAAGACTGGCTGGAATATATGGCGGTATATTCAAGGATGATATTTATAGTGTGATACCTAGGTATGGAATTCAATTGGATGAACCTAGGAAAGGACTAAGAGAGAAATTTTTAGATCAAGTTTTATCTGATGAAAGTATTACAAGAGAAGACCTAGCACAGCTTTTAGCAGAAGCGGCGCTTGAAGCAACTTTTGCTAGGGTTGCAAGAAGATATCCAGACTATATTCACCCAAGTGGAGGGAACCCAATGGCTTGTAGGTAATTCAGAGTCTGCATTCGATTTCAAGTAAGCGGTTGTATTTTGAAAGTCTTTCAGATCTGCTCATGCTTCCTGCTTTTAGAAAATCTGTACCGCAAGAGTAGGCAAGGTCTGCAATAAACGTATCATTTGTTTCACCTGACCTATGAGAGACTGCGACTTTCCAGCCCGTCTGTTTGGCGAGGTTTATCGCCTCACACGTTTCTGTAACAGTGCCAATCTGGTTTAACTTTATTAAAACCCCATTTGCTAGTTTTTTCTTAATTCCTTCCTCGATTAATTTCGGATTTGTGCAAAAAAGGTCATCACCTATGGTTATGAAATGAAGCTCTTCTGCCATTTCTGTAAACTTTTTGTGTGCAGGTAAATCATCTTGGTCAAAAGCATCCTCGATGGATAGCAGTGAATAGTTATTAGATAATAGAGAATAGTAAGAAGACAATTCTTCACTTGAAAATTCTCGATTCTCCTTTTTTAATATATATTTATCATTGCTAAAGAACTCGCTTGCTGCGGCGTCTATGGCAAGCCTAAAATCTTTACCATTCTCATATCCTGCTTGTTTTGCTGCCTCGAGTATAACCTCGAATGCTTCCTCGTTTGATTTAAGAAGTGGAGAGTAGCCACCCTCATCACCAACCAGCGTAGATAAACCTTGATCCTTCAATAACTTCCCAAGCGCATGGAAGATTTCAGAGGCCATTCGAATGCTTTCAGATGGAGTGGTAGCATTAGGAACTATCATAAACTCCTGAATATCAAAGTTCCAATTGGCGTGTACGCCGCCATTTATGACGTTTACCATGAGCCTTGGGAAGGCAGGCTTCTGACTCGAGAAATACGTCTCATTTAAATATTTCCAGAGAGGTGCGTCTTCAGCGCTTGCTGCTGCACGTGCAACTGCCAGAGATACGGAAAGAATTGCATTGGCGCCCAGTTTTTCCTTGGAATCAGTTCCATCAAGCTCGATGAGCAACTTGTCTATCACTTTTGGATCTGCTTCTTTGCCAACTACTGCATCACGAATGAGTGTATTTACGTTATCTACTGCTTTTAAAACGCCTTTTCCGCTATATCTTTTGCTATCACCATCTCTTAATTCAACCGCTTCACGACTTCCTGTAGACGCGCCACTTGGCACACTTGCTAGATGAACAGAATTATCCTCAAGAGTTACAAACGTTCTGATAGTAGGATTTCCACGGGAATCTAAAATTTCAATTGCCTGAACTTGTGAAATTTTCATTGGAATAATCGTACCTCGTAATGGAAATTATTTCAAGAGATGGTAATTAGTTTTGAGAAGGAGTAGGGGAGGTATATATCATCATAGAATCTTCATCCATCATGCCGTTTCCTTCAAATTGTTGCTCAAGAACTGCTTCAAATTGTGCTCGTTCTGGAGAATCTTCTGGCAGCAACTCAAGAAGTGCACGCATATCCTGCTCAGTAAGTGAGCTTGGATCTTTTTGGTATTTCTGAAGTGCTTCAATTTGTGCTTGGTTTGGAATATTCTTTTGTATGCTTGCTGGATTAACGTTTTGAAGAAACGTTGCAATAGCC
>CAZQSX010000033.1:0-8469 GCA_964596415.1 uncultured Gammaproteobacteria bacterium
CTAATTGTAGCATAGAATTCATGAATAATGTTGATTTGAGGTTTTTTATTAACAAGCTGAGGGGCTTTATATCAAAATGTTGAGGCGTTTTCTTAACATGTTGAGGTGTTTATCAACAAGTTGAGGCGTTTTCCCCAAAGCGTTGAGATGTTTATCAAATGTTTGAGGTTTTTATCCATTTTGAGGGTTTTATCGGGAAAAAACCCAAAAGTAAAAAAGGTGGTCGACCTATTAGTAGCAGTAGTAGTATATGTGCAAAAGTGTAAAAAAGCAACGCAACACGCCTGGATAAATGTGGATAAGTCTGGGAAAAAAATGTGGAATCGGTGTTGATAATTGTTCACGCCCCCTTTCTTAAGTGGGAAAGAGAAAAAAAACCACATCTTATCCACTAGTTATTAAGGCCTTCTTGGGATAACTTATTTCTTAAAAAAGAAATCTCAGAGACCACCCTTTCTTCATGATTTTTTAAAAGAGACCCTATTTTTTCAACACCATGCATAACGGTAGTATGATCTCTTCCGCCCAGCATATTTCCTATTTCAAGAAGCGTTAATTTAACATCTTCCTTTAAAAGAAACATACACATATGTCTTGGTTTTACAAAAATAGAATCCCGTTTGCTACCTCGGAGCTGAGTGGGTTTTATATTGTAAAAATTACAAACAACATCCACAACGGTATCCGGGTGAAGCATTCGTTTTTTTTCAGAAGCAGATCCTAAGAGCTTTATGGTTTCCTCTATGGTTATCTGTTCGCCTTTTTTTGTGAGTTGAAAGCTGGAAACTTTTAATAAAAATCCCTCAAGCGCCCTTGTGTCTTCCACTTTTTCAGCGATAGTTTTTGCAACTTCTGTTGAGATTGGAATCTTCATCTCCGCACTTTTAATAAGAAGAATTGCTGTTCTGAGCTCAAAGTCTGGTTGCTCTATGTCTACGGTTAATCCTCCCGCAAACCGTGAGGCAAGCCTTGATTCTATTTTTTTAATTTCTGCAGGTGGTCGATCAGAGGTAAATACAATCTGTCCCCCATTGTCTATAAGCGCATTGAAGGTGTGAAAGAGTTCTTCTTGGACCTTTTCTTTTCCTGCTAAAAACTGAATATCATCGAGAAGGAGTAAATCAGTGTGTCTAAACTTTCTTCTTAAATTTTGAGTAGACCTATCTCTGATTGCCTCAACGACTTCATTTGTGAATTCTTCAGTTGTAAGATAGAGAATTTTAGCGTCCGGCTTTGTTTCAAGAACCTTGTTTGCGATGGCATGCATAAGGTGGGTTTTTCCAACCCCTACACTCCCGTAGATAAAAAGAGGATTATATTTTTTTCCTAAATGTTCTGAAACGGTTTGTGCGGCAGTATAGGCAATCTGGTTGCTATCAGAAACAGCAATAGAATTGAATTGATATGCTTCTTTTATGCGAAGAGGTCTTCTCTTAACTGTTGTTGGTGTAAAAAGAGGTCCTGCATCTACTGATACTTGTTTCGCTTTTGTATCTTTTGCCAGAGAGGTAAACACGACGCTTATATTTCCTCCTTTCTTTTTCTCAAGCGCGTTTTTAATAAGAGACCCATACCTTTTTTCTAGTTCTCCTGCAACCATATATGTAGGAGCATGTATGGTTGCAACGTTGTTTTCCAAGGATAATAGCTCTGTTTTTTTAAAGAACGTAAAAAACGTAGCCGTTGAGACTTCCAGTTGTAGCTCGTCAAGTATTTGTTTCCAGAGAGTTTCCATACGATTTAAAAAGGGGCAAAACCAGCAGGACTAAAAGTATAGTAATGTGGATAACTTCCTGTCAAGGGGAGAAACTGTTATTTTTTGTAAGAAATAATATCTCACCTTCTTTCATGTTGACATAGTTGATGACTTTATGGTTAACTAGATCCCATGCCGCAGACAAAAAAAACATCCGCAAAGATCAGGCCTGAAGGGAAGGCGGTTAAGTCTTTTCGTCCAAACCAACAGCAAATATTGTACTCTCTTCTTTTGGTTGCTACGTTTTTAGTGGGTTACCTTCTTGCAACCGTTCAACTCCTCAAAAACCCAGCAGGAACCACACCCTCCCAAGCCCAAGTTAATAACGGTAATGTTGCCGAAAATCAAAATGAGCCAGTTGCTCCAGAACCGGAAACGGTGTTGGTAAAAGTTGATGAGTCAAAGGGCGGCGCAAAAACTGATGAAGGAAAATTAAAAGGAGAGAAAGATGCAAAGGTAAAAATTGTTGAGTTTTCAGATTTAGAATGTCCTTTTTGTGCCAGGTTTTACAAAGATACACTCCCCCAGATTATAAGTGAGTATATAGACAGCGGTAAGGTAAGTCTTGAATATAGACACTTTCCTCTTTCTTTCCACCCCCAGGCAAAACCGCTTGCCATAGCAACAGAATGTGCGAATGAACAAGGAAAATTCTGGGAAATGCATGATAAAGTTTTTGAGAAGAATGCAGCAGGGGAAATAGCTTCAGCAAGCACAGACACTTATAAGCAGTGGGCTTCTGAAATAGGAGTTGATACGTTTGCATTTAACTCTTGCTATGATGCTAATCAGGGCGAGGCTATTATAGAAGCTGACACAAAATTAGGTTCAGAGCTAGGCGTATCAGGGACTCCAACATTCTTTATTAATGGACGCCAATTAGTTGGTGCTCAGCCTTTTGCTTCCTTTAAGGCAATCATTGATGAGGAGTTAAAAAAATAAAAGCCCGTGAACGCCTTGCCCCTTGTTTTAATCATTTTTCAAGAGCTTAAAAAGCCGTTGTTTTTAGCCTCATCCTTTTTAATTGCCATAGCCTCTATTTTATTTGCTATCGTTCTTCTGAACTATAAATCATATATTAGTTTTTTAACTGCAAGCTATCCTCTTCCATCTAAGATTTACATAGTATTTCTTATTACAGTAGGTTCTTTTTCTGCTATGACAAAGCTCGATATATTTTTTCTTGGAATAACGGGCGCCTTAGTGGGGATAAACACTGCGCTTGTTATAGAGAAAATAAAAGTTTTAAGAAAATCAGGAGGACTTCGTCTTACATTTGGAGCAGGAATTATTTCACTCGCTGCAACCGGCTGTGCGTCTTGCGGGCTTTCTTTGGCGTCACTTGTGGGATTAGCCGGGGTACTTGTGGTGCTTCCTTTTGGAGGCCTAGAGTTGTATATGCTTTCTGTTGTTGTTCTTTTGGGAATACTTGCATATAACCTGAACGCATATAGAAAAGCATGTAGCTTGCGGAGATGACGCGGTAATTCTGCGGAAAAACTAAATGGTTTCTCCCTGCACTATTTTTTGTATTTTTTCATCAAATATCTTTTTTGAAAATTTTTCTGCTTGTTTTTTGCAGTCTTCAGGGTTTATTTTGAGTTTTTCTAGTTGTTTTATTGCACCTATTAATCCTTGAACCGAATAGTCATGAAAAAAGACCCCTGTTTTGTCATCTATTACTGTTTCTTTGTATCCGCCTCCGTAATATGCCACAACAGGAGTTCCAGAAAGCATAGACTCAACCGGGGTTATGCCAAAGTCTTCGTCTTTTGATAGCGCAAGAAACGCTTTTGCTTTTTTGTAAAGCGTTGCAAGATCTTCGTCGGAGACGTATCCTAAAAATTCAACATGAGAAGAAGCATCCAGAGAGAGAGATTTGTACTCGGTGTAGTATCCTGTGGGTGCGCCAACAATTTTAAGTTTAAATCCAAGTTTTTTTGCTGCACCAACAGCCATGGAGAGTCCTTTTGCTCCTACGATTCGGGCAACCACAAGGTAAAAATCTTCACGTGCAACTTCTGGCACTTGCGGTAAAGACACTGGCGGATAGATAATGCGCGCGTCTTTGTTGTAAAATTTTTTAATTCTACTTTTAACCTCTTCTGAATTAGCAATAAAAATATCCACTTTTTGAGCTTGATTATAATCATAACGTCTCATGAAGTATCCCACTATTTTTCCATAAAGTCTTATTGGCCAGTATTTTTGCCATTCAATTGATGTATTGTAGCCATAGAGCCATCTCGGAGGCGTGTGGCAGTAGCAAATTTCGATTGGTTTTTGTGCTTGCCCTGAGCTTGTCGAAGGGTTTTTCCCCTTTTTCATCCCCTTCGTAACATACCAAGACGCTGATGTTATTACCACATCAAACTTTGAGAAGTCAAAGCTTCCCCAGATAAGAGGTGTTAAGAAGCGTAGCGGACTATGGAGTTTTGATTTAAAAAATGGGACGTGCTGCGCCCAGGAGGAAATGATCTTTGCATCTTTAAAATGTTCGTAGGCGTGAGAATGCTTTTCATAAAACGCGGTATAAATAGGCGCATCAGGATAAAGATTATGTAACTCTTCAAGAACACGCTCTGCCCCACCATATTCCTTTATGTAATCATGTACTAATGCAATTTTCATATTAAAGTAGCTTCATTTGATTAGCGTTTTCTCTTTTTCCTTCTTTTTGATTTTTTAAAAAAGCGTCATCGAGCCGTTTTGGTAATGTTTTAAACTCATATTTCTCAAACGCTTTTCGCCAGGCTTCGTATGAAATATTTTCAACATCGCAGTCTTTAAAGTCATATTTAAAGGGAACAGAGAGGAGAATTGAGGCCAGTTGGTGGCAAAGAATCGCGCTGTCATGTCCTGCTTCAAGTTTTTCTCCGAGTTTTATATTTTCTTTTTTAATCTCATCTAAATGTTCATAGATGCCCTTTACTGTTTTATATTTTTCAACAAGTCCTGCGGCTGTTTTAGGTCCAATTCCTGGTACTCCTGGATAATTATCTGACGCATCTCCCTGGAGCGCTTTTAGCTCTATTATTTGACTTGGGGGTACACCAAACTGTTCCTTTACACGTTCTGCGTCAAACAACTTCATTTCAGAAATGCCCTTTATAGGCATGAGAATTTTTGTTCTCCCGTTCACCAGCTGCATCATATCGCGATCTCCCGTTACTACATATGATATGTCTCCAATTTTTTTTGCTGCTTCAGTAAGCGTTCCAATTAAATCATCTGCTTCAAATCCATCCATGGCATACGCAGGAATTTTTGCTTCTTTTAAGATTTTTTGAATAATTTCAAACTGCGGGGAAAGGTCACTGTCAGTTGCGGGTCGTTGTGCCTGGTACTCTTTGAAAAGCTCTTTTCTGAAATTAGGCTTCGGTCTGTCAAAGGCAACTGCTATGTGACTAGGATGTATTTCCTGAAAAAGGCGAAGTAGCATGGAAAAAAATCCGTGCACAGCACCTGTTGGTGTGCCGTCAGGTGCGTTAAGAGGTGGCATTGCATGATAAGCGCGGTGAACTATGGCAGACCCATCAATTACGAGGAAAATGTGCTTCTTAAGGTCTTCTTGCATCAATCCATTATAGCAGGGAAGTTTTAAGATTTTGTAGTTTTTTTGATTTAGGTTTTTCGCCCATGATTTTTATAAAATCTTCTCCTTCAAGCGTTTCTTTTTTGAGAAGTACACTTGCTACTTCATCAAGTTTTTTACGATTTGTGGTGAGAACTTTTTTAGCTTGGTTGTATGCCTCATCCATGATTTTTGAAATTTCATTATCAATTTTAGTTTGCGTGGACTCGGAAATCTGTCCTGTTTCTCCATACATTCGTGCGCGTTCTTGATCAAAATTTATAGGACCAAGACTGCTCATGCCATAGTCAACGACCATAGTTTTTGCAACTTGCGTTGCTTTTTCTATATCATCTGAAGCACCAGTTGTGATCTCTTTAAATACGATTTCCTCTGCTGCTCTTCCTCCAAGCATGGTCGCGATTGTCTCAAGAAGCCTCGATTGAGTTTCGTGAACTCGATCTTGAAGCGGGGGAATAATGGTGTGTCCAAGAGATAATCCTCTTCCAACAATTGAAATCTTATGAACAGGATCAGTATGTGGCATAAAGTAAGAAACCATGGCGTGCCCACCTTCATGATATGCGGTTATTTTTTTATCTTCGTCTGATTGAAGTCTTCTTTTTTCAGGACCCATTTTTACTTTGGTTGCAGATTCTTCTAGGTCATTTTCATCAATTATCTTACGGTTTGTGCGTGCAGTCAAAATAGCAGCCTCATTCAGCATGTTTTCAAGGTCAGCGCCTGAAAACCCAACTGTTCGTCGAGCTATTTTCTCCCAGTCAACAGTTTTATCAAACGGTTTTCCGACTGCATGAATTTTTAATATTTCCTTTCTCCCTTCCATATCAGGGAGAGGTACTACAACTCTTCGGTCAAATCTTCCAGGTCTTACAAGGGCTGGGTCTAAAACATCTGGTCTGTTTGTTGCTGCCATAACTACAAGTTGTTCATTTGGGGTAAATCCGTCCATTTCAACAAGGATTTGGTTAAGCGTCTGCTCTCTTTCATCATGTCCGCCCATAAGACCGCTACCCCTTTGTCTTCCGATAGCATCAATTTCATCAATGAATATAATTGCAGGTTGTGATCTTTTTGCAACTGCAAAAAGATCACGAGCGCGCGCTGCACCAACGCCCACCAACATTTCCATGAATTCTGATCCTGCAATTGAGAAAAAAGCGACTTTTGCCTCTCCAGCAACAGCTCTTGCAAGAAGAGTCTTCCCTGTTCCAGAAGGACCAACCAACAGGACTCCTTTTGGTGCACGTGCGCCTACTGCTTTATATTTTTCCGGATGTTTTAGAAAATCAACAATTTCAGACAACTCTTGTTTTGCCTCATCAACACCAGCAACCTTATCAAATGTTACTTTTGGAAAGTCTTTAGAAAAAGCCTTTGCTTTTGAGGAGCCAAAAGAGAAAATTCCCTCCTGTGCGCCTTTTGCTTGTCTGAATATAAAAAAGAAGAAGGCTACCATAAGAAGCACAGGTAAAAATCCGGTTAAAATTCCAATCCAAAGATTCATGGATGAAGAATCTTTAATAAGTATGTTTACGGATGAAGGTTTAATATCGGCATTGTTTAATACTTCATAGATTGATGCATTCGGTTCTTTATCTGCGGTTGCTTTTTTTCCGTTTTTATACTCTACATTTATTTTATTTTCTGAAACCTCCAGTGTTTTTATTTTCTTATCCTTAACGTCAGTTAGTACTTGGGAGAGAGGAACCTGAGAGGTAGATGAAGGAGCTGAAAAATTCCCAATAGAAAAACTTAAGAATACAAAAAATAAGAAGATGAACGAATATAAAAGAACGTCTTTCCATGTAGGTCGAAACCTGAATTTTTTATTATTTCGATTTTTACCCTTTTGAGCCTGTTTCATTTTGTATTCACGAATTATAACATAAAACTATTTGTTTGCGAACTTAAGCTTAAAGAATTGGATCATATCCTTTTCCACCCCATGGGTTGCAAGAAAGAATTCTTTTTGTTGCAAGAAGCAAACCCTTTATAGAACCATATTTTTTAATAGCTTGATATGAATATTCTGAGCATGTTGGAGAATACCTACATGACGAATAAAAGGGAAAAACTGAGCTAAAAAGAGCTTTTCTTGCAGGCTCAAGTTTTTGATAGGTTCGAATTAAAAATAGCAGAGGACGTTTCATGTGCTTAGGAAAGACCCATTTTCTCTTTTACTTCTAAGGCGGTTTTTGAGGCAACACTTCTTGCTTTTTCTGCACCAACACGAATAACTCCATCTATATAGCTAGGATTTTCTTCAAGCTCACGTCTTTTGTTTTGAATAGGTGCAAGCTCTGTAAATATCAATTCAGAAAGGTTTTGCTTTACTTCCCCGTATCGAATACCCGTTGATGTGTATTGCGCTTCAAGCTCACGTCTTTTATCCCCGCCTTGGTATAGGTGGACAAGACTGAGAAGAGCTGCTGTTCCGGGGGAGATAGCGCCTGCGCTGCTGGTGTAAACAGTGTCTTTTCCGTTTGGTTCTATAGTTCCTGTGCCAGAATCGGTTGGGATTTTTGCAATTTTACGTTTTATCTCATCGAGGTCATCTGTAATGTTGATGTAGCTTCCCTCAACAGATTTACTCATCTTGCCTGTTCCCATAAGTGAGGGGACATATTCTCCTTTTGTTGCAAAACGTTTTGGCTCAGGAAAAGAAGTGTTATAGTCTTGATTAAAGCGTCTTGCAATTTCACGAGCCACTTCTAAGTGTGGTTCTTGATCGATTCCTACAGGTACTAATTCTGCTTTATAAACTAATATATCCGCCGCCATAAGAGCAGGATAGTTTAAGAGTGCAAGCGTTGCATGCTCCGGGTATTGTTTCACCTTTTCTTTAAAGGTAGGGAGATGTTGCATTTTTGCAATCGTTATAACAGATGAAAAATAAAAAGCAAGCTCAGTATGCTCGGAAACATCAGACTGAAGAAAAAGTGTTGATTTTTCAGGGTCAAGTCCAGCTGCAAGATAATCTATAATAATTTCCCGTCTGTTTTTGCGAAGCTCTTCCGGGTTATAAGGAGTGGTAATAGTATGTAGGTCTGCAACCATATAAAAGGTTTCATACGCTGGATCGTTTTGTAATTCCAGCATTCCTTTGACAGCGCCC
>CAZQSX010000034.1:0-7858 GCA_964596415.1 uncultured Gammaproteobacteria bacterium
TAAAAAAGTAAATATCTTAGACGCTGAAGAAGTTGATAGGGTATTTACCATGCTTATGGGAGAAGAAGTCCCACCAAGAAAACACTTTATTCAAGAAAACGCGAAGTTAGCCAACATTGATATTTAACTTATTTATAAATAGGAGGTGAGCCAAATTAATATGAAATTAACAGCAGGAGAAAAAGCACCAGAGTTAGTAAATGTTTTAATCGAGGTTCCATTGGATTCTCGAGTAAAGTATGAGTTTGATAAATAAAACGAGGTAATTGCCGTAGATAGATTCTTATTCTTTGATAAAGGCTATCCAGCAAATTATGGATTCATTCCAAACACGCTGTCAGGAGATGGAGATCCGGTTGATGTATTGGTTTTATCACCATTACCTCTTATTCCAGGGTCTGTTATTGAAGCAAAACCAATTGGCATGCTAGAAACTGAAGATGAGAAAGGAATGGACGCAAAGCTCGTTGCAGTTCCGCTTGAAAAGGTAAATCCAGAATATGGACGCTATAATGACATAAGCGAGTTGCCAAAAGAAATTACCGAGAAAATCAAATACTTTTTTGAGAACTATAAGAAAAATGAGCCGGGAAAATGGGTAAAAGTCGCCGGTTGGAAAGGGAAAGCAGAAGCACTTGAAGAAATTACAAAGGGAATTGCGAACTATAAATAGCTAGCTGTTAGCAACTAGCATCTAGTTTTTAACTAGTGGCTAGTAACTAGTGGCTAATTACTAAACTATGGCAGATATTGGAAAACTTGAACAAATAGATCTCTCAAAAGAAGCGCAAAAAGCGTATTTAGACTACGCCATGAGTGTTATAGTCCAGCGTGCACTTCCGGATATTAGAGACGGACTCAAACCGGTTCACAGACGCATTCTTTTTGCAATGCATGAGATGAACCTTAACCCCACAGCACGCTTTGCAAAATCCGCAAAAATTGTTGGAGAAGTTATGGGTAAATATCATCCTCACGGTGATATGGCAATCTATGACACGTTAGTTCGTTTAGCTCAAGATTTCTCCTTGCGCTATCCATTAGTTCATGGTCAAGGAAATTTTGGATCTATGGACGGAGATAGCGCTGCAGCTATGCGTTATACTGAGGCAAAACTTTCAACTATTTCTGTTGAAATGCTCAGGGATATTGAAAAAGACACCGTTGATTTTATTCCTAATTTTGACTCCACGCTAAAAGAGCCAGTTTATCTTCCAACGCTTTTACCAAATCTTCTTCTTGCAGGAGCTGAAGGAATCGCAGTTGGAATGGCAACAAAAATTCCTCCTCATAATTTAGGTGAAGTAGTGGATGCTGCAATTTATCTTATTTCAAAGTCAAAAGTTTCAAAACTTGAAACTGGAGAAATTGAACTACTCACAGAAACTTCAGTTGATGACCTACTAGAATTTGTAAAAGGTCCTGATTTTCCAACTGGCGGTGCAATTTATGATGCATCAGAAATAAGTAATGTATACAGAACAGGCAGGGGAAGAATTATTATTCGCGGGATTGCAGAAATTGAAGATATAGGTCAGGGAAAGTCAGCAATTATTGTTCGTGAAATTCCATATCAGGTTAATAAAGCGGCTCTTGTTGCAAGGATTGCTGAACTTGCAAAAGATAAAAAGCTTGATGGAATTTCTGATTTAAGAGATGAATCAGATAGGCACGGTGTCAGAATTGTTATTGAGTTAAAAAGAGACACGACCCCTAAAAAAGTACTAAACAATCTTTTCAAATTAACAAATCTGCAAACCCAATTTTCTGCAAATTTTGTAGCACTCGTTGATGGTGTTCCAAAAACGGTAAATCTTAAAACAATTTTGTCCGAATATGTTAAACATAGATTTTCAGTTGTTACGAGACGCTCTGAATTTGAACTCAAAGAAGCACAAGCAAGACTTCACATTCTTGACGGACTTCTTATTGCAGTAAATAACATTGATGCTGTAATTAAACTGATTCGCGAATCAGCATCTGCTGATGCGGCAAAGAGTGCACTCATGGAAAAATTCAAATTGTCAGAGCTTCAGGCTGTTGCAATTTTAGATATGCAGCTCAGACGCTTGGCAGCTCTTGAGCGAGAAAAATTAGAAGAAGAATGGAAGATGGTAAAAGAATTAATTGACTACTTAAACTCCATATTAAACGATGCCATTAAAATGCTTTCTGTTATTAAAGGAGAAATTGAAAAGATTAAAGAAAAGTATTCTGATGAAAGACGTACACGCGTATATAAATCAAAGGTTGATGAATTTTCAGAGGAAGATCTTATTCAAAACGAACCAACGGTTATAACAATCACCCAAACCGGCTATATTAAACGTCAAGGAATGGCATCATTTAAAACACAGCACAGAGGAGGAAAAGGAGTATCTGGCATGACCACAAAAGAAGATGACACAATTGATCGAATCATTTATTCTCAAACACATGACTACATTCTGTTCTACACTGATTCTGGAAAAGTATACCAAACGCGAGTGTTTGAAATTCCAGAAAGTAGCAGGATTGCAAAAGGTCAAGCAATCGTAAACCTGATTGACATGCCTGCAGGGGAAAATATCAAATCTGTACTTACATACGATCCTAAAAAGAAAGAAGAAAATAAGTTTGTAGTCATGGCTACAAAAAAAGGAGAGGTTAAGAAAACAAGCATAGAGGAGTTTAAAAATATTAGAAGAACCGGAATAATTGCAATTAAAATTCAGGCAGGGGATGAACTTTCATGGGTTAACTTTGCAAACGGAGACAATGATATTTTACTTGTTACTGAAAATGGAAAACTCATCTGCTTTAATGAATCTCAAATTAGACCAACAGGAAGATCCAGCATGGGTGTCAGGGGAATTAAGCTTGTGGGAAGTGATGTTGTTATTTCAGCACAAATGATCCTTAAAAACTCAGAAGAGAATTTACTTGTTATAACAGAAAACGGAATTGGTAAAAAAACAAAGGTTTCTGAGTTTAAAAATCAAAATAGGGGGGGTCAAGGAATTCGAGTTGCAAATATAAATGAGAAAACAGGCAAAATAGTATATGTTAAGGTGCTTCCGGTAACAGCCTCAGAAGTAATTATGACCTCATCAAAAGGACTTATTGTACGACTTGATTTAAATTCTGTTCCGCTTCTTTCAAGAAACGCTCAGGGAGTCATTCTTATGCGGTTTAAAACCCAAAATGATAAAGTTGCATCAGCTACAGCTGTAGGTCATCAGACATAAATCAGCTGTTGTCTTGTATGAAAAATACAGTACGACATTTTTTTCAAAACGTCTTATTTATTGCAGGTGAAAGAAGCGCGCTCGTTCTTGTCATCCTGGCGTCTCTTCTTCTCATTTTTTCTGAAACCGCAACTGAAGCATATTCACAGGAACAACCCGTTTCTTTCCAGAGGGCAAACACAAGCTGGTATGAAAACGGAGTCGGATTTCAAACCGCACCTGAAACATCAGAATTCTCATACTCGTTTACAACAGAAAAAATCACCCCCACGCCAAGCCCTCAACCAGTTGTGTCAAATTTACATACAGACAATGAAGTATGGGAAAAATTAGCCTACTGTGAATCAAAAGGAAATTGGAGTATTAATACCGGAAACGGGTATTATGGTGGTTTACAATTTAACCTATCTGCGTGGAATGGGGTAGGAGGAAGTGGCCTTCCAAGTGATGCTAGCAGAGAAGAACAAATCATGCGTGGAAAAATGCTTCAGGAAAAACGCGGCTGGGGCCCATGGGGAACATGCTCAAAAAAACTTGGACTCCTTTAATGTACCGAACATAGCTTGCTGTTGGCATCAACTACACAAAACCTCACACTCTTCTTTGTTTTTTTAAATTACCAATGTTTAGCCATATTTAACATCCGATGTTAAATAGATACAAACATTGGAATATGTATTGAAATGACTTGAAGAATGTAGTTTATTTAAATTATGTCAAAAAGAAATGTGGTTTTTTCAAATGGCGAGTATTACCACATATTTAACAGGGGGGTCGCACGAATGCCAATATTCCGCGGTAAACGAGATTATGTCCACTTCCTACAAGCCATTCAGCATTATAAAGTAAATCCTAATAATAGCTTCTCCCAATTAACCCAAAGCACACTAAAATCTCAAAAAATTACAAATACAGTAGACATTATCTCTTATTGCCTGTTACCAAACCATTTTCATTTTATCTTACGTCAAAAGGAGGAAGGTGGAATTTCTCATTTTATGAAAAAGTTAATGAATAGTTACGCAAAATTTTTCAATATTAAATATAAAAGAGTGGGTCCATTATATCAAGGGAATTTTAAAGCAGTTTGGATAGAAACTACGGAACAACTGCTACATGTTGACAGATATATTCACCTCAACCCTGTTGTATCCCATCAAATGACAATTTATAGACCAGAAGAATATGAATGGTCTTCATACCGTGAACATCTAGAAATTTCAGCTAAAGTTATTTGTGACAGAGAAATAATAATTGAGCAATTTAAAAATACTGACTTATTTAAAACTTTCACTACAGACCATATTGACTATGCAAAAAAACTGGACACCCAAAAACACCTTCTTATTGATCACTAATACCAATGTTTAGCCACGTTTAACATCCGATGTTAAATGGCTAAGTGAAATTTTTTAAAATAAGACTAATACGCACTGTATATCTATAAAGTTTCTTGTATAATTGAGAAATGGAATTATCTGGAAAAACACTTTCAATACCAATTCACGAAGATATTCGAAAAAGAGTAGTGGATTTATCCTCAAAAGGAACTATCCCAGAGTTAGCAATAATAACTGTTGGAGGAGAAGACACATGGCTTTCATACGTTTCTCAAAAACAAAAAACAGCTGAAAGACTCGGAATTAAAACAGAACTTATACATATAAAAAGCACTGAGGAACAAAAACTTCTTAAAACGGTTAAAAAGTTAAATGAAAACAAAAACATTCACGGAATAATTATCCAACGACCGCTCCCTAACTCTTTTGATCGGCAAAAAGCGGTAAATATCATAAGTCCCAAAAAAGATGTCGATGGTTTTAGAAGTGATTCAAACCATATCATTCCAATGGTTTTAGCCGTAGAACATTTTATCAGAGAGGCTTATGAAGTGCTACCAGGCATGGATTTACAAAAAGTATTGATAAATCAATCTGTTACGGTAGTTGGAAAAGGAGAAACAGCAGGAAGACCAATTTTAGAATGGCTTGAATCATTGGGAATTTCAGCAAATGTGATAGATAGTAAAACAAAAAACGTTTGTGAAATTTTAAAAACGTCAGATATTATTATAACGGGACTTGGTAAAACAGGCATTATAAAAACAGAATGCTTAACAAATGGAGTAGTTCTTATTGGAATTGGTCTTCATAAAAAAAACGGAAAATTGATTGGCGACTATGATCAAGACGCCGTAAAAGACATTGCAAAAGCTTACACACCAACTCCCGGCGGAGTTGGCCCCCTGAACCTATCCTATTTATTCAAAAATTTGATTGATGCAGCTGAAAAACAAGCAATTATATAAATATCCCCTAGTAAGTCAAACGCTCGATTTTTCTTATATAAAAAGATACAATAAGGGATAATGTTTCAAATTATTAAGGACTTATTTTTCTTTCCAGTAGCGTCTTACTTTGCTTTTTTTGCAAAAATAAAACTTAAACGCTGGAATCCTCGGGTTATTGTAGTTACCGGTTCAAGCGGTAAAACCACACTTTTTTCCATGATTGAAGCACAACTTGGAGATCTTGCTCATTTCTCTCATCACGCAAATTCTGCAATTGGAGTTCCTTTTGACATATTAGACCTTCACAGAAAAACACTCAAAATCAATGAATGGATTGGAATTATCTGTAAAGCACCAATTCAAGCATTTAAAAAACCGTATCCCCAAAATTTATACGTAGTTGAATGCGACGCTGATAGACCAAATGAAGGAAAGTTTTTAGCGGAAATGCTTAACCCGGAAGTTACCCTTTGGGTTAGCACAAGTCGTACACACAGTATGAACTTTGATACATTAGTTCCTGAAAAGTTTAAAAATGTAGAAGAGGCAATTGCTTATGAGTTTGGGTACTTTCTTGAACATACAAAAAACCAAATAGTTTTAAATGGTGAGTCAGATCTTGAAAAGGATCAAATCCAACGAGCAAAAGCAGAAATAAAAGAAGCATGCATAAAAGACCTTGAGTCGTATAAAATCGATAAAAATGGAACAGTATTTAAATCAAAGAATCAATCATATTCATTTAAATCACTTCTGCCAAAAGAAATTTTTTACTCCATAGAAATGACTCGACTACTATGTGAGTACCTACACGTTCCGTTTGATTATCATTTTAAAAAACTAGAACTTCCCCCTGCAAGAAGTAGCCTTTTTAGGGGAATCAAAGATATTACCATAATTGATTCAACATATAATGCTAATCTTTCCTCTATGCATGCAGTTTTACATATGTTCGCAGATTTTCCAAGTAATAATAAATGGGGAGTATTTGGTGATATGCTCGAGCAAGGGAAAGAAGAACAAGAGGAGCATGAGAAATTAGCAGATCTTATTATAACGCTTGATCTCAAACGTATTGTGCTTTTGGGACCACGTGTTAAAAACTATACCTATCCTATTTTAAAAGAAAAGCTACCAAGTATCCCAATTGACGTGTTTGAAAACCCAAAAGAAGTTCTTGATTTTCTGAAACAAAATATAAAAGGAAGAGAAACTTTACTTTTTAAAGGCGCAAGATTTTTGGAGGGAGTAATAGAAAATTTACTTCTTGATAAAAAAGAAAAAAAACTTTTGGCAAGAAGGGAAGCCGTGTGGGAAAAAAGGCGCAAAAAATGGGGACTATAGATCAATTTCAAATAAAAAATCAAAGACTTGAGAAGATTTATATCCTCCACGGATGGGCGTATGAGACTTCAAAGTGGGATCCCTTTTTAGAAGAGTTGCTCAAAAATGGGGTAGAGGGGGTTATGCTTAAAATCCCTGGTCTTACAGCGCCACTTGATTCGCCTTGGACATTAAACGACTACGTAAGCTGGCTTGACAAAGAAACGAAAAACGATTCAAAAATTACAATTTTAGGTCATAGCAATGGTGGGAGAATCGCACTTTCCCACACACTTATGCACCCCGCAAAGATAAAGAACTTAATTCTTATTGATTCAGCTGGAATATTTCACAACGAATTTCTTATAAGGTTGAAGCGAATAACGTTTAAAAGTGTTGCAAAACTAGGTAAAAAACTTACTCCTGAAACATTTAAACCACTTCTTTATAGGCTTGCAAAGGAACACGACTATGAACGAGCAGATCCCGCTCTTCAGAAAACTATGAGAAATTTAATTTCTGTAAATTTACAACCTCAGCTTCAAAAAATTACAACACCCACAACTATTATCTGGGGAAAAAATGACAAAATAACCCCGCTGCAAGACGCGTTAACCATGCATTTGCTCATTAAAAATTCAAAGCTTTATTCAATTGCTCAAGGCAGACATTCTCCACAATTTACTCATCCAAGAGAAGTTGCAAAAATTGTGATAGACTCATTAGGCAACGCATGAATATTTTCAACTCACTCGGATCAAACTATGACCTTCCGTTTGTTATAAAATCTTTAATCTTGCAAGAAAAAGGAGCAAGGAAAAATCTCATCAATTTTTTAGAAAAAAAATATCAGGGTAGTGTAGTTCTTGCTTATAAAGGGAGACAAGCATTAACAATTGGACTTAGACAATTAAACCTACCTCAAGGATCTAAAGTTGCAATAGCTGGATTTACCTGCATCGCGGTAGTTGACGCGGTAAAAGAGGCCGGACTAATACCAGTTTTTATAGACATAGAA
>CAZQSX010000035.1:0-2361 GCA_964596415.1 uncultured Gammaproteobacteria bacterium
TTAAACTGGACTTTTTAGGAAAAAGCGGACGACTTACCGCGATCATGAAAGAGCTTACAAAAATACCAGCAGATAAAAGACCAGAGATTGGACGAATGGCAAATGAAGTAAAGATAGGAATTGAAGAAATGATTACCTCTCAAGAAAAAACATTAGGTAGTAAAAAAACAATCTCCACAAAAGTAGAACTTGACGTAACTCTGCCTGGAAAACTACAAGAACTGGGTCACTTACACCTTATAACTCAGGCTATTGAAGAAATTACGTATATTTTTGAGCATATTGGATTTGAAAAAGTACAGTACCCAGAGGTAGAATGGGATCATTTTGCATTTGGTGCGCTCAATTTCCCTGAAAATCATCCAGCCAGAGATGATTGGGAAACATTTTTCATAAATCAACCTGAACACAAAGAGTACGGGAAAATGCTTCTTACCCCACATACCTCATCTGGACAAATCAGAGAAATGAATAAAGGAAAATTGCCCATTAAGATGTTAAATATTGCAAAAACGTATAGGCGCCAATCTGATGTTTCACACACACCCATGTTTCATCAATTTGAAACGCTTGTGATAGGTGAAAATATTTCAATTGCACATCTTAAAGGAACGCTTGACTACTTCACAAAATCATGGTTTGGGGAAGGAAGAAAAACAAGGATGCGACCATATCATTTCCAATTCACTGAACCTTCATTTGAAACTGATATTTCCTGTGGGGTTTGCAATGGTTCAGGGTGTAACCTTTGCAAAGAAGGTTGGCTAGAGCTAGGAGGGGCTGGAATGGTTCATCCAAACGTTATTAAAAACTGCGGACTTGATCCAAAAAAATATACAGGATTTGCCTCAGGTTGGGGTGTAGAACGTGTTCTTATGATGAGAGAGGGATTGGTACTTGATGATTTACGAACGCTTTATTCAAACGATTTGAGATTTTTACAACAATTTTGAGTTAATATACCGTTAACTCTTGTGTTCCTCGCAGACCTGCTCGGAACTACAGAGACTCCCGGTATTTTGCTCAATCAATGACTTAATGAGAAAGGATTTCGCAAAATGAACATACAAATACTTGACTCTTGGTTAAGGGAACATCTAAAAACCGCGGCAACGCCTTTAAAGATTGCAGAAATAATGAGCCTTAAAAGTGCCTCAATTGAACGTGTTGAAAAAGTAGGAAGTGATTATCTTTATGACATTGAAGTAACAACAAACAGAGTAGACATGATGTCTGTGGTAGGACTTGCCCGAGAAGCAGCAGTAGCACTTAACTCAGAAGGAATTAAGGCGGAATTTATTCCTCAAAAAATTCCTTCATTTTCCATAAACAATAAAACGTTTCCTATAAAAATAACTACTGATCCCAAGCTCACTTACAGGGTTTGTGCGGCAATTCTTGAAGTAACCATTGATAAGTCACCACAAATCATACGTGACAGATTGGAGGCATCAAATATTAGATCTTTAAATAATGTTATTGATGTGACTAATTATGTCATGCGAGAAATTGGTCACCCCATGCACGCATTTGACGCGGATAAAATAACTGACACATGCACCATACGCGAAGGAAAAAAGGGAGAAAAAATTATAACGCTTGATAAAAAAGAATACACGCTTACTGGCGGTGAAATCGTAGCTGAAGATAAGAATGGAACAATAATTGATCTATTGGGAATTATGGGACTTTCCAATTCGTCTATAACTCATGATACCCGTAAAGTTATGCTTTTTATTGACAATAATAATTCTAAAAAAATAAGAGATGCTTCTATGACTTTAAATATAAGAACCGATGCGGCTGTTTTAAATGAAAAAGATGTAGACCCAGAACTTGGTCTACTTGCTCTTAATAGGGGTATTCAACTTTTACAAGAAACTGCACAAGGAAAGCTTGTCAGTCATATTTTTGATGAATATCCAAAAAAAGAAAAACCAAAATCTATCACCATACAACTTTCAAAAATTCAAAGCGTAATTGGAGTAGAAATTTCAAAACAGGAGTCAGAACAAATATTAAAAGGTCTTGGATTTGAAGTAAAAACACTTAGCGAAAAACTAACAGTAACCGCCCCTTCATATAGAGCACATGAAATAGAAATTCCTGAAGATATTATTGAGGAAGTAGCTCGCATGTATGGATATCATAAAATTCCAAGTATTTTGCCAAGCATTCAAAACACGCATTATTCAAATTTTTCAAATAATCCGTTTTATTTTGAAACACGCGTAAAGCAGGCGGAATCTGATCGAATTCCATGTGCCGGTCCTTCTTGAATTGCTTTTGGATAGCGAGGCTTGAAACGAGAATCAGGTAGTTGATTCAGGGTCAATTCGGAGGCCATCCGTTCTTCGAGTT
>CAZQSX010000035.1:2371-7791 GCA_964596415.1 uncultured Gammaproteobacteria bacterium
CGTTTTATTTTGAAACACGCGTAAAGCAGGCGCTTAAATATTTTGGCTTTACTGAAGTGTATACATATTCACTTGTATCAGAAGACATGCTTGAAGTAGCGCCCCATGATGCTGTCGAGCTCTCAAATCCGCTATCAAGCGACATGACGCACCTGAGAACAACACTTATTCCAAGTCTTCTTGAAACATTTCGGGAAAACAAACAGTTTTCTCAGTTAAAAATCTTTGAACTCTCAAACGTCTACCATAAAAGATCAAATGATCTACCGGTTGAAACAAAAATGCTGGCTGGAATAATCAAGCACAAAAAAGCTGATTTTTATACAGTAAAAGGCATACTTGAGGCACTTTTTCAAGATCTTGGAATTAAAAATGTGACATATAAAAAACGTGATGACGCCCAAGGAGCACATCTTAATATTGGCAAAAAAGAAATTGGAGAAATTGAAGTGCTTGACCCAGAAGTTGTAGACTTTGAGCTAAATTATGACGTACTCATAACACACGCAAGTCTTAAAAAATCATATATTCCTGCTCCTAAATTTCCAGAATCTATTGAGGATCTAAGAGTTATCATCTCCCCTGAAATAGAATATGAAATGGTTGCAGATACTATTACATCAGCAAGTACGCTTGTTAAAAACGTTGAACTTCTTGATGTCTATCATGATAAAAAAACATTTAGGGTAACGTACCAAAGCAAGGAAAAAAATCTCACAAGTTCTGATATTTCAGAAGCCAGAAACAAAATTTTTGAAGCTTTAAAAAATAAGTTTCATGCAGAAGCAGCATAACATATCATAATATCAAGCAGAATTACTCTATGGGGTTGGCGTCAGAGATAACGTTGGGGTCGGTTCTTTTTCATCCTCTGAATTGCTATCATATTTTTTATCAGACGTTTCGCCTGGTGGATGATATTTAGAATCATCCTTGTAATGCTCATTTATCCATGCGTCTATCGCTTCTTGCCATCTATTTCTTTCATCTTTTGAAACGGGGTCCTTCTCGGAAAATACAATATATTCTTTCACATCATAATCTCCTTTTGAAATTTCTTCGCTATTTGCAAGCTTATTACTGTCAGATTTAGAAATTTTTACCTGCTTATAAATTGGAGATTTACTGGTAGGTTCAGTCCCTTTTATAAAATATTCTGTTCTTTTTGACTGACCATCTACCGGAAGTCCACCACCATAACTATCAATCTCAACGGCAGTAACATTTCCTGGGATTTTAAACTCTTCATTTTTTACATTTTTGAGTACTGCAGTCATAATTCTATTCCAAATAGGAGTGGCACCTGTGGTGCCTGATGCGATTTTAGGATTCATAGGAGTATTATCATTATTTCCAACCCAAACACCAGTCACATATGAAGGCGTATAGCCAACTGCCCAGTTATCACGTTTTTGATCAGTTGTTCCCGTCTTCACAGATACAGTTTTACCTGAAATGTTTAATTTTGAATATCTACCAAATGCATCAGAACGGGCATTATCATCAAGTAATATATGTGAAATAATAAATGCTACACCTTCATCAAGAACTTTAACCCCGTTTTGCCTTTTATTTTTATAAAGCGTTTTTCCTCTTGAATCTTTTACTTCCTCTATAGAAAATGGCGGTAAAAGTGTTCCTTTATTCGCAAGGGCAGAGTAGGCAGATGTTATTTCAAGTAGTGATGCTTCGCGGCCTCCTAAAACCAAAGAGAGACCAACATTTCTCATAGCGCTTTCAGTTGGCTCCCAATTTTCTATTCCCATTGCATATGCTTGTTTCATAACCGGTTGAAGACCTACCTGGGCAAGCATTTTAACAGCAGGGACATTGAGTGAATTTCCAAGCGCAAATCGCAGCTGTACCGGGCCTCTAAATTCACCATCATAATTAACTGGTTTGTAAGAAGGGATTGCTGGATTTTCTCCTGGAAATTCTGTTTCTGCATCAAATAAAAGCGTTGCGGCAGTGTATCCTTTTTCAAGAGCTGTTGCGTACATAATTGGTTTTAAACTTGACCCGGGCTGACGACGAGAAATTGACGCATTAAAATTTCCCTCATTCTGCGTGTCAAAATAATTTCTGCTTCCAACCATTGCAAGAATTGCACCGGTTTTTGGATCTAACACAATTGCTGCACCATTACCAACATTTAACCCATCCAGTTTATCTATTTCCTCATCTACAATTTTTTCAGCTTCATTTTGAATATCATAATCGAGTGTAGTTGTTACCTGAAGGTCACCACGGGCTACTGCAGCATCACCAAATAAATCTACCAACTGTTCACGGACATACTGCACAAAATGCGGGGCTTTAAGGTTTGCTTGACGCTCTGGAAATTTAAAATTTTTAATTTTTTTAAGCGCATCGTCTGCTTCTTTTCTATCAATTTTTCTATCCTCAACCATTCGATTCAAAACATACTCAGAGCGTTTTATATATGCTTTATCTGTTGATGTGTATGGAGAATACCGAGATGGAAGCTGTGGAAGGCCAGCTAAAAACGCTGATTCTGCAAGCGTTAATTCCTTTGCGCTTTTATCAAAGTACATGTTAGACGCAGCCTCTATTCCCACAGCATTTCCTCCATAAGGAACATTGTTAAGATACAACTCTAACACTTCATCTTTGGTATATCTCTGGCTTGCTTGGATAGCAAGTATCAACTCATTTAATTTTCTGGTTGGACTACGCTCTGGAGATAGCAGCAAATTTTTAACAAGCTGTTGTGTTATGGTTGATCCACCCGTTGCCCTACCTTTAAAAATGGGGTCAATAATAAGACCTCTGGCAAGACCTATAACTGAAAATCCTTTATTACTGTAAAAATCTTTATCTTCTGTTGAGATCGTTGCCTGTTGAGTAATTTTTGGAATATCCTTCAAGGGAACATATAATCTATTTACATCCTCATACAGAGAATAAAGAACCGTTCCATTTTTATCTTTAATAACAGTTGAGTCTTTTGACGCAGCTGCTGAAAGTTGACCCGGAGTTGGAAGCGAACGCGAAACCCATAAAAAGTACAAAAAGAAAAGAATTGATCCTGCAATTATTCCGATCAAAACCCACTTTAGAAGTTTACTTACCAAAACAGCACGAGTAAGTTTATGACTTGAGAGTCTCCCTAATCGAGAGTTTTGTGAAGACCTGTAGGCAGACGGCCTATACTGCTGCATAGATAAGACATTATACCCAAAGTTAGGACATCAAGGCAAACTTTATCTAATTGAACTTGCGCCAAAGTCCTCGTATAATAAAGCTCATGGATGATTTGCTAACAAGGGGCGTTGTAAACATAATTCCCGGAAAGGAAAAACTAGAACAAGAACTACAATCTGGCAAGAAGCTCAATATTTATCTGGGTATTGATCCAACCGCTACAAAGATTCACTTAGGTCATGCGGTAACCCTAAGAAAACTTCAGGCGTTTGCAGATGCTGGACACAACGTCACATTTTTAATAGGAGACTTTACTGCTTTAATCGGAGACACATCTGATAAAGATTCTGAAAGACCAAGTTTAACGCCCGAAGAAATTGCAGAAAATTTTAAAACCTATAAGGAGCAGGCTTCAAAGATTTTAGATTTTAGTAAAATCCAAGTGAGATATAACAGTGAGTGGCTCGAAGAATTAAGTTACAGAAAAATTATTGGGCTCAAGCAAATATTTTCCTTAAATGATTTTATAAGTCGAGAATTAATTAAAAAACGCCTCGAAGAGGGAAAAAGGGTGAAACTAGATGAAACTGAATACCCTATTATGCAAGCTTATGATTCTTATATGTTAAAAACTGATTTACAAATAGGTGGAGCTGATCAAACATTTAATATGCAAGCAGGGAGAACTTTAATTGAAAAGTTAGATAATAGGGATTCATTCGTATTATCAACTGCATATCTTACCGGAACAGATGGGCGGAAAATGAGCAAGTCCTGGGGAAATGCCATCTGGCTTTCTGACACCCCAGTTGACATGTATAGAAAAATAATGTCTATAGATGACAATCTCGTAAGAGAGTATTTTATGCTCGCTACAGAAAGTAAGGAGATCCCAAGCCACGAAGATGAAGTTAAGGATGACCCCTTAAAGTGGAAGAAAAAATTAGCATACACCATAGTCAGCGAACTTCACGACGAAAATAGTGCAAAGAGTGCAGAGAAAGAGTTTGAATCAACCGTGCAACACAAGGAAATTCCTACTGACATTCCCACTTTTCAACTTGAGCATGAGGATTTCACAATAACTGATGTACTTATTGAATCTGGAATGGTAGAAAGTAAATCTGATGCGAAACGAATCATTGAACAAGGAGGGGTTGAGCTTGACAAGAAACGCTCAACAATGGAAACACTTGCAAGACCTGGAATTTTAAAGGTTGGAAAACACAAATATCTTAAACTAAGCTCTAAGCTCTAAGCTCTAAGCTCTAAGCTCTAAGCTCTAAGCTCTATAATTATGGAATGGTTACAAAAACATAAAAAAGTTCTTACCGCAATAATAATTATTGCCTCACTTACGCTTATTTTAAGCTCATTTTTACCATAATTCATAGGTTATTAACTGCATGGATGAACTATTAAGCACAAAAAACCTCGGTCGAGGTTTTTCAATACAATCAAAAAAACTTCAAAAACTTGGACTTATAACTATCTCTGATATGCTTTACCACATACCAAAAAGGTATGAAGACTATAGAAATATTCGCCCCATTAAAGGACTTCGAATCGGAGAACTTGTAACGATTCAGGGAGAAGTTGTTAGTTTTAAAAATGAGTATAGAAGTAAACGTTTTAGCATGCAAAAAATGGTAGTAACTGATGGAACTGGAGAACTGGAAGCTCGGTGGTTCAACCAACAATTTCTTATAAAAATGTTTTCAATAGGAGACAGAATTAGCATCTCTGGAACCATAGAAATGTATGGCAGGGTTAAATGCATTGCCGTAAAAGAATATGAAAAAATAGGAGCGGATGGTAAAACGATCCACACCGGAAAACTTATTCCAATTTACCCGTTAACAAAAAGTCTTTCTTCTAAATGGCTGAGGTCTAAAATTACAGAATTTTTACAAAATACAGACCTTGAAATTCCTGAATTTCTCCCAGAATCAATTCTGCTTTCTCATAAATTTAAAGATCTTAAAACATCATTTCAAAATATACACATGCCAGATAATTTTGAAGATATTGCGCTTTCAAAAAAAAGACTTGCATATGAGGAATTATTTTTAATTCAAGCAGCAGCACTTCTAAGAAGACAGGAATGGGAAAAAGTTAAAAAAGCGCCAGTTTTTGAAATTCTTAAATACAAAGAAAATATTCACAAATTATTTGATCTTCTTCTGTTTACCCTAACAACTGCTCAAAATAAAGCCCTTGATGATATCTATAAAGAGCTTACCCAAAGTATTCCC
>CAZQSX010000036.1:0-6252 GCA_964596415.1 uncultured Gammaproteobacteria bacterium
TTTCTGAAGCTGATCTCAAAACATTATCTCAAAATGCAATCTCTGTTATTGAAATAATGGACAATTTACACAAGACTTGTTTTGTAAAAATTGAAAATTAGTCCCGCCGAAAAGTTTTGGGGGCGAAGCCCAAGCAGGCGGGCAAAACGGAAGGATTTGATGACTTAAACGGTATTCAGCTTCTCCAAGTCACCGCATAAAAATGTGCCTCAGACAAATTATTATATCTAACTCCCCACTTTCCACACTCATATTCTCAAACAACATATTCTCACAATCGCATGATCTAACGATCGTACGATCATAAATCTAATTTATCTGCCAGATTAGAATTCAGATTCTTGAAGTCCCGCATGGATTTTTCATTGAATTTTTCTCTTCTTTAATACATATCCCACCAACTCATCATATTTTATCTATCCAACATTCTAAAGATCATTGGATCGTTTATGAAATTATGATAGAGTAATTATATGTTGAAGCCAAGAGCATTAGAGCAGATTGTACGAGGATTCTCCAACCACAAAAGAATAGAGGTTTTGGATTTATTGGACAAAAAACCAGAATTATCAGTAACTGAAGTAGCGTATGAGCTTAAAATGACTCTAAAACTTTCAAGCGCGCATTTAAAAAGACTTATTATGGCAGGTTTGATTATGAAAAAAAGTGAAGGAAAAGAGATCAGACACAAGCTAACTACAAGAGGGAAGTACACCCTCAAATTTATCAAAGACCTCAAATAATTACTTGCAAGAAGCGTTATTTTTTGCTTAAATATAGATACATCAAGAGTTCCAGTTTAACTGGGCGGCAACCGTCAATTTACGGTGCCAAAGCTATATAAGCAGATGTGCCTACAGGGAAAATTATGAAATCTAACTACTTATTTACCTCAGAATCTGTTTGCGCAGGTCACCCGGATAAAATTTGCGACTTCATAAGTGATGTCATTTTAGATGCAGCTCTAGAAAAAGATCCACACGCCAGAACCGGTATAGAAACCGTAGTTGGGGCCAACACCATATGTCTTTTTGGGGAAATCAATACAAACATCAATGTAAATTTTGAAAAACTTGCAAGGACTGCAATAAAAAAACTTGGATATATCGTTCCTGAGTGGGGATTTAGCAGTGAATCAAAATTGGTAAATTATATTCACACACAATCACCTGAAATTGCATTGGGAGTAGATATTGGTGGAGCAGGGGATCAAGGCATGATGTTTGGGTATGCATGCAGTGAAACGTCAGAATTTATGCCGCTTCCAATAACCATTGCTCATACGCTTACTTCAAGAATTGATACATTAAGAGAATCAAAAACGTTAGAATGGCTGAGACCAGATGGAAAAGCTCAAGTGACTTTACAATATAAAAAAGGGTTCCCTGTGGCTGTTCAAAAATTGGTGATTGCGGTTGCCCATGATGAAAAAACTGAATATGAAAAAATTGAAGGTGACATTATAAAACACGTGTGCGCTCCTGTTCTGAAACAGTTCCATATGGAGCTTCCAAAAGCTGAAGATATTGTGATAAACGGTACGGGGCTTTGGCACATTCCAGGACCTGCGTCAGATGCTGGACTTACGGGGAGAAAAATTGTTGTGGATACCTATGGAGGCTATGCCAGAGTAGGGGGTGGTGCATTTTCAGGAAAAGATCCTACAAAGGTTGATAGAAGTGGAGCTTATGCGGCTCGGTTTATTGCAAAAAATATTGTAGCAAATGGTCTTGCTGAAAAATGTGAAGTTGGACTTGCGTATGTGATTGGTCAACCAAAACCGCTCATGCAAACTATTGACACGTTTGGGACTTCAAAATATAGCGAAAAAGCTTTACATGATTATAAAGATAGCCTAATAGATACTTCAGTCAAGTCAATAATTGAAGTATTAGATTTACAAAAACCTATATACAGCAAAACATCCGCATATGGGCATTTTGGGAGAAGCAAATTCCCTTGGGAAAAAATCATAACAACAATCTAATAATCGTTAGATTGTTTCACTTTACTTTATTATATTCCTATTGTATTATTGCAAACATGGGAAAACGAAGCAAAGAATTTGAAGGATTTGAAGAAGATTATACGCCGAAAACAAGGGAGAGAAAACGTGCCAGAAAACCACAAAAACCTACTCCTGAAACACCCATTCCTGATACAGGAAGATTTTCCTATCTAGCCGGAACACAAGATCCTACACCTGAAACACCACAAGCAAAAATGCTCAGAATGCTTCAAACTCAGCACCCAGAGGGAAAAACCCAGTTTCCAGAATCACAAGTTTCACAATCTCAGTTAAGAGATACATTAAGAAGAAATGGTATGTAAAAAAGTGATACAATATTTTTTATGTTTGGACTAACTCCTCAGGTACCACAAATAGATGCAAAAGACGTTTATGAACAAATAACAAAAGGTTCTGACGCCGCAATTATTGACGTTAGAACAGCAGGTGAAGTAGAGAAGGGGAAAATAAAAGGAAGCATTCATATTCCACTTGACCAACTTGAAATTATAGATAAAAGAGTTCCAGATAAAGGAAAAACTCTCTATGTGTATTGTCTCAGTAGTAGTAGAAGCGCTCAGGCAGTACAAATACTAGAACAGATGGGTTATGAGAAAGCATTTAGTATGAAAAGCGGACTGCTAGCCTGGCGAGCCAAAAATTTCCCACTTGAAAACATATGACTCAACAAGTTCTTGTTATTCATGGTGGAAATGCGTTTGATAAATACGAAGACTATCTGGATTATTTAAAATCGAGCGAAATTAACCTCGAAAGGCTAAAATCTAAGGGCTGGAAATCAAATCTTCAGGAAGATTTAGGAGAAGAATTTGATGTTTTACAACCCAAAATGCCTAATTCTATGAATGCCAGATATAAAGAATGGAAGATTTGGTTTGAAAAAATAATTCCATTACTTGATGAGCAGGTAATATTTGTGGGGCATTCCCTTGGCGGCATTTTTTTAGCAAAATACTTGTCTGAAAACGATTATCCAAAGAAAATTAAAGCACTATTTTTAATCGCAGCGCCTTTTGACAAATCAGAGGAATCACTTGTTGATTTTGTTCTGGATCAGCCTTTGGACAACCTTAAAAACCAGATTGAAAATATTTACCTCTATCATAGTCAAGATGATGTTGTTGTGCCTATTTCACACCTTGAAGGATATAAAAAAGAACTGCCGAATGCTCAAACTCGAATATTTGAAAACCGCGGGCATTTTAACATGGAACATTTCCCAGAAATTGTAGAAGACCTGAAGAGAATCGCTAGTTAAACCTGAAGCTATCAGTAGACGCATCATAACAGTTTTTATAAAAATCTCTTGGTACATCATACTCATCAACCGCTTCGCACGTTGGATAATCCTGGGAATCAAAAACCAATTTCCAGACGCCGCCTACTTTTGCAGCAATCCATGTGGTTCCGCTTGGCTCATATATACCGTTTAAATATCTATTATTTGAACCTGTTGCAAATTGGTCATTTATTTTTGAAACGTTTAAAACCGCTGCTTCATTTTTTTGAAGCGGATACTTTGCTTGCGGACTGTAAACTACGGGCATAAATTCTTTTTGAAGCTTATTTTTTTCATCATCATAAATCCCACAGAAAAAATAGCCGCTTGGTCTAGACTGTATGAAAACATTAAGTAAACATTTCATGTTACCGCTTATAAATCCTTGGCTTTGAACCTGAAACGGATTATCTGATTCAAGCGTAGAAAATGTATTTGCGCCATTTTCTAAAAATCCTTTATGGTAAAAATAAGTTTTAGAAGCTTCCTGTAATATACTATCTTCACCAACTTTTAGTTCTTTTTCACCAGTAAATGAGACTCCTTTTAAAATAAAAAGTTCTGTTGGACTTTGTATCCAAACTGCAGAATCAGATTTTATAGAAGATGTCTGTATTGAAAGCTCTGATTTTAATCCTTCTAAAACTGTTTTATCTGTCCAGGTAGTTGTATTACTGCCTAAAAACATCCGAAGCAAAAAAATAATAAACAAAAATACGAATATTCCAAGAAGCATACACACCCTGTACTGGTTCTTATGAATAAGTTTTGCTGATTTTTTTCTTTTGGGCATTATACTAATTATGAATTGGTTTTTTTAAAAAGTAAAGCGTGGTATTTGCTACTTGTCCTATAATCTGCTATACTGTTTACAGATTCGCTTTGAATTTGTTCAGCTAAGTTTACTCCTTTGCCCATCTTCACAGCATCCTAATTTTAATGTACACATTATGAGAAATAGATCTGGTTTTGGTGGTCGCAGAAATGGTTCACCAAGATTCCAAAATAATAAATCAGGCTTTGGTCAAAAACAATCCTTCCAAAGAGGGGGGCAATCACGTGGAAGAAGATTACCTCCTGCGCTTCCCATGTCACAGCTTGTTAAAAAAGCAAGTGAAATTCATGAAGAAGCATATATTGCTACCCACACATTTGCAGATTTTAAAGTTACTGAACAACTTTTAAAAAATGTGCAGGAAAAAGGGTACACCACACCAACTCCAGTTCAAGATCAAGCTATTCCTGTTATCTTAGAAGGAAGTGATCTTATAGGAATTGCAAATACAGGAACCGGTAAAACTGCAGCGTTTTTAATTCCGCTTATTCAAAAAGTATTTTTAGATAAAGAAAATGAAAGCGTTTTAATTGTCGCACCAACAAGAGAACTTTCGGTTCAAATTTATGATGAATTTAGAAGTTTTGCAAAAGGCCTGAACATTTACGGAGTCAACTGTAACGGAGGATCTCATTTAGAATATCAAAGACGTGAACTCAGACGAAAACCTCACTTTGTTATAGGAACTCCAGGAAGATTGAAAGACCACGTAAAATCAGGATATTTAGATTTATCTGAATTCCGTTCAGTTGTTCTTGATGAAGCAGATCTTATGGTAGACATCGGATTTATTCATGATGTAAAATTTTTCATATCACACCTTCCAACTGAAAGGCAATCATTATTCTTTTCAGCAACTATTTCTTATAAAGTAAAAGAGATCCTTGACGCTTTTGTAAAAAACCCAGTAACCGTTTCTGTTAAAAAGCAAGAGACTGCAGAAATGGTTGACCAAGATGTAGTCAAAGTAATTGATAAAAATAAAAAAGTAGATGTACTGCATGATTTGCTTGTTCAGGAAACATTTGAAAAAGTACTTATTTTTGGAAGAAGTAAATGGTCTGTTCAAAAACTTGCTGATGAACTTATTACCCGCGGATTTAAAGCGGATGCAATTCATGGAAATAAAAGACAAAGCCAAAGACAAAGAACGCTTGACCGTTTTCACAGAAATGAAATTAAAATACTTCTGGCAACAGATGTGGTGTCACGAGGAATTGATGTAGAAAACGTTACCCATGTTATTAACTATGAAATGCCTGAATCATACGATGACTATGTTCATAGAATCGGGCGCACAGGCAGAGCTGGCAAAAAAGGTGTTGCTCTTACTTTCGTAGAGTAATATGAACATTTTGTGCATTTCTGTAAGTTCTCCACAAGAAAGTACTGGAGGAGTAGAACGGTACATCACAAACCTCATTCACTTCTATAAAGACAAAAAAGATTCTTTTCTATTTTTAATGTTACCTACAACAAAAGAGGACAGGATTGAAATAGTTGGAAACGTGACAATTTATCATGATACAAGCTTGGTGACACCAAGAACTACCCTTCAACATCAACAAATATCTATCCAAGCTAAAAAATTTGCAGCGCTCATGGAACGGATAATTAAAGAAAAAAACATCCATATTATTTGCGCAAACAATATCATGTTTGGTTTGCCTGCATTATTTAGTCTTCTTCTTAACATGGTAGCCGCAATTCACAAAACACCTATTGTGTTACATCTGCACTCATTTCCCGCAACAGAACTTCAGGTTGAATTAATAAATCAGCTTATGTGGAATAAGATAAGTTGTGTAAGTCAAAGCGTTGCTGGAGATTGTTTTCAAAAAGGAACAAGTGTTGATATTTTAGAAACGCATTATTTAGGAGTAAATACTTCACAATTTAATAATGAAAAATCAACTGCTACGGGTTTTAAAAAAGAACTAGGACTTTCTGCTGATTCAAAAATCATACTTTCTGCATCAAGAATTATTCGGGGAAAACACAACATTCTTCATGAAAAAGGACTTATTAACGT
Organism: uncultured Gammaproteobacteria bacterium; assembly: GCA_964596415.1. Classification (GTDB taxonomy): domain Bacteria; phylum Patescibacteriota; class Microgenomatia; order Levybacterales; family GWA1-39-11; genus JAGORM01. Next base: position 6,176 of record CAZQSX010000036.1, read on the forward strand.
GATTAAAGCGTTTTCAAAAATATATGCAAGACACCCAAATTTTTATCTTGTTATTGCGGTTGGCAGCTCATCTCTTG
>CAZQSX010000037.1:0-4174 GCA_964596415.1 uncultured Gammaproteobacteria bacterium
CTTTTTCATCTTTGCACGAGCCATTGCATCAGCTTTTATTGTAGGATCACCAGATGCATTAAACGGAAGCATTCTTTTTACACAAATCATGGCATTATCATATGGATTTCTAGGATTACAATTCGCGCTCGGAGGGGCATTTCAAGGATCTGGCAACACGTTTGCGTCAATGGTCTTAACGGCAATCTCAATTTGGGTAATACAGTTTCCTATTTCTTATTTACTATCCATGCATACACCGCTTATGGAAACAGGCATATGGATCGCATTTCCTGTCTCAAATATTATTATGGCAATGGTAACGTATATCTGGTTTAAAAATGGTTCATGGAAAAAAAGACACGCAGGACTTGCGTCTTCACTTTCTGATGAAGTCATACAGGAAGCAATTGTGGAAGAAGGAATTAATAATTAGTAAGAAAGCTTTTCGGATATTTGTTTTACTTCAAGTTCTGTTGCAATTCGAGGCTGCGCATTTTTTTCAATAATGGTATATTTCTCCTCAATTTTTGAAAACCTACCATTCTCATATTGGAATTTGTATATAACTCCTTCTTTTGTTTCCTCTGACCAGTCTTGATCAAAGATAGTATTTCCCTGTGCGTAAATTATTGGCTTTCCCTGATACATCTCTTCCTTCATAATCCAATGTGCATGATTTCCTAAAACAATATCTGCGCCTGAATCAACCGCTAAATGAGCAATATCTACCATGCTTTGCGTAGGATTTCTTGTGTATTCAGGTCCCCAATGAAAAGCTGCAATAACTACATCAGCATGGCTTCTTGCTTCTTTTGTTAAATTTTTAACGTTGTCCGTTGTCGCATTTGAAAGTCCTCCCCAATTATTTCCTAACTCTACAAATCCAATAAGAGCAACGGTATTTCCGTTAATATGCTTGTACTGCACTTGATCTTTTAATCCAAATGCAGTAATCCCGTTTTTCACTAAAAGCGATGAAGTTTCCTCAAGTCCTTGAATACCGTAATTTGTACTATGATTATTTGCAAGATTTGCTGCGTCAACTCCTGCAAATAAAAGTCCAGCAACTAGCTCATCTTCACCGCAAAATATAAATCCAGTCGTAATTTTTGGGCAATTATTAATAAGCGGACCTTCTAGATTTATGACTGTTAAATCAGCGTTTTTTAGATAATCAGCAATTTTTAAAAATGGATATTGAAGATTATTTTCTTGAAACGTTTTAAAGTTAACATATCTCACCAGCCCTATATCACCCGTTGAAATAAGCGTGAATGAACTACTGGTTGTTTTACCAAGAATAGAACTAAAACTTCCTTGAGTAAATGCAATGTAAAATATTAGAAAAAAACCGGAGAAAAAAACAAAAAACGGTAGAAGTTTTTGCACCTTATGCAAAGTATAACACGAAAAATTAGTGGTTTTGCTGGTATTTTTCGTTGGTATCTACATCTCTTGATAAATCAAGAGGTTCAGAATTATCATAATTTTCCCCACGTTGAAGCCCCATATCATGAGCGTTTTTAAGCGTATCATCATCAGATTCTGGATCTGGCATAGATCCACTCACTGACTCTTCACCTTCAATTTGTGGAGTAGTAAATCCTTTTTTAGGCTTTTCCTCTTCTAAAAGTTTATCAAGGGAGATAATGGTAGGATCATTCTTCTTCATGGTATAAGAATAACTTAAATTGCATGAATATACAACATACAATTTATGAGTCTTTAATTATTTCATACACTTTTTTATAGGTGGGAAACCAAAAACCATGCAATAAATTATGTCCTACAACATCAATTGTAATATTGCGCACTCCATCTATACAGGAAGATTCTACCGGTACCATATTATCTGCTTTTCCGTGTATCGAATAGATATTGTGTTTATTTTGAATAGGTTTTTCAAATAGGCCATGAAGGTATTGTGAGCCAGGTTCCATTTCTCGAATTGAATGGTCAATTGGAAAAAACTTTGCTATCCATGATCCCTTAAAAGGTCCTGCAAGTGAAATAAATAATCTAGTCCTATCCCAACCATTATTATTTTGAAGATACTCAAGACAAGTAAGTGAACCGCCACTTATTCCAAGAAGAACAATATTTTTCAAACTTCTCTCTTCTATATAGTCTTTAAGTTTTTTACCTGAGTTTTCAAATGAACCATCATGAAGCGAAAAATTTACATTATAAACTCTAAATCCTTGTTTTTCTAAATATCGTTTTGCAAAAAAGTGAAATACATTTCTTCGAAACCAACGCTCAACAATAATTATCGACGGAAGAGTTTCTTGTGTTGATTTTTTTGGGCGGATGGGAACATACTTTAAAAGTAGATAGCAGGGAAAATGAATGAGAATCAAAATAAATTCCAATATCCATTCCAGGATGTAAAGTAGAAATTTCATAAAATTCAGAAGGTTACTTGTTTACGAACAAAATAGCATTTGGAATGTTCCTTCCAGGTCCCACGCGATATCCACCACTCCAAAGAGCAGAAGAACCACCACTATCCAAATTCAGCGCCCCATCCATACCCATATTCTGAAGCACTAATGCTGCTTCTGCAACCGTTGCATTTCTTACAACTCCTATGTATGCATTACCATTTCCCGTTGCCACAAATCCTCGTATTCCTTTTGAACCTTTTTTGGGATCACCATCTCCTCCAAAAACAGATTTCCCTCCTGATACCAAGAGTGCCTGGTTTGCTAAAACTCCGTCTACTGATGTATCCCTTCCCCAGTCTTGAGAAGCTCCTACAAAACGCATAAATCCACTCCCAAATATAACTGCCGGAACTGTACTGTATACATTATTATCTGAGTTAAAATATTTTTTATTTTTATTCATAAGAAGCGTGTCGAAAGAATTAGATTTGCCAGCGCAACTAGGATAATCTGCAGGGCAGAAGTAGGATCCGTTAATCCCAGCAAAAGCACCATTTCTTGCAACAAAGTCACCTAAAGATAAAACAGGACAATTATCATGACAGTCAGAATCAGACGCAGTATCTACGATGATCCGGGTAGAAGAGAGTGGTGCCGCAACAATATCTACCACAAATTTTTGACCTGCTGCCTCAACAGCCTGCCTGGAATATCCAGATCCTGGCGGAGTACTACTAACTTTTAATGTGTCTACGTTTATTCCTGAAGACGAAGGGGTTGCTGATACGGCAGATTCTTTTTTCACATCCAAAGCGAGTGTTTTTAAAGTAGAAGATGCAGAGGCATGGTTATTTTCAGCTAAAAATTTCAATACAACTGCATACTGTTCCTTTAATGTTTGTAGGTTCTTATTTGAACTTGGAATTTCTAACAAATTTTCATACACTGAAATAGAATCTGTGAAAACGTTTTTTGTAGTAGAAAGATCAGTTTTTAAGGCTTCGTTGATTTTATATTCATCTCTATTTTTCAAATTTTTATTTTCTTTTTGAACTTTTACTAAATTTTCAGACAAACTTTGTGATTTTACGAGCTCTGTTTGGTATTTTGCTTGAAGCTGAAAAAAGAAAAATAAACCAAAAGCAGTTGAGATAATTGACCAAACAAATGAAGTTATATAAAACTTTGGGTTTTTATGAAATGTTTTAAGCGCGTATTTAAACGGATGAACTTCTTTAGGGTTACTCGCTATTTTCTGCAATTGATTGAGCGTTTCCTCCATAGGGATTTAGCATAACATTTTGAAACAAAAAGAGAAACAGTAAAACAATTGTAGTGAAAAGAGCAGTTATCAATATGAATTTCTTCACGTCTTAACGAATAAATGTAGCAGATAAAAAATGAACAGTCAAGAGAGATAGATTACAAATCAAAAAAATGAGCGGAGAACCGGACTCGAACCGGCGACCTTCTCGTTGGCAACGAGACGTTCTACCACTGAACTACCCCCGCGTAACAAGTTTTAACTTTTCAGACCTAGTGTATTTTTTAATTTGAGCCTCTCTTTTTAACGCTTCTGATTTTGTTTTAAAAGATTCAGAGTAAACAAGGCTAACTGGCAATTTTCCCTTTAATGACTTTGAACCTTTTTTTGCGTTATGGTTTTTAATTCGGTTCTCTATATCCGTAGAATAACCAGTATACAAAGACTTGTCAGTAGCTTGAACTATATACACAAAATGTTGCATTTTGTGCCAAGACCAGGAATCGAACCCGGATAACGTGTTCTTCAGACACGCGCCTTG
>CAZQSX010000038.1:0-3279 GCA_964596415.1 uncultured Gammaproteobacteria bacterium
ATATCATTCATACAAGTATTCTAACAAAAACAGTCCGATTTACAACGTATTATTTTGGAATTAAGCTCTGTCCAGAGAGAAGCCGCATTACATCAAAAACGGTTATGAGAAGCATAAGGCTCAAAAGAACTGCGATCCCGGCGGCATGTGCATAACCTTCATATTTTGGGTTCACTTTTTTACGGGTAACCACTTCAATTAAGATAAAAAAGAGTCTTCCCCCGTCTAGAGCTGGAATTGGAAGAATATTTAAAACAGCAAGGTTAATTGACAAAAGCGCAGTAAGCCAAAGGGTTGCTGTTACACCATATGAAACTGCTTGCCCTGTAAGCTGCGCTACCCCCACAGGACCCGCAACTCCTTCAGGCTGAACACCCTTAAAGAGGAACCCAAAAATCATCTCCCCGAGCCCTGAAACAATCATCCATGAAAATCTGAGCGCCTCAAGAGTTCCAAAAAATGGCGCTTGCCACCATGGATATTTTTTAACTTCTATATTTGTAATCCCAACCCCTACCGGCCCTTCACCTTTTGGATAATCTTTTCTTGGGATAAGTACCGTGTCTTGCGTTTTTCCATCACTTTTTATAGTAAGCGTTACTTCTTTATCTAAATTCTCTTTAATAAGCTCTATAAATTCATTTGTAGTTTTTATAGATGTTCCATTTACCTTAAGGATTTCATTTCCTGATTGAAGCTTAGCCACTGCTGCTGGGCTATTTGGCAAAACATCAGTAATTCTGATATGTTCCGTGGGTAATGCAACACCTTGAGATCCAAAAAGGTAAGAAATAATTACAACCGCTAGAACAAAATTCATCACAACACCTGCAACAACTACTAAAAACCGTTGCCAGACAGGACGCGCAAAAAATGCTCTTCCAATATTTACTTTACCCTTACCGCTTTCCCCCTTACCTTTTATCGAACCTCCCCCGGCAGCATCTTCTCCATACAGTTTTACAAATCCGCCCACAGGAAGTAAATTAATCGAATATAAAGTCTCTCCTTTTTTAATACCAAACAAACGGGGTGGAAATCCAAACCCAAATTCCTCTACTTTTATTCCTAGTTTTTTTGCAACCAGAAAATGCCCCAATTCGTGAATAAGAACTAAGATTGATAAAACTATAATAAATGCGAGGATTGTTGTGATCATCAGATGTTCATTATAAAGAAAGTGGCAATGGGTATGCAAGAAGGATTAATTAAAACGAACTGCACCATTTTGTAAAATTGTAATGTGCGCTGGAATTTCACATTCCAATGAATGGGTAAACGATTCCTGGGGTTGTGGTAGAAACTCTCGCACAGAAAGTCTTTTTCTTCTTTTGAGTTTGCGCCAATTCTTTGGCCCCTCACTTCTTTCGCCGTAAAATTTGTTTTCTAGACCCTCATGAAAATTCATGATTTCAAGAAACTATTCTTTTCCAATTTCAATTCTGCTGATTCTTCCAACGGTAATATTTTCTCCCATTTTTGCAATTGCTTCTTTTACTAAGTCTTCAACTTTTTTAGACGCATCACGAATATAATCTTGTTCAAGTAAAGCTTTTGCATTTTTTGGATTCATAGAGGAAACTTGAAGCGCTAACTCATGTGCTAAATGCTTGAATTCATCAGTTCTTGCCACAAAATCTGTCTCACAATTAAGCTCTACAAGTACTCCTATTCTTCCACTATGTACGTATGATTCAATAAGTCCTGAGTCGGTCTCACGATCGCCTTTTTTTGCTGCTTTTTCAAAACCTTTTCTCTGAAGCACTTCTTCAGCTTTTTTCATATCATTTCCTGCTTCTTCTAAAGCCTCACGGCAATCTGCAATTCCTGCTGAGGTTTTCTCACGCAATTGTTTGATTAAGTTTGTATCTACCATAATTTTTAATTTAAAATTTTTAATTTGAATTGAAATCTTAATTTGAAAATTTGAATTTTTAAATTCATTTTAAATTGTAAATTTCAAATTTAAAATTGCTACGCAGCTTTCCCTGCAGATTCCTCTTTTTCTTTCTTTACTTCTTTTGCCTTTTCTTTTTCTTCTGCTTTTGCGCCTAATTTACGCCCTTCAATCCACGCATCCATAAGATGTGTGGTGATAAGTTTTATTGATCCCACAGCATCATCATTTGCTGGGATTGGATGATCTATAACAGATGGGTCTGCATTGGTATCAACAATTCCCACCGTCCCAACACCCAACCGCTGTGCTTCTGCTACTGCAGTATCTTCTGCTTGAGTTGAAATAATAAATAACACATCAGGAATTTCTGTCATGTCCTTGATTCCACCATAAAATGATTCGAGCTTTACGCGTTGTTTTTCAAATAATACTTGCTCACGCTTGGTGTAATTCTCTTTTTTACTAGATGAAAGAAGTTCTGTAATTTCTTGCAGTTTTTTAATATTTTTAGAAACTTCTGAAAAATTAGTAAGCGTTCCGCCAACCCATCTGGTTGTTATAGTAAATAATTTTCCAGGAGCTTCTTTTTGTGCACGAGCTACCTCTTCTAACACAACAGTTTTTGATTGTCTTTTTGTCCCCACAATAATAAGAGACCCATCTCTTGCAGCCAAAGATTTGATAAATTCAGCAGCCTTCTCAAGCCCTTCTTTTGTTTTTTCAAGATTGATAATATTTACGCCGCTTCTTGCCTCAAAAATATATTCGTTTGCTTTTGGGTTACGTCTATTTACCTGATGTCCAAAATGACAACCAGCAGCAAGTAATTCTTCAAGTGTAATATTTTTCATAGTTCTTTTACCTCCACCCGGTCTGGGGTTCCAGAACTATATACCGAGTGTGTGAATTTTCGAATTTCTTCGAATGAAAGTATTATATCTGATTTACCGTTATATTTCAACATTTCGAAGCACATTCATTAAACCGTCGCTCTAAGATGAATGCGTGAGAAGTAAGCGCGTGAACGCCCGGAAAGTTTAACTGTTTGAGCCTGAGAGTAACGAAGGCGAGTCTTAAACTTTCAGTGAGCAAGCGTAACTTTGAAGGCATGAGGCTTAGCGTGACGGGAGGTTTTGCGCACTTTTGCCGGATCAAAAGTGCAAGATAATTTCTTGACTTCATTCGTTTACTGAGGATAAGATAAAATGTGAGAAGAAAATCTGCCCGTAAAAAACTTTCAGTTTTTAAAAAAAAGAAAGCTTTTGCCTCACAGCGCGGGGGAATTGCCCAAACTGCACTTTTAGTAATTGTTCTTGTAGGTGCGTTCTATTTAGTAGGTGGATTTTTTCCATCTAATTTTTTATAAAGTTCAAACATTC